>JBKEFB010000011.1:0-46871 GCA_046712405.1 Zhongshania sp. | reverse complement strand
TCATACAAGGCCAAGTCGCGATCCACCAGAGTCGGCAAGGAGTTATAGGGATTTAATTCGGCGACCTCTTCCGGCAGGTTATCCGGCTTCACATCGACGATATCAACAGTCACGCCTTTTTCGGCCAATACAATTCTCACCCGGTGGCAGTAATGACTAGCTGCATCAGAAAAGAACGTCATGGTAGAACGCTTGGCTACAACGCCCATTGATCTCACCTCAAATTAATAAACTAAAACAACAAACGGGCAACTTTCAACAGAAACCGCCCGCCAACTTTTACAGGCTTTTACTTATTTATAAAAGCAGGTAGAAAACTTTTAGTGCACATCTTTCCAATATTCACGATTCAACAGATACGTGAAGATAAAGAACAAGGCAATAAACAGCAATACAAATCCGCCTATACGCTTACTTTTCAGCTGCGCAGGCTCACCAACGTAATCTAGAAAATTAACCAAATCATAGATTACCTTATCATATTCAGCGGGACTCAAGGTCCCCGCGGTCGAATAGGTAAAAGAACCGCATGGGTTCAAGGCTTTACCGTCTTCGCCGAACAAGATATCCTCACCCGTTAATGGATCACGTAATATGCCACCATTATCCGCGCGAATGGGGCCCGGCGCGCATTCAGGCAAACCCTGCAACTCTGCCAAAACATGAGGCATACCTACATCTTTATAGACTTTATTATTCACGCCCCAGGGGCGTGAAGGATCTGAATGAAATGTACGAAGATAGGTATAAAGCCAATCGGTGCCGCGCACACGTGCAACTAAAGTCAAATCAGGCGGTGCAGCACCAAACCACTTTTTTGCATCGTCAGCCGCAATAGAATTAGTCATCAGTGAGCCAATTTTAGCATCAGCATCAAACTTTAAATTTGACTCAAACAATGCTAACGGAATACCGAGATCCTCTGCCGTACGCTGATAACGACCATACTCAAGTGAGTGGCAACCCATACAGTAATTCATATAGGTCGCAACACCCCTTTGCAACGACGGCTGATCGCTAACGTCAGTATTAATTTGATCACATTCCATAGTGCCGCAGTTGAAAGTTGATTCAGCCCCAGCTGCCTTTAATGGCAATATGGTCAATACCAGCACTGTCAACAAGACCAGCATACTCTTCCAGAAGCCCATACCATTATCAGTGGTGCGGGTTGGCTCCGGCTTAGTCGCCTCCCATTTAGTCCAAAATGGCATCAAGATGAAGAAGGCGAAATAAATAACTGAGCAAATACGAGCCAACAAGGTCCGCGCCTCGGTGGGCGCTTTTACGCCTAGCACACCCAAAATCAAGAACGAGGCAACAAAAATTAAGATAGCGACTTTACTCGCAGCTCCTTTATAGCGAATCGACTTAACTGGACTGCGATCTAACCAAGGTAGTAAGAACAGAATCGCAACTGAAGAACCGAAGGCGATAAAACCAAGTAATTTATCAGGTACCGCACGCAATACCGAATAAAACGGCGTGAAATACCATACCGGCGCGATATGCGCGGGTGTCTTCAAACCATCGGCAATTTCAAAGTTAGCATGCTCAATGAAATAACCACCCATCTCTGGACCGAAGAAAAGGATGGCGCAGAATACAAACAAAAATACCGCGATTGCAGTTAAGTCATGAACGGTGTAATACGGGTGGAAGGCAACGCCATCCAAAGGAATACCGTTGGCATCCTTGTGCTTCTTAATATCAACGCCGTCAGGGTTATTAGAACCCACTTCGTGCAAGGCAAGCAGATGCAATACCACCAAAGCAATCAACACAATCGGCAGCGCTACAACGTGCAGTGCGAAGAAGCGGTTTAGCGTAACGCCAGAAATCAGAAAGTCACCGCGAATCCACTGCACGATATCTTCGCCCACAACCGGAATAGCGCCAAACAACGAAATAATAACCTGCGCGCCCCAGTACGACATTTGACCCCACGGAAGCACGTAACCTACAAATGCTTCAGCCATCAGCACCAGGAAAATGAACATTCCAAAAACCCAAATCAATTCACGGGGCTTTTTATAGGACCCATATAGCAATCCACGGAACATATGCAAGTACACAACAACAAAGAAAGCTGAGGCACCGGTGGAGTGCATATAACGAATAATCCAGCCGTATTCAACATCACGCATGATGTATTCAACAGAGCGGAAAGCTTCTTCCGAGCTAGGGGTAAAGCTCATGGTCAACCAGACACCGGTTAACAACTGGTTTACCAGTACAACCAGCGCCAACACACCAAAGAAATACCAGAAATTGAAGTTTTTAGGCGCATAGTATTTACCCATATGGGTATCCCACGCACGCATAATAGGCAGGCGGGCATCAACCCAGTCACGCAAACCCACTAACATTTTGACCATCACGCAGCCCCCTGATCAATACCGATAACAAGCACACTGTTACCCTCATAAGAATACGGAGGAACAACAAGGTTTGTAGACGCAGGCGAACCCTGATAAACCCGTCCTGCCAAATCAAAACGTGAAGCGTGGCAAGGACAGTAGAAACCACCAAGCCAAGCTTCACCACCTAAATCGGGAACACCGACCTCCGGTACATGCTTAGGAGCACAACCTAGATGCGTACACAGGCCAACCAACACCAGATATTCTGGACGAATAGCGCGACTTGCGGCATCGACATACGTTGGCTGATCAGATCCAGTAGAATCGGGATCTTTAAGATACTGGTCGAGCTGAGCTAATCCAGCGAGCTGCTCCTCAGTACGACGCACCACATAAACTGGCTTACCGCGCCACTCAACAACGACCATCTGACCCGACTCTAATTTGCCGATATCAGCTTTTACTGGCGCACCTGCGGCCTTGGCCTTAGCGCTGGGATTCCAAGAACCCACAAACGGTGTCGCTATACCTACCGCGCCCGCCGCGCCCACAACTGATGTTGCAGCCGTCAGAAAACGTCGACGCCCTGTATTTATGCCGTCATTACTCATGACGATTCCCCCATAATATACGAACACTTGAACCGGCCCCGCACACACAGCAGCAAGCCCAAAATTACAAATGGGTCAAATAGTAATAAACTTGACCCTAACTGACAATACTACCGCACTTCAAGACCGACATACGGCCTTTACTCAAGCAAAAAAAAACGCCCACATAATAGCTCGTGAGCGTTTTCCGAGTGCCGTAACGACAATCTCCACAGGCCATAGGGCCGTCGCGGTTAACGCTTGGAGAATTGCGGCTTTTTACGAGCTTTACGTAGACCAACTTTCTTACGTTCAACTTCGCGAGCATCGCGAGTAACGTAGCCAGCTTTACGCAAACCACTGCGCAAGCCTTCGTCGTATTCCATCAAAGCACGAGTAATACCATGACGAATCGCGCCAGCTTGGCCAAAACTACCACCGCCGCTAACCGTTACAGTCACATCAAACTTTTCAGCCATTTCAACAAGCTCAAGCGGCTGACGAACGATCATACGTGCAACTTCGCGACCAAAATACTGGTCAAGAGTACGCGCATTAACTGAAATAGCACCTGTGCCTGCTTTGAGGAACACACGAGCTGAGGAGGTTTTACGGCGACCTGTGCCGTAATACTGGCTGGCTGACATATTGCGCTTCCGTTAGATATTCAGTTCAACTGGTTGCTGAGCGGTATGGGGATGCTCAGTACCAGCGTAGACTTTCAATTTTTTAAACATTGCACGACCCAGCGGATTTTTGGGCAACATACCCTTTACCGCACCTTGGATCACACGCTCAGGGGCTTTCACAATCAATTTTTCGAAGCTAATAGACTTCAATCCACCTGGGTAACCAGTGTGGTGATGATAGATCTTGCCAGTTGCTTTGTTGCCAGTAACACGGATTTTTTCCGCATTAACAACAACGATATAGTCGCCAGTGTCAACATGAGGCGTATATTCAGCTTTATGCTTACCGCGCAGTCTATGCGCAATTTCACTGGCTAAACGACCCAATGTTTTGTCGGCGGCGTCTACCACATACCAGTCATGTATTACGTCACTGGGTTTTGCACTTAAGGTTTTCATGTTTCTCGCCTATAGGGCCCGTACCGAACAAAGAGCGCGAATACTACATAAGCGCCGAAGGTTTTTCAAGTGGAATATTGCTTTTATAAGCCATAATTGCCAATGACCTACGGCCGATGCTCACAAGCGAGATAATCCTCGGATTGCATTTCAAGCAAGCGGCTCTGGGTACGCTGAAATTCAAAATCCAAACGCCCCCCCATATAAAGCCTCTCTAGCGGCACCGCGGCTGATAATACCAGCTTCACGTTGCGATCGTAAAACTCATCAATCAAATTTATAAAACGCCGCGCTTGATCTTCGAGACCCGCACCCATCTGCGGAACATTACTAATAAGGACCGCATGGAACACTCGCGCCAGCTCAATATAATCATACTGACTCCGCGGCCCGTCGCACAGCTCAGCAAAATCAAACCAAGCCACATCATCTGCGACAAACAGAGTCTGAATCTGGCGGCCCTCAATATCAAGTAACTGACCAGCAGATGGGGCCTCAGGAGCCAAACGCTTAAAGCTAAGCGCTAAACTCTGATCTGCAGATTCGCCTAAAGGATGATAATAAAGCTCAGCCTGCTCCAGTGCGCGCAATCGGTAGTCAACGCCGCCATCGACATTAACCACGTCCACGCGCTCGTTAATCAAGGCTATTGCGGGTAAAAACCGAGCGCGCTGTAGACCGTTTTTATATAAGCCATCGGGAACAATATTAGACGTTGCCACTAACACCACCCCGCGAGCAAAAAGCCTATCGAACAAACCTGCCAGAATCATCGCATCGGTAATATCCGATACAAAGAATTCATCAAAGCAAATAACTCTGGCCTCGTCAGCAATACGATCGGCAACGATAACCAAAGGATTTTTTTCACCTGATAGGGACTTTAACTCGCGATGCACCCGCTGCATAAACCTGTGAAAGTGCGCGCGCATTTTGTTTTCAAAAGGCAAGGTATCGAAAAACGTATCCATGAGATAGGTCTTACCCCTACCCACACCACCCCAAAAGTACAAACCGCGAATAATTGGCGTAGCTTTATTACGACCCGCTAGCCGTAAACCCACTCGCGCTAAAAACCCACTACCAGCCTGAGAGGGCCGGGCAAGTAGATCTTGGTATAAACGCTGTAAGCACTGAACAGCATATTCCTGAGCCGGATCATAAGAAAAATCGGCCCTCGTAAGATCGTGCTGATAGCGCTGTATCGGTGTAGACATTCCTTCTAGCCTCTTCCAAGACGGCCGCAACTGTAGCGACCCGCAGCCAAATTGGCAATTTTTTATCCCGGAATACTGAACACCAGCCTGGTTGCGGTTATACTGAGATGGGCGAGCGATAACCGCGTCGACTCATCGGAGGAACCTCTGTGCAAGACATTAACACAATGATCGTCATAGCTATTACCTGTCTTCTTGCCGGCGCAGCAATAGGCTATTTTATGCTTGGCCGGATTAAACCAGAACAGCAAAGTCGCGTCGCGCTAGAAAAACAGTTCAATGACATGCAGCGCCAGCAACAAGATTACCAGCAACAGGTCAGCAGTCACTTTGACCGCACCGGCGAACTACTCAATGAGCTAGCAGAGAGCTATCGCAGCGTTCACAACCACATCGTTGATGGCGCTCAAACCCTGCACAGCACCGGTATCAGTCCGCTACAAGCCATCCCAGAGGGCCGACCTGTGTTAGACAACAAGCCGAATAAGCTCGCGCCAGCTGCACCACCTCTGGATTACGCTCCACGCCAACCCGGTAAAAAAGGCGCACTTCATGAAGAGTTCGGCATGGAAGCGGAAGAAAAACCCAATGATCACATCGACGCCCCAGCTTCCCCTCAAGCCGAACCCTTCGCTACTCATCAAACAAAGATATCTGGCGGATAACGTCCTCAGGCTGGATTATCAATATCTATAAAGCGATGGTGGAGACCAAATTGGTCAGACAATGTTTCTGCCAGCGCCTGCACGCCATAGCGCTCAGTGGCATGGTGGCCCGCCGCAATGTAGTGAACACCCAATTCGCGCGCAGCTAAAATGGTCGGCTCCGAAACCTCACCGCTCAAATAAGCATCCACGCCGGCCGCTGCCGCCTTATCTATATATGATTGAGCACCGCCAGTACACCATGCGATCCGCTTGATGGGCCGCTTGTGGCCGACCTCCAATAGCGGCTTTCGCCCCAGCACTGCCTCAACATGCTCCGCAAACTCAAAGGCACTCACTGCTTGCGCCAAACTACCCACATTACCCACTGAGCGCGGATTATTTGGATCTAGCCCGCCATCCACAGTAATGCCCAAACGCTTCGCTAATTGGGCATTGTTTCCCAGTACAGGGTGTGCATCCAGAGGCAGATGATAGGCAATCAGACTGATATTATTCGCCAGTAATAGAGCCAGCCTATTTCGCTTCATACCGACAATACAGGGATCCTCGCCACGCCAAAAATAACCGTGATGAACGATGATAGCGTCGGCTTTTTCGGCAATTGCGGCTTCGATTAAGGCTTGGGATGCCGTTACCCCAGATACGATGCGAGAAACATTTATATTACCAGCGACCTGCAGGCCATTTGGACAATAATCGCTAAAATACGATGACTCTAGTATGTCATCTGCAGCCGCGACCAAAGCCTGAAGAGAAACCGTCATAAACCCTCACATTAATTCTGAAAAATCACTTTTCATGCTAGGCTAGCCAGTTAGTAAAGCTAGCGTCCAGCGCTCCCATAACAGATCATCTAACGAGGACCGGCAATTGACGCGGTATAGCCCGAAATCCCTAATCTGGCCCACCGTATGCGGTATTTTAATGGGCCTCTGCATCCTGGCCTATCTACCAGAGCAACGCGATAACGACTATGTCTACGCCGTTGAAAGCGCCGCCCCCGCTGTCGTCAACATCTACACTAGCAAGGTTGTAGAGCAGCGCCACCCCTTGGCAGACGATCCTCTTTTTAAGCATTTTTTTAGCCGTAATGGCCGCGTAAAACGACAACTTGAACGCAGCTTAGGATCAGGTGTTATTGTCAGCGATGCCGGCTACTTACTCACCAATTACCACGTTATCAAAGGCGCCGATGAAATACTTGTGTTACTGCATGACGGCCGACAAGCCTTAGCTAGCGTGATAGGTAGTGATGCCGATACCGACCTCGCCGTATTAAAAATAGACTTGGATAACCTAACCAGCATTACCATCGGCGACCCAGAAAAAATTCGCGTCGGCAATATTGTCCTTGCCATCGGCAATCCCTACGGTTTCGGTCAAACAGTCACTCAGGGTATTGTTAGCGCCACCGGCCGCTATGGCCTTGGTCTAAGTCAGTTTGAAAACTTTATTCAAACTGATGCCGCCATCAACCCCGGGAACTCAGGGGGTGCATTAATCGATACCAAAGGCCGCCTGCTTGGCATCAATACCGCCATTTATACTCAGAGTGGTGGCTCCACTGGCATTGGCCTGGCTATACCGACCAATCTTGCTCTGCGCACCATGAGCGACCTAATCAGCTACGGACGCCCACTGCGCGGCTGGCTGGGAATAGAGGTGAAACCCGTTGGTGTTGGCACAAATGGCGTCATCATCACCGCGCTGGCCTCCAGCGGCCCGGCAGAAAAAGCCGGTTTAAAAATCGGTGACATTCTAACCAATATAAATGGTGAGCAAGTAGGTGATGGTCACGCGGGAATGAAGCTTATTACCTACACCCGCCCCGGCGAAAGGGTCAAGATTAACCTGTTACGCGGCGAAGAGCCCATGATCATAGAAACTGAAGTAGCAATGCGGCCCAACAGCTAGAACATCCACTAACTTGTGGCCAGAATCCGCTGTAAAGAAGTAAAGAAAACCTCACTATCTTCCGGTCTACCCACGGTAATACGTAAATATTGGTCTATTCTAGGCATACTAAAATGCCGCACTATTATACCATCCTCACGCAAACTCGCCGCTAATTCTGACGCATCGCGATTGCGGTGCCGACAAAATACGAAATTTGCCGCCGATGGTAACACTTGAAAATCTAGCGCCGCTAGCCGAGTCGCCATCGCATTGCGCTCAGTAGTCACCGCGCTGCAGGTCTGCTCAAAATAGACCTGATCGGCGAATGATGCCGCAGCACCTAGCTGAGCCAAACGATCGAGGGGATATGAATTAAAGCTGTTTTTAATTCGTACCAAGGCCTCGATCAATTCTGAATTACCAACGGCAAACCCCACCCGCAAACCCGCCAAAGATCGCGACTTAGAGAGCGTCTGGGTCACAAGTAAATTCGGATAGCGCTTAACCAGCGAAATCGCAGACTCGCCACCAAAATCGACATAAGCTTCATCAATCACCACAACGGTCTCATTATTGACCCTCAACAGCCGTTCAATTTCTTGCAGCGATAAGAAACACCCAGTCGGCGCATTCGGATTGGGGAAAATAATGCCTCCGTTTATACCGCGATAATCTTCAATTCGTATCTGGAAAGACTCGTCTAGCGGGATAGCCTCAAATGGAATCTGGTAGAGGCCGCAATAAACAGGATAAAAACTATAGGTGATATCAGGAAACAGCAGCGGCTTATTGTGTTGAAACAGGCCGTGAAAGATATGCGCCAAAACCTCATCAGACCCATTGCCAACAAAAACCTGATCTATAGAGACATCATGATAATCGGCAATCGCATGCCTCAGCACATCACTATTAGGGTCTGGATAAAGACGCAACGCAGCTGTCGCTTCCGCCTTTATGACCTCTAAAACTTTGGGCGACGGCCCATAGGGGTTTTCGTTGGTATTAAGCTTGGTTAATTGACTTAGTTTCGGTTGTTCACCCGGCACATAGGGTACTAAACCTTTAACAAAGGGGCTCCAATATCTACTCATAATCACCACCCAATAAGCGATATTCAGCACTGCGAGCGTGCGCGGTTAAGGACTCGCCCCGCGCCAGTACTGACGCTACTTTAGCCAGTTCAGACGCACCCGCGGCCGAGCACCCTATCAAAGAAGAGCGCTTTTGAAAGTCATAGACACCCAAGGGCGATGAAAACCGCGCAGTACCGGAAGTAGGTAGCACGTGATTAGGCCCAGCGCAATAATCTCCCAGAGCCTCGGGCGTATAACGGCCCATAAAGATAGCGCCGGCATGACGAATTTTAGGTAGTAATTGCTCTGCGTTATCAACCGACAACTCCAGATGTTCTGGTGCAATCCGATTGCTTAGCGCAAGCGCTTCGTCCATATCTTTAACCAGCACTAGCGCGCCGCGCCCACCCAAAGACTGGCGGATAATGTCCTCGCGCTCGATGCCCGGGAGTAAGCGCGCAATACTAGCCTCTACCCGATCTAAAAACGCCGCGTCAGGACTTAATAAAATCGACTGCGCATTTTCATCATGCTCTGCCTGTGAAAACAGATCCATCGCGATCCAATCGGGATCAGTTTTGCCGTCGCAGATCACCAGAATTTCTGAGGGTCCAGCAATCATATCCAAACCCACTCTTCCAAATACTTGGCGCTTAGCTGTAGCAACAAAAATATTGCCGGGGCCCACTATTTTATCAACCCGAGGAATCAACTCTGTACCGTATGCCAGCGCGGCGATCGCTTGGGCTCCGCCAACAGTAAAAATACGATCAACACCCGCTATCGCGGCTGCAGCCAGCACTATTTCATTCACGAAACCCTTGGGGGTTGGCGACACCATAATTAATTCATCAACCCCAGCCACTTTAGCTGGAATCGCATTCATCAACACTGACGACGGGTAGGTTGCTTTACCGCCCGGCACATACAAACCGACGCGCTCCAAGGCTGTAATTTGTTGACCTAATAGTGTGCCATCTGCTTCGCAATAGGACCACGACTCCTGACGCTGGTGAAGGTGATAGGCGCGTATTCGCTCAGCTGCGATTTCCAGTGCCGCACGCACATCGGCATCAATATTATCGAGGGCAGCCTGAATGCGACTACTTGAGATTTCCAGTGCGGCCGCACTCTCAGGTTGCCACGCATCAAACCGCTGAGTAAATTCAAGTACCGCTGAGTCACCATCGGCGCGCACTTTAGCGAGCACACCAGCCACTACCTCGCCAACCGTGGGGTTCGACGCAGACTCCCAATCCAGCAGCTTCGTCAGTGCCACATCAAAGCCGGCATCGGCACTGCTCATCCTTTTGATCAGAGTATCAGCCATTGCCGGCAACCTCCTCCGCGCGCTGACGCCCCTCAACAGCTGCCGTTAACTTCGCAATAATATCTTGAATACTCCGGTGCTTACGCTTCATGGCAGCCTTATTAACCACCAATCGCGAGCTGACATTGGCAATCATATCCCGTGGCTCCATACCATTGGCGCGCAGGGTATTTCCGGTATCGACGATGTCGACAATCAAATCTGCCAAATTCATCAGCGGTGCTAACTCCATCGCGCCATAGAGCTTAATGAGTTCTACTTGGATACCGCGCTCAGCAAAATGGCGGCGGGCCACATTAACAAATTTAGTGGCAACACGAACGCGACCGTGGGGCAAACTTTCGCCAACACGACCAGCCGTCATTAATCTACAACGCGCGATATTGAGATCTAGCGGCTCGTACATATCGGCAGCGCCAACCTCTAACAACATATCTTTGCCAGCCACACCTATATCTGCAGAACCCAGTTTTACATAGGTTGGTACGTCAGTACCGCGAATCACGATCAAGCGAATATGCGAATGATTGGTTTCAAAAATAAGCTTGCGGCTGTCACTTATGTTTTCAGCAGGCACAATGCCCGCCTCAGCTAACAAAGGCAGCGTTTCCTCTAAAATACGCCCTTTAGTGAGCGCTATAGTAACCGGCTGATCCACGTATAAACTCCAGGCCCTGAACTAACAATATCTAATTGGTAACGCGGCGAATGGTTGCGCCGAGTGCGTGAAATTTTTCTTCGATACATTCGTAACCGCGATCGATGTGATAAATACGGTCAACTAAGGTGTCGCCATCCGCCACCAGACCCGCAATAACGAGACTAGCTGAAGCCCGTAAATCACTAGCCATTACCGGTGCAGCCTTTAAGCGCTCAGTGCCAGTAATCATTGCAGTATTGCCCTCAATGCTTATTTTGGCACCCATGCGATTCATTTCATGGGTTTGAATTAGACGATTTTCAAATATGGTTTCGGTAACATGCGAAACTCCAATGGCAACCGCGTTCATTGCGGTAAACTGCGCTTGCATGTCTGTGGGAAAGCCAGGATAAGGCATAGTCTTGATGTTAACCGCCTTGGGGCGACGGCCCTCCATGTCGAGGGTAATCCAACTGTCACCTGACTCGATTTTAGCACCCGCTTCTGCGAGCTTAACTAAGACCGCCTCAAGCGTTTCCGGACCAATATCGCGCAGACGAATAGAGCCGCGAGTCGCCGCAGCCGCAACCAAATACGTTCCCGCCTCGATGCGATCTGCCATCACCGAGTAGGTACAACCGGTTAGCCGCTCAACACCATCAATCGTAATTGTGGCACTACCGTGGCCGCTAATCTTGGCCCCCATCGCGATAAGACAATTCGCTAGATCTACTATTTCCGGCTCTCTTGCCGCATTTTCGAGGACGGTCCGCCCTTTCGCTAACGTCGCCGCCATAAGAACGTTTTCAGTACCGCCAACAGTAACCATATCAAATAACACATGCGCACCGCGCAAGCCGCCCTCTGGCGCCTGCGCGGTAATATAGCCAGCATCAACGTCAATAATAGCGCCCATGGCTTCGAAACCACGCAGATGCTGATCAACGGGACGACTGCCTATGGCGCAACCCCCGGGAAAAGACACCCGTGCATGACCAAAATGTGCCAACAGAGGACCTAACACCAGAATCGACGCCCGCATCGTTCTTACAAGCTCGTAGGGCGCGGTGGTTTTGGTGGTGGTTGAACCGTTGATTTCGACGCCGAGATTTTCATCGACAATCAGCTCCGTGCCCATACTGCGCAACAGCGCGATCATGGTGGTCACATCGTGTAGATGCGGCAGGTTGCGAACCATCACCGGCTCACTAGACAGCAAGGTCGCAGCCAAAATTGGCAGCGCCGCATTTTTTGAACCGGAAACACGAATTTCGCCGGCCAAGGGGCCGCCGCCAGATATAAGCAACTTATCCATGAAATCTCCTGGAAAATCCGGTGAGCCTTAAGATTGGGCTTCGTCGGGGGTCAAAGCTTTAATATTAATGGCGTGTAAAGAGCCATCCCGAATCCAGTCATTAACAGCTGCATAGACCAGTTGCTGGCGTTTTACGGCGCGCAAGCCAGAAAAAATCTCGCTGACAACACGCACATCAAAATGGCTACCGTCGCCATTCACTACTGATTCACTACCAGGAAAATGCTCCGAAAGACGTTGTTCGATATGTTTTACTTGCATGCCCATCCCGCTGTTACCTGCTAACGCGTTACCCAAGCGCAGAATTGTACGCAATTGCGGAGACTATGGCGAGGCGAAACCCTAACAGGCCCCAACCTCGCAAACCGCTAAACTATCACTCAGCGGCCTTTTCCATTACATCTTGGGGCGCGACCGTCCAGTTATTAATCACTTGATCGATATCACCGTCATACTGCTGCACCGCAGCATTAAATTGATTTTGATATATACGACCTAAATTCAAGCCTTCAATAATCACATTACGCAATTTCCAGTTGCCATCAGACCCTTGGCGCAGAGTATAGATAACGCTGTAAGGCTTGGCGCGGTCGCCATATATATCTTGACGCACACCGACGCTTCCTGACAAATCAACATCGCTTGCCAGCGGCAGCACTTCAATCCGATTGCCGTTAAAGCCCAGCAATCCTTTTGAGTAAGTGTTAATCAACCCGTCTTTAAAACTACTGGTAAAGCGAATAACACGCTCGCGAAATTGTGCACGCTCCGCCTCTGTTTTTAAGCTCTCATAATAACCACGACTGCCGTATTTACCCATAATACCACGCGCAAAACTTTGGAAGTCGACCACGTCATCCATAATGCGACGAACTTCGTCGTTAAAACGCTGCGGGTCTTTGACAATATAGCTACGCGCACCCTCGATCACTTTCACTAATCCCCTAGTCGTCTCCGCCACCACCTCATAGGGACCTTTGTCGACGGCAAAACTCTGCGAAAACATACCGAATACCATCAAAACTGTTATTACTATTTTTTTAAACATACCATCCCCTTAATTTTTATCTGTCCATCATTAAAAACAAAATAACGGCGAACGCTAACTTTGATGACATTTTACTCTAATAAATCCCAACTCCGACGCAAGCTAGACCTGTTAATTTGTCACATTGGAAATTATCATACACAACCTTAGCCGCAACTTAACGAGCGGCACCCATAATTAAGGTACTCCAAGTGACCGACAAACCCAGTTTTATCAGTTCCGCGCAACGCGTTATCAACATGGAGCGCGACGCGGTAAGTGTCTTAGCTGAACGTATAGACGAAAGCTTTGAGCGCGCCTGCAATATTTTATTGTCATGCAAGGGACGCGTGGTTGTGACTGGCATGGGCAAGTCCGGCCACATCGGCAATAAAATTGCGGCCACCCTGGCCAGCACTGGCACCCCGGCATTTTTTGTACATCCCGGCGAAGCCAGCCATGGTGACCTGGGCATGATTACCGCAGGTGACGTTGTAATCGCCTTATCAAATTCAGGCACTTCCGCTGAACTCATTACTATTTTGCCGTTACTGAAACTTCTCGCCGTACCCGTTATCGCTCTAACGGGTAACCCGGCATCAGAACTTGCAACCACGGCCGACGTGCATTTAAACGTGGGAGTTAAAGAAGAAGCCTGCCCGCTAAATCTTGCTCCTACGTCAAGCACCACCGTCACCTTGGTGATGGGTGATGCACTGGCCATCGCTTTACTTGAAGCCCGCGGGTTTACTGCAAACGATTTTGCCATGTCCCACCCCGGCGGCGCACTGGGCCGACGTCTACTGCTCAAAATAGACACTATTATGCATACCGGCGAGGCGATACCTTCGGTTCAACTAGGCTGCGTCTTAAGTAGAGCACTGTTAGAAATGAGCATCAAAGGTCTGGGTATGACCGCAGTGGTAGATGAAAATGGCGCACTCATTGGCATTTTCACTGATGGCGACTTGCGCCGCGCCATTGATCGCGGCATAGATATACATAGCAGCCCAATTGATGACATTATGACTCGCAACTCCCGCACTATTTCTCCGGGAACCATGGCAGCAGAAGCGCTTCGTATTATGGAAGATAATAAAATTACTGTTTTGGTAGCAGTCGACGCTGACCACAAACCCGTTGGTGTCATCCATACTCACGACCTGCTAAGAGCAGGCGTTGCTTAGAGAATATAGAACAAATGCAAAGTGTTATCGAAAAAGCTAAATCCATCAAGCTATTGGTCATGGACGTCGACGGCGTACTCACTGATGGCAGCCTTTATTTTGGAAATAGCGGCGAAGAAATCAAAGGATTTAGTATTCTTGACGGTCTGGGTATAAAGCTACTGCGCGACGCCGGCATCAAACCCGCCATTATTACCGGCCGCACCTCCGAGCTCCTTAAACGCCGCGCAGCTGAGCTAAAAATTGATTTAATCTACCAGGGCCGGGAAGATAAGCTTATCGCTCTTGAAGAGCTCCGCAAGGAGCTCGGACTCAGCTTTGAAGAAATAGCCTATGTTGGCGACGACCTCCCAGATTTATCTGCTATCCGCCAGGCAGGCTTGGGTATCACCGTCGCTAATGGCCACTACTACGTCGCGCGACATGCCGACTGGCAAACCAAAGCGGCAGGTGGCAACGGCGCAGTTAGAGAAATATGCGAACTGATCTTAAAGGCGCAAGGCAAACTAAACGCCGCCTTAGAGCAATATCTTTAAATATGAAAAATTTTAACGTCTTCACCCTACTCTCGCTCCTTTCTGCTTTTACCGCCTTCGCCGGTACAGTGATCTATCTGACCCAATATAGCGAAAGCGGAAAACTAAGTATTAGCGGTGATTTTAAAGCCCTTGCCGATGCCGACTCGCACCTCAGCAACGTAAATGGGATAAAATACAGCGCAAATGGCGTCATTGCCTACCAATGGCGCGCCAACAGTGCAGAACGTTTAATCTCCGATGGTTCGGTTACCTTACAAGAACCCTTCTACATCGGTAATATTGCCGAACAGCGACCATGGACTGCGAGTGCGCTATCAGGACAGCTCTCCCAAGACGGTGACAAACTGATACTCACAGATACCGTGGTGGTAAAAGACCTTATCCGCCAAGCAGAAATAACCACTGAAGTACTGAATATAAATCTCGAAAATAGTGAGGTAAGTACTCCGCTGGCACTTACTCTCAAATTACGCAATGGCAAAACACACTCAGTTGGCATGCACGCCAGCCTAAAGGATGAACGCGTTGAACTGCTAAATCAGGTGGAAGGTCGCTATGAACCCTAATAAAGCCGCACTCGGTGCCGCGCTTTTAATCAGTGTAAGTCAATCTTCACTCAGTCTTCCCGATGACCGTAAACAGGCGATCAACCTAAGCTCAGACCGTGCGGTATACGAAAAAAATCAAGGCATATACATCGGCAACGTCAATATGAGTCAAGGCTCATTAAAAATTCGCGCCGATAAACTCACCATCGTTGAATCTGACCGCAAGGTCGAAAAAGTCATCGCCGAGGGCACGCCCGCCTACTTTGAACAGCAACCTCGCGCTGACGAAGGCGTCGTTATTGCCACCGCTCAACGCATCGAATACAGCCTGCACGAAGAGGAAATATTGCTACAAAAAAATGCCTCTATTACCCATCAAGGTTCGAAAATCTCTGGCGATAGAGTGTTATATAGTGGCCGTAAGCAAATGGTTGTCGCTGACGGCGGCAGTGATAACAAAGAAAATCGAGTCAAAATGACACTGCAACCCCAGGGGGTGACTGACGACGCCCAAGCCGCGCAAAAAGACAACAGCCCTGCGGCTATTATTGAACCGTCAGAAGATACCAGTGCAACAGTTGCCCCAGAGGACGCTAACTAGCTATGCCTGTTTTACAAGCTAAAAATCTCGCCAAGGCTTATAAAGGCCGCGAAATCATTAAAGACGTATCGCTCACTATTCGCAGCGGTGAAATTGTCGGCTTACTCGGGCCAAATGGGGCGGGTAAAACCACCTGCTTTTACATGATCGTTGGAATTGTGAACGCCGACCGCGGCACGATTCAACTCGATGACAGCGACCTCACCAAATTCTCTATTCAGGGACGCGCTAAACACGGGGTGGGATATCTACCTCAGGAAGCCTCGATTTTCCGCAAACTCAGCGTTGCTGACAATATTATGGCCATTCTTGAAACCCGCAGAGATCTCAATCGCAGCCAGCGCAAAGACAAGCTTGAAGCGCTGCTACAAGAATTCCACATCACCCACATTCGCAAGTCTCAAGGTATGGCACTGTCTGGCGGCGAGCGCCGACGCGTAGAGATTGCCCGCGCACTGGCAACCGAGCCCAGCTTTATACTGTTAGATGAACCCTTTGCAGGCGTAGACCCGATCTCGGTCAATGACATTCAAAATATCATTCGACACCTGCAGACTAGGGGTATTGGGGTATTGATCACCGACCACAATGTCCGCGAGACACTGGATATTTGTGACAAGGCGTATATTGTCGGCGAGGGACGCATTGTGGCCGAAGGCAACGCCGAAGCCGTGCTCAATAGCCAGATCGTTCGTGACATTTACCTCGGCGATAAATTTACGCTATAGGTACTGTTCCGTACAAATGAATCGGCACAGGTATTGCAGGGAAACCGTCTCGCGACTACACTAACATCGATGCATATCACGTACCGGTAGAACAAAATTGCGTTCACATTACCACTTAATCCATGCTGTAGAAGTCACCGCCTATGAAACAATCGCTACAGCTAAAAGTCGGCCAAAGTCTGACAATGACACCCCAGCTGCAGCAGGCAATTCGTTTATTACAACTATCCACTCTAGATCTTCAGCAAGAAATTCAATCAGCGCTAGATTCTAATCCGCTACTGGAAATCAGCGATGACGATGGTGATATTGAAGTCAATATCGAACCGACTTCCGCAGAACCAAAAAAGCCTGAAAAAGCCAGCGACAACGAAATAGAAGCGCCTCTGCCAGAAGCCGATTCTGAATGGGCAGAGCGCAGCGACATTCCCGAAGATCTGCCAGTCGACAGCCAATGGGATGACGTATTCCAAACGAGCGGCACCAACTCAGGTAGCGGTGCCTCTGGTGAGGACAGCGATTACAATAACGATTATCGGCATTCCAGCTCAGACTCACTGCAAGACCACCTGCGTTGGCAGCTTAATCTGAGCCGTTTATCTGATATTGACCAAATGATTGCCGCCGCGATTATCGATGCCATCGACGAAAAAGGCCGACTGACAGTAAGCCCAGAAGAATTGGTAGAAAGCTTCGATAGCGACGCGATAGAAATTGAAGAGGTGAACGCAATATTGCACCTCATTCAACAATTTGACCCGCCTGGCGTTGGCGGCAGAAATCTACAAGAATGCCTATTAATTCAGCTCAAACAGTTGCCCCAGAATACGCTATACGCTGAAGAGGCCTGCCTGGTAATCAGCCAATATATGGCACAACTCGGCAACCGCGATTACAACCAAATCATGCGCCGCTGCCGTCTCAAAGAAGAGCAGCTCCGCGATATTTTAAAACTTATCCAATCGCTAGATCCCACTCCAGGCAATGCGATAGGCAGTGACGACACCGAATACGTTATTCCAGACGTTTTTGTTAGCAAGAAAGAAGGTCGCTGGCTGGTAGAGCTAAACCCAGATATTGCACCAAAAATTCAAATAAATGCAAAATATGCGTCAATGGCCCGCCAAAGCAGCAATAGCAGTGATAATGACTATATTCGAGACAACCTCCAAGAGGCGCGATGGTTTATTAAAAGCCTGATTAGTCGCAATGAAACCCTGATGAAAGTAGCGACCAAGATAGTCGAATACCAACGGGGTTTTCTTGAGTACGGCGAAGAGGCGATGAAGCCACTCGTGCTGCATGACATCGCCGAAGCCGTCGGTATGCATGAATCCACTATATCGCGGGTCACCACTCAAAAATACATGCACACCCCGCGTGGCATTTTTGAACTAAAATTCTTTTTCTCAAGCCATGTATCTACAGATACTGGCGGAGAATGCTCAAGCACCGCCATACGCGCATTAATTAAAAAATTGGTGGCGGTAGAAAACCCTCGCAAACCCTTAAGCGACAGTAAAATCACAGACTTACTCGGCGAACAGGGTATTCAAGTTGCGCGGCGCACCATTGCAAAATACAGAGAATCACTAGTTATTCCGCCCTCAAATGAGCGAAAGCGACTAGTATGATGTAGTGATCTAAAGATCACTGCTAGCAGCGACTCGCCGTGAGGCGCCAGCATTTTTTAGCGATAAAGGAGCAAACTATGCAGATTACTGTAAGTGGTCACCACGTAGAAGTTACCCCAGCCCTCCGCGATTATATAAACAATAAGCTGACAAAACTCCAGCGACACTTTGATAATATCACCAATACTGACGTCACTCTGACGATAGAAAAACTCGTGCAAAAAGCCGAGGCAACGGTGCATGTCGCCGGCGCAGATTTGTTTGCAACCTGTGAATCAGAGGATATGTACGCGGCAATTGACAGTCTGACTGACAAACTTGATCGTCAATTAATTAAACACAAAGAGAAATCTCTGGGCCGCTAAGGCCTTCGATTCCAAACGCAGTTAAACAAGTAACTATCCATGACACTTGAATCAATACTCACTACCGGACGCACTGAATACAGTGCGTCTGTCACCAGTAAGAAACGCTTACTAGAATATATTGCCGCCGGTATTGCCGCCGACAATCCAGAATTTAACGCGGACGAGTTATTCAGTGAATTGCTCGCTCGCGAACGTTTAGGCAGTACTGGTATTGGCCATGGCGTGGCTATTCCGCACTGCCGCAGCAGTCGCTGTACAAGCATCACAGGTATGCTGCTAAAGCTAGAACAGCCTATTGATTTTGAAGCCGTAGACGACGCGCCCGTTGATCTCATATTTGCGCTTATCGTCCCCGCGGAAGCCCACGACGAGCATTTAAAGGTTCTCGGAGCACTGGCCACGGCTTTTAATGACACCGATTATCGCAGTAGCTTACGCAGCGCTGAAGACACCAATACTCTTTTCAAACGCGCGATAGCAAGCTGATATGGAACTCATCATTATCAGTGGTCGCTCGGGATCCGGAAAAAGTACGGCCCTTCACCAATTGGAGGATGAAGGCTTCTACGCCATCGACAACTTACCGGTATCACTACTACCAGAGCTTGTTAGAGAACTGTCGCAAAGCCCCCTAAAAGTTCATCAGCAGGTTGCGGTTTGTATTGACGCCCGCAACTCGCGGGGCGAGCTTGCACGCTTTAAATCACTCTGCGACGAGGTTAAAAAACATGCTCACTTGCGTATCGTATTTTTAGACGCCGGCGACGACGAACTGATTAAACGCTTCAGCGAAACGCGGCGGCGACACCCGCTAACCACAGACACTTTACCCCTGGCCGACGCGATCAAGCTCGAAACTGCAATGCTAGAACCCATCGTAGTAGAAGCATCACTCTCTATCGACAGCAGCGACATGACCGTCCATGAGCTGCGGGCAACTATCCGAGATCGCATCTTAGGCGTCGATGCCAGCAAACTGGCGATACAGCTGAAGTCCTTCGGGTTTAAACGCGGTCTACCGCTTGATGCCGATCTTGTTTATGACCTCCGTATGCTCCCAAACCCCCACTGGCAAGCGGAGCTGCGCGCCTTTACGGGGCAAGATGCCGCCGTCCAAATTTATCTCAGTAGTCAAGAAGATGTCAGCCGGATGTACGATGACATCTTCCAATATTTACAGCATTGGCTGCCAAAGATTGAGGAGAGTAACCGCAGCTACTTCACCATTGCCATTGGCTGCACGGGCGGTCAACACCGCTCAGTATATATGATTGAAACCCTCGCCAAGGCTCTACGCACTGCCTACCCAGACCTGCAAGTTCGCCATCGCGAACTCCAGTAATCAGAGTAACCATGATGGTCAAATCTAATATAATAATCATCAACAAACTCGGTCTGCACGCCCGTGCAGCTGCAAAATTAGTGGCCACTGCCGGCGCTTTTGGCTCCAATATTCAAATCAGTGTCAGAGATAAGTCTGTGGACGGCAAGAGCATTATGGCCGTCATGATGTTAGCCGCAAACAAGGGCACAGAGATTACCGTGCGCTGTGATGGCGACGATGAACAAGCAGCCCTATCTGCGGTACTCGATATTGTTTCTCAACTTTTCGGGGAAGCAGAATAATACGTGTTATATGACTTATTTGTGCTGCCAGCTGAGTTCTGTGGATTGTTGCAAGCACTACTTTAAAGGATAATTGTATCAATCTTTATTCCACTTAACGGCTCAGGATAGGTATGGCCCAGACTGCTGACAAGCTTCAAACCGAGAGCCAGCTAAAAACCCTGAATGATGCCTTGGGGACTGGCGGCTTCCTGCAAATTCGTCGCATGTTAAACGGTTTGCCCTCCGCCGATGCCGCCCATTTAATAGAATCGACACCACACAAAATTCGTAGCGTGTTGTGGCAACTCATCGACATTGAGAATGAAGGCGACATTCTTCAGTATCTTAACGATGAAGTTCAGAGCCAGTTCCTGCGCCAAATGGACGCAGAAGAAGTTGCGACCATTACCGAAGGGCTAGAAGCAGATGATATCGCCGATATCCTCCAGCAATTACCCGACCGGATAATTCGCGAAGTTCTCGACTCCATGGATCACCAAGATCGGATTCGAGTCGAGCATGTGATGTCCTACGACGAGGACACCGCCGGTGGTTTGATGAACACCGACACTATTACTGTCCGACCAAATATCACCCTTGATGTCGCACTTCGCTATCTGCGCCGCCACGAACAGCTACCAGAAATGACCGACAGTCTGCTTGTCGTTAACCGCAACGACCAGTACATCGGGATACTGTCGCTGCGTAAACTTTTAGTATCTGACCCCAGCGTCACCGTTCGCGAAATCATGGATACCGAGGTGGAACCCATTTCAGCCCGGATGTCATCACGAGAGGTAGCCACACTCTTTGCACGACACGACTGGGTATCAGCACCGGTCGTCGATGACAATAGCTTGCTACTAGGACGCATCACCATCGATGACGTAGTGGATGTTATCCGAGAAGAATCTGATCACTCATTAATGAGCATGGCTGGTTTGGACGAGGACGAAGACACTTTTGCCGCAGTGCTGACCACTGCACCGCGACGCGCCGTATGGCTCGGTATTAATTTAGTGACCGCATTTATCGCCTCGGCGGTAATTAATTTGTTTGAAGGCACCATCGAAAAAGTCGTTGCCCTCGCCGTATTGATGCCAATAGTGGCTAGCATGGGGGGTGTCGCTGGAACCCAGACCCTAACCGTAGTTATTCGCGGTATGGCTCTGGGTCATATTAGCCCAGACAACCGCCGCTGGTTAATAAATCGAGAGATGGCGGTCGGCGCTATTAACGGCGTGGTTTGGGCTATTGTTGTTGCTGCGGCCACCACTCTGTGGTTCGACGACCCCCTGATGGGCGGCATTATCGGTGCGGCAATCATTATCAATTTAATTACCGCCGCACTGGCTGGCGCGGTATTACCCTTGGCTATGAAATCACTAAACATTGACCCCGCATTGGCGGGCGGCGTGGTACTAACCACCATCACGGATGTGATTGGCTTCTTATCATTTCTAGGTCTTGCCAGTTATTTTTATGGCTAAGTCAAAAAACACTATTGAATAACTAAACGGACCGCAATGTGACCGAATCAGAATTAGAACGACCAAGTAAAACCGCCGTCAAAAAAGAAATGCAGGCACTGCAAAACCTCGGTGAACAACTGGTAAAACTCAGTAATAATGAGCTGGCAAAAATTACCGTGCACGACGAACACCTCTCCGAGGCGATCGCCACCGCGAGACGTCTAACAAGTCGAGAAGGACTTCGCCGCCAATTACAATACATTGGCAAGCTAATGCGCGGCATTGATCTGTCAGAGATTGAGGCTGGCCTAGCTAGACGTGACGAAGGCCAACGCGAGCTCGCCAGAGCATTTCACAATCTTGAAACATTACGAGATAAAATTGCAGATGGCGGCTTACCGGAAATTGATGGGGTAGTTGAACAGTTTCCCGACGCCGATCGTCAACGCCTAAGAACACTGGTCTTACAAATTGCCAAAGACGCGAAAGCTAACAAGCCACCCGCTGCTAAACGTAAACTCTTTCAATATTTAAAAGAGCTACAGGATCACCAAGCCAAAGATTGACCACTGGCATTTATACCCGGCGGTGCTGAGAAACTGGCATCCTTCGACGCAGCGCATTTTGCTCTGCTTGATCGTAACTTGCGATGACGCAGGCCTCACCCAGCCCAGCTTCTGCTAATACTCGGCCCCAGCTGTCGACGACAGCTGAGCCGCCCGATGTCTGGCGTTTGCTATCATGAATTCCACCTTGATTTGCCGCCACCACCAGACATTGATTTTCTATCGCGCGTGCCCGTAATAATATTAGCCAGTGAGCCCAGCCGGTATTGCGGGTAAACGCAGAGGGTAAAACAATAATGTCTACCTGCAGGTCGAGCATGCCGCGAAACATTTCAGGGAAGCGTAAATCGTAACAAACGGCCATGCCGATGCGCCCCAGCGCGGACTCCACGACCACCAGCTGGTCACCGGGCGCATAGCTATCGGATTCCCGATAACTATCCTGAACGTCGCCAATATCGGCATCAAATAAATGAATTTTTCGGTACTGGCCGAGGCACGCGCCATCTGCGCCATAAATAAATGACGTCGCATACACACGTCCATTTTCCGCAGGAAGCGGAATAGTGCCCCCCACCAAGGTGATGCTGTATTTCACCGACAAGCCGGCAAGAAAAATTTGTAAATCGCCAGTTTTTGCTTCCTCAGCCGCCAATTCAAAAATTTTCTTACTGCCAAATAAGGCAAAATTTTCCGGCAGCACCGCCAATTTTGCCCCGCTAGCGGCTGCCTCGGCAACGAGCGCTTCAGCCCGCAACAAATTCACCCTCAAGTGTATTGTTGACACCATTTGAAGCGCCGCCACTTTACTTGTGGAACGCGAATCAGACATAGTCGTCTCCAGTGCTCACAGCGGTAATCGGTATTGAATGCACCTTCACTAAAGGGACTCGTTAATAAGGTCTTCTACCTGCTGAACACCGCTATTGTCGACATCAAAAATATTCCTAAACGTTAACTCAGGCTGCTGAATGGTCCCCGAAATATCATAAACTGCACTGGAAAAACTATCAACCTGCTCCTCAAAAACCTTGGTCATCACATAGGCACCCGCCGCTGCAGGCAAGCCTCCCACCAGTGCTACGACCCATGGCAAATTACTTCCTACCGGCAGTGTGGCCACCAAGCGAAGCGCCGGCACATCGGTATTCAAATCAATAATACCCGTCATCTGAAACCGGCTAGACGGTCCTTTTACATCTAAGGGCTCCTGCAGACGAACAATGCCATCGTAAAGATTTAAATTGCCACGCATTGAGTCAAAATAAATACCTTTGCGGAATACATCGCGAAAGTCAAATTTTAGGCGCCGTACGACGTTAGCCATATTAAAAATACTAAACAGACGGAGTGCGCCACTAGCAGCATCCGAGGTCTTTAAAAAGCGGCCGTCTTCAAAACTAAAACTGAAACTCCCATCGCTACGCAGAATATCCCACTGCGCAGGAGAACCCGGCCAAAGCATATCCACATCGAAATCGCCGCGCTTTGTTTCCATTACTTGAGAGTAGCCAAACTCGGTCAAAACCGCCCCTAGATCTTGTACACCAAATTTACCACGCAGCTGCGATGTATGCCCGCCAGTATCATCGTGCAACCAGTGTAGACTGCTCGCATCGGCCTCGCGCGCCAGCGAAATACCGCGAAGCTGACCGCGCAGGTCCATAAAATGCGCACCGTATTGGTCAGTACGCAAATCAAAACCCATACTGCCCCACGCCTCACCGCCGACCGAAAGATCCGCGATGTCAACGTCGACATTGATTAAACTCCGGGGATCCATGTCAGTCACCGCTATTGCCGGGCTATCGCCAAAGGCTGGCAGCACCAATTCATCTAGAAACACCGACGCAACGATTGATGAATTATTTTGCGGAAAAATCAATTCACCCACCAGCTGCTGACTATCTACCCGCAACTGCCAACGTTCAATATTTTCGCTAAGTGTCAGCCGAACATCTTTTAATAAATGATCAAAAATAGCGACATCATCAATATGAAGGTCGTTAACTGCCAAGACCATTCCAGCGCTATCACTAGCCGGCACGGTGGCCATATATTGATTGGCAATCCGCTGCCACTGCCCGAAGGTGGCAAAATCCATATGACCGTCAACGTTAAATTGTCCCAACGACGGACGCGTCACCGGCGCATCGATATCACCACTCCCCAATGTCAAATTAATGCCGAATACAGTGCCATCACTCAAACCCAAGTTCATATTAAATCGATCTTGCAGTGCCAAGCTCATGATATTGTTATCGTTGAAAGGCAGCGAGATATGCATTTTTTGCTTTGAATCTCCGGACTTATAAAAAGGTTGCGGTAGAAATATCTCGACCCCCTGCAGATCAGAGGTCACCGTCAGACCCGGCGTTTCGCCTCCCGCTTGAATATGTATGCCGACATTACTACTACCCTTGAAAAACTGCAGCGCTGGTACGCCCAACCAGGACTCAATATTTCTTGTCGCCATGCTAGTGGCGATCTCAACATCGACCCGGCCACCACTCTGACTAATAGATGCCGTCACAGGCCGATAAAACGCCGTCGCCTGCAAATTATCACTACTTAGACCACTATCAGAGTTATAGCTCAAACGCCCCTTAGCGTCACTCAAGGTTAAACGATAATCGGGCAAACCCAGCAAACTAAAGTCGATATCGGTATCAATACGGATCTTGGGAATAAGCTCATCAACAAAGAGCAAATGCAGTCCAAAATCGATGCGCGCCTCCCCCTCCCCCGTCCATGAGTCAAAGTTGTTTCCAATATAAGAATGTAAAGGCGTATCAATCAATAAGCGCTTTAATTGCGTGAAATTGGGATTCGCAGAAGTCGCCACATCCAGCGCCGCATAACCATTGGGCGACGGCTGGATGCTAACATCCAAAGGGCCCAGCACTAGCCCATTCATCATGGCTGTATCCGATATGGCACTTACATCTGTATTATCAATAAGCACTGATGCTTGCAGCGCTTCTACTGAAGGCCAATCATTTTGAAAACGGAGTTCAATCTCAGCAAGATCAAGCTCTAATTGCACCGAAGGACGCTGCTCCGAACCTGCCAGCAGCGAGCCATGGTAGATAAACCCTGCGCTATTAATAAGGCCCCCACGAATGCTATCTGCCAGCCAAGCATGAAGGCTATCGCTAAATATATTAGGCGTATAGACTTCGTGTTGACTAGCGTCGACATCCCGCGCGCCAATCATTAATGTCATCATCGGATCTAACTTAGCACCCTTCTGCAAGGGCAAATCCAAACGCAGCATTGCCGACATTGGCTTGCCATTGGTTTCAGCACTGATCAAACCACTGCGCAGACCTAAGCGCTGATCGTCATAATTCCACCGCAACTCGGCCTTGACAGCGCTCAATTGGAAGGCTTCATCATACAAATTGGGGAAGTCCAATGACAGAGCTTCAGTATCGACCATCAACAAACCTTGTCCAGGCCTAACCTCAAGATATCCGGTCAAGCCGTCTGCGCCCGGCGCCCCTTGCCAAGGCGCTACGCTTAACTCAGAGGCCTCGGCCCTGAGCACAAAACTATCAATACCTGAATCCGCGGTATAAAGGTCAAACTGAATATTGTTTAAATACCCCTCCGGCGTTAACTCTAGTAAAACGTCTTGTAAATACAAGGGCAGTATATCGCTCTGCGTGAGCAGTGCTTTGGTCGCTCCAATCTCAAGCTGAGGCAGCGTAAAACGCCACAGTGTATTCTCTGGATGACGCACAGATATACCGGCCAAATCCAAGTAATGATCTCGCCACTGAGCACCAAACTCGCTAAAACTGATGCGCCAGAGCCCATCGCGATGGCTGCCAGCAAAACGCATAGTAACGTTTTCAAGCAATGCGTCATTAACACCCCACAACACGCCAACCGCCAGATCCGGCGCGTTGAGCACACCACTTAAACTAATGCGCTGTCCGCGCCGCCAGCTCATCCATAGCTCACCACTGACTTCGCTATCAAGCAACGGCGCGCTCTGCTGGAAGAGGGGTGCTATTGCCGACAAGCGACTGCCATCAATCACCATATAGGCGCTGGCGCTAAACTTCTGAATATTACGGGGATCGCCATAAGCTTCCAGCAACAGTTGAATATCACCGTCGCTATCAGTATTGAGCTGCGCGTAGATACGTCGAAATTTATCGTCGCTACGCAGCGAAAAATCGCGGCTACTGATGTTGGTCACTTCGGTATTTTGGTAGCGGAGCTTCACCGTGAATAAACTCAGACCCGCACTGCGAATACCTAACACCGAATCGACCAGCATTTCAGGATTACCGCTGGTACCCTCGGTGCTCACCAAACCTGGAATTTGCCAACCACCCTCGCTATTTTGTTCAATCTCCACACTCAATGTGCCGGCCTGAATTTGACGGACCTTAGGTGTGCCGGTCAGCAGTGAAGATAGCACGTCTATTTCTATACGAGCGTGATCAAAGTGAACCGCGCCATCACGGCCAAGACTAAAATCATTGACGTCAATAATCGGCGACAGTCCCGCCCAACTGCCCTGCATACTGGCCGCCTGCATACTGACACCAGTGAAGGCTTCAATACGTTGAAAAATATCCTCCTGATAGCGATCGACCAAGCCAATATACTGGCGGCCGAGGCTTGCATACAAGGCTAAGACGACGAGCAACACCAAGGCGGTGCCCCAGGTGAAAGCGTAGAGCTGACGGATTGCTCGCATAAGCATCAGTCACCACCCACGATTACCAACTACCGAGATTAGAGCAAGACAACATCATATTGCTCCTGTGTATAAACGGCCTCCACCTGAAAACGAATACTCGCGCCAATAAACTCTTCTAAATCTGCGACGTTCGCTGACTCCTCATCAATGAGGCGGTCGACAACCTCCTGCGATGCAAGCACCAGTAAACGCTTACTTTCGTAAGCTCGCGATTCACGCAAAATCTCCCTAAACACCTCATAACAGACTGTTTCAGGGGATTTCAACGAACCCCTGCCGTGGCAGTAGTGGCAGGTTTCGCAGAGGATATGTTCCAAGCTTTCGCGGGTCCGCTTGCGTGTCATTTCAACCAGACCCAGCTCAGACACACCTGTAATCGAAGTTTTTGCGTAATCTTTTTCCATTGCTCGCTCTAGCGCACGCAGCACTTGGCGGCGATGCTCTGGATCTTTCATATCAATGAAATCGATAATTATAATACCGCCAAGATTTCTCAGCCGCAGCTGACGAGTCAGTGCAGTAGTAGCCTCAAGATTGGTTTTAAATATAGTTTCTTCTAAGTTGCGATGACCGACAAAAGCACCAGTGTTAATATCGATGGTACTCATTGCCTCGGTTTGATCAATAATAAGATAGCCGCCAGACTTAAGCTCTACCTTCCGTCCCAGCGCTTTCTGAATTTCATCTTCCACACCATAGAGATCAAATATCGGCCGTTCGCCAGGATAATATTCAAGCTGCGAACTTATCTCAGGCAAATAGTCCGCAGCGAACTGCGCCACGCGTTGAAAACTTTCACGAGAGTCGATACGAATTTTCTCTAGACCCGGCCGCACCAAATCGCGCATTGTGCGCATAAACAGCGGCAAATCTTCGTATATTACAGTCGGCGCTACATCGCGCTTCATCCGGCGTTCTACCGCAGCCCATAGGCGTTTTAAAAATTGGACATCGGCACACAACTCATCTTTGCCTGCGCCCTCAGCGGCTGTACGCAAGATATAACCGTCGCGCAACTCTTCATCGTCGACACGCGCTACCGCTTCCAGCACCTCACGCAGACGCTGACGCTCCCCGTCCTCATCAATCCGATGAGAAACGCCAATATGCGCAGCTCCAGGCATATACACCAAATACCGCGACGACACCGACAAGCGAGTCGTTAATCGCGCTCCTTTGGTGCCCATAGGATCTTTGCTAGCCTGAACAGTGAGCAACTGACCTTCGCGAATTTTAGTGCGTATATCAGCGTGTTCATCAGTATCGGTGTCTAAACAGGCGATATCTGAAGCGTGAATAAAACTAGTGCGCTCTAAGCCAATATCAACGAAGGCAGCCTGCATACCGGGTAAAACGCGCACGACCTTACCCTGATAGATATTTCCTACAATGCCACGTGAACCACTGCGCTCAATATAAACTTCTTGGAGCGCGCCGTTTTCGACCACCGCGACACGGGTTTCTACCGGCGTAACATTGATTAGTATCTCTTCACTCATTCCCTAGCTCTAAAGTCATTCCTGTTTTCCCCAGCAAAACAGCGGTTTCATATAAAGGCAAACCCATCACACCAGAATAGCTACCACTCAAATGCTTAACAAAGCACCCCGCCGAACCTTGAATGCCATACGCGCCGGCCTTGTCATCGGCATCGCCGCTATCAATATAAGCGTCTATTTCTGCAGGCGTCAGCGTCGCAAACGCCACATCAGTGACACTCAATTGGAATTCTACGCAGTGGCGATAATATACAGCAACTGCCGTCATAACTTGATGATTGCGGTCACTCAGAGCCGCTAGCATCACCTTAGCATGTTGACGACTTAAGGGCTTTCCCCAAATTTCGCCGTCAACAATAACCGAGGTGTCTGCAGCCAGTACAATGCGGTCAGGAAATAGTACGGCTACCGCCGCCACTTTTTCTTTAGCCATGCGCTGAACGTAATCCATGGCGGGCTCGCCCATAGCAGGGGTTTCATCGATATCAGCAGCTACTACCTGATAAGTGACGCCAATTTGAGCAAGTAACTCAGCGCGCCGCGGCGACGCCGAAGCAAGAATAATTGGATGGCTAATGTCCATCGCTAAAAGACCGCAAATACACGTTGGAACCACGCCACTAGCGGTCGCACAAGAATCCAAAATAGTCCGGTAGTCAAAACCGGAAGAAATATCAGCCAGTGGATGTGCGCGACACCGTTAATATTTTGGGCCCACTGATTAACTACAATATGGAAGAGTTCAAGTAATAAAACAAAGGCAGCTTGCTTAGGTAGACTAAACATCCTTAGACGTTGATAAGACACTTGAATAACATAGGCAATAACTGCGAAGGCAAAGGCATTTTGCCCCAGCACTGCACCCTGTAAAATATCGAGCAAAATGCCACACAGCCAACACACTATCACACCGACCCGCTCTGGCAGCGCTAACAGCCAGTAGACCAAAATAAGCAGCAACCAATCCGGTCTAGCCCAAGCGAAACTTGGGCCAAGAGGAAAAATACTAAACAATAATGCAATAAATATGGTGACCACAACAAACCACAAGCCATGCGCATGTGAGTCCATGCGCTATCCTTCTATCTTTTGTTCACTGAAGACCAGTAACACATTACGACTGCGATCTAACTGAGCCATGGGGCGGGCACGCACTTCAGCAAAGGGCTTACCGGGATCAATCGACACTTCAATGACTTCGCCAACCGGATAACCGCTGGGAAACCTACCACCTAGGCCAGAACTTACTAAAAGATCGCCAACTTGAATATCTGTTGTGGCAGCAACGTGAGCTAATGTCAGCTCATCAATAAGCCCAGTACCCTCGGCAATCGCCCTTAAACCATTGCGACTAACCCGGACCGGCAGAGCATGAGCACTATCGGTAATAAGCAGTACCCGGCTCTGCAATAAACCCACCGATATGATTTGTCCTAGCAAGCCATTGGAATCTATTACTGGCTGCCCAACAAAAGCCCCGTCACGACTGCCCTTATCGACCAAGAGTTGATGGCGATTGGGATCCGACGCCACGGCGACAACCTCAGCCACCACCACCGTATCATTGACTAATTCAGCAGAATTCATCAGTTCACGAAGACGTACATTCTCGGCACGCAATTCAATATACTTTTGAAGTTTGGCGTTAAGGATAAGCGATTCAGATTGCAGGCGCTCGTTGCCTGCCACTAATTCGCTGCGGCTACTCCAGGAATCACTAAATTGGTTCATCATGCGAGTCGGAATATCAACCACCCAATAAAAAGGGGATGCAACAAGTGACAGCTGAGTTCGCAGGGGCGCCATAAAATCCAGACGCTGACCAATCAAAATCAACACCAAAGAAATACCACCGAAAATCAGCAGTCGACCGCCTATAGACGACTCATTGGAAAATACCGGTTTAATTGCTGCCTCCTCCCTCTGTTGGGCGAATCATTATTACTCAGCAGACAATATATCAAGATGATGGCGATCCATCATCTCCAAGGCTTTACCTCCGCCACGCGCGACGCAGGTCAAAGGATCTTCAGCAATAATTACTGGCAGCGCACTCTCGTCAGCAATTAACTGATCAATGCCACGCAGCAGGGCGCCACCGCCGGTCAACACAATACCTGTCTCGGAAATATCTGCCGCCAATTCTGGTGGCGACTGTTCTAATGCGCGCTTCACGCCTTCAATGATGACCTGCAGCGGTTCTTGCAGCGCTTCTAAAATTTCATCGCTATTTAAAGTAAAGCGGCGCGGAATACCTTCGGCCAAATTACGACCACGTACATCAATTTCACGCAGCTCACTGCCTGGGTAGGCACAGCCAATTTCCTTCTTAATACGCTCGGCCGTAGCATCACCAATCAAGCTGCCATAAGTGCGACGCACATGAGTAACAATAGCTTCATCAAAACGGTCGCCGCCCACTCGCACAGAATCCGAATACACTACGCCACTCAAGGAAATAATAGCGATTTCAGTCGTACCACCACCAATATCAACCACCATCGAGCCCGACGCTTCATCAACCCGCAAACCTGCGCCAATTGCCGCTGCCATTGGCTCTTCAATCAAACGTACTTCTCGAGCACCCGCGCTGAGAACAGACTCGCGAATAGCTCGGCGCTCTACCTGCGTACTTTTGCACGGCACACTGACCAACACACGCGGACTTGGACGAATAAAACTGTTCTGATGCACCAATTTTATAAAATGCTGAAGCATTTTTTCAGTCACTTGAAAATCAGCAATCACGCCATCTTTTAGGGGACGAATGGCCGTAATATTACCGGGGGTGCGCCCAAGCATACGCTTGGCTTCCATGCCCACGGCTTCAATCGTTTTTTGACCATTATGAACACGGATAGCCACTACCGAGGGTTCATCTAGAACAATCCCCTGACCACGCACGTAAATAAGAGTATTTGCTGTTCCAAGATCAATAGAAAGATCGTTAGAAAACAGACCGCGAATTCGTTTAAACATGATTCATTATCACCTTATACAGCCCAGTTTTTGGGCGTCGGCCAAGTTAATCGAAGCGGGAGCTATTGCCACCCGGCAACATCCCGAGGCTCTAATTTAAAAACTTTGCCACTCTATCAACGGCAGGGATTTAGGGCAAGGCGCAAATATGATAAGTTTAACTGTTTACCGGGAACCCTACAGCAAATCCAACGCAATCGTAATTCTTGCGCAGCAGAAGTTTGCCGGTATTACCACCAAATCAGTTTCAAAAAAAGGTAGAGCATGAGCTTAGACCAGAACGACATTACAAAGTTGGCACGACTGGCGAGAATTAATATCGCCGAAACAGAAACCGCCGAACTCAGCCAACGCATTGGCGATATTCTCAATATGGTCGACGCCATGCAAGCCGTAGACACTACCCACGTGTTGCCAATGGCAAACCCGCATGATGCCGTTCAACGTCTGCGTGCCGACGAGGTCAGCGAAACTAACCAGCGAGAGCGCTTTCAACAGCTGGCACCGCAAACCGCTGATGGTTTGTATTTAGTACCTCAAGTGATTGAATAAAGCGCTGCAGTTGATTGCAACGACACAGCACATTTACCGCCGCACCCTAATTCGACCGATATAACGAGTAATCCGAACTATGCCCAACCATACGATTGCCGACATCCTTCGCGGACTGGAAGCAAAAATATTTTCCAGCGAAGAAATTACCCAGCAATATATCAACACCATTGCCAAACACGATAGTAAGTATAATAGTTTTATCACCGTGACCGCCGAGCAAGCCCTTTCACAAGCTCGCGCCGCCGATGCGGCGAGACAAAACGGCAACGCTGGCCCACTTTGTGGCGTGCCCATCGCACATAAAGATATTTTTTGTACCGAGGGCGTACGCACCAGCTGCGCCTCAAAAATGCTAGATAATTTTATTGCCCCCTACAGCGCCACCGTCGTTGAACGACTCGCTCATGCCGGCGTCGTGACTTTGGGTAAAACTAATCTCGACGAGTTTGCTATGGGCTCATCGAATGAAACTAGCTTTTATGGCGCGGTACGCAACCCCTGGAATACCAACTGCGTTCCCGGCGGCTCGTCCGGCGGATCAGCAGCCGCTGTAGCAGCAGGACTTGCCCCGGCAGCCACTGGCACCGACACCGGTGGCTCCATTCGCCAACCGGCGGCGCTGTGCGGCCTCACAGGCCTAAAACCCACCTATGGGCGCGTGTCTCGCTACGGCATGATCGCGTTCGCATCCAGCCTTGACCAAGGCGGACCAATGGCCAAAACCGCCGAAGACACTGCCTTGCTACTGCAATCAATGGCGGGATTTGATCATCGCGACAGCACCAGCATGAACGTAGCCGTACCGGATTACAGCACTGGGCTCAGCAAGGACCTTCGCGGACTAAAGATCGGCGTACCTAAAGAATATTTCAGTAACGGACTGGATCCAGAAATCGCATTAGCCGTGGAAGCCTCCCTCGATGAATACCGGAAGATGGGCGCAGAAATAAAATCGATAAGCCTACCGCATACCCACTTAGCGGTGCCTTGTTACTATATTATTGCGCCAGCTGAAGCATCAGCCAACCTATCCCGTTTTGACGGTGTCAGATATGGGTATCGCTGCGAAAACCCAAAAAATTTAGACGATCTATATACCCGCACCCGCGCCGAAGGTTTTGGCACCGAAGTGAAGCGCCGAATTCTAATTGGCACCTATGCATTGTCGTCTGGTTTTTATGATGCCTACTATCGCAAAGCTCAACAAATTCGCCGCCTTATCAAACAAGACTTTGATGAAGCCTTCAAGTCAGTCGACATTATTGCCGGCCCCACTACCCCGAACCCGGCCTTTGCCCTCGGTGAGAAAATCAGCGACCCGGTCACTATGTATCTAGAGGACATCTACACTATCGCCGTCAACTTAGCGGGGCTTCCAGCAATATCACTGCCCGCTGGCTTTACACAAGGTAAACCCATCGGCCTGCAACTAATTGGTCGCGACTTTGATGAAACCACCCTGCTCGCCGCTGCACATCAGTACCAACAGCGCAGCGAGTGGCACCAACAAGCCGCTCCCGGTAGCGTATAAGGAAAGCAACTATGGAATGGGAAGTTGTCATTGGTCTGGAAATTCACGTCCAGCTCACCACAAAATCTAAAATTTTCTCTGGCTCAAGTACCACCTTTGGTGCCGACGCCAACACCCAAGCCAGCGCAGTTGATCTGGCGATGCCCGGCACATTACCGGTACTCAATGAGCAAGCCGTAAATAAAGCAATCTTATTCGGGCTAGCCATTAATGCGGATATTTGCCGCGATTCGGTTTTTGACCGCAAAAATTATTTTTACCCAGATTCGCCCAAGGGCTATCAAACTACCCAAATGGACTTCCCGATCGTCGGTGCCGGAGTTGTAGAAATCACCCTGAGCGACGGCAGTACCCGCAGTGTTCGCGTACATCACGCTCACCTCGAGGAAGATGCCGGCAAATCACTTCACGAAGACTATCACGGCATGTCGGGCATCGATCTCAACCGCGCCGGCACCCCACTGATTGAAATTGTCTCTGAGCCTGATATGCGGAGTGCCGAAGAGGCGGTGGCATATCTGCGAAAAATTCATTCTATTGTGACTTACATCGGCATCTCTGACGGCGATATGTCCCAAGGCTCCATGCGCTGTGACGCCAATGTCTCAATTCGCCCCAAAGGCCAAGCCGAGTATGGCACCCGCGCCGAATTGAAGAACATCAACTCTTTCCGTTTTGTCGAACGGGCGATCAAAGTTGAAGTCTTGCGCCAAATTGAGCTCATCGAAGACGGCGGTAAAGTCCGGCAAGAAACCCGCCTCTACGACAGCGACAAAAATGAAACCCGCCCTATGCGGAGTAAAGAAGAAGCCAACGACTACCGCTATTTCCCCTGCCCTGACTTACTGCCAGTTCACGTCGAACAATCTTTAATCGACCAGCTGCAGGGGTCTATGCCGGAATTACCTGATGCCAAGCGCAACCGCTTTGAAAGTCAGTTTGGCCTGTCAGCCTACGACGCTGCCTTACTAACTGGAGAGCGGCCGGTTGCCGACTATTTTGAAGCCGTTGCAGCTAAGGCCGGCGACGCCAAACTCGCCGCCAACTGGGTAAACGGTGAATTGTCAGCTGCGCTAAATCGCGACAATATAATGATTCAAACCAGCCCCGTCAGCGCTGAACAACTTAGCGGCTTAATTCAACGTATTCGCGACAACAGCATTTCCGGTAAAATCGCCAAGCAAGTCTTTGACGCACTTTGGAGTAAAGAAGGCGATAGTGCCGACGCGATCATTGACGGTAAGGGTTTGAAGCAAGTCTCTGATAGCGGCGCATTAGGCGCCATGGTAGACGAGGTACTTGCCGCCAACCCTGACCAAGTTGAGCAGTTCCGCGCTGCCGATGAAGGCAAACGCAAAAAAATGCTTGGATTTTTTGTCGGTCAAATCATGAAGGTATCTAAAGGCCAGGCCAACCCCGGCGTAATCAATTCACTGCTGAATGAAAAACTTGGCAGCTAAGCACGCCAACACTAACAAGGTAGACACGACGTTATGAAGAAAGACAAAGAAAAGGTACTCGACGAAGTTTGGACCGAGTCACGCGTGCGCGAGTTTCTAGACTCCGAACCCAAGGCCGGTACCAATCGTGATTTCCACGCACTGCTAAAAGCCTACCAAAGCATGCGCGCCGAAGATTTCGACTTGTTTATTGGCATGTTTTTGGAAACCGGCCGCGATCTCAACGCTACTGACAAAAGCGGCCGCACCGCCCTTAGCTACGCCAAAGAGCACCGCAATTCTGGCGAGCACGTCGTCGCACTTGAAGCTAAAGGGGCAATTTAAATCCTAGTTATAATTAACCTATACACTGCGACCGCGCGCTAAGCGGTCGCGATTTTCTTGCTTCTTGTTTTCACTCTTACGCAACATTATATAAACCGCGCCCGCACCGCCATGCTGTATTTGCGCACTGCAAAACCCCTGCACCTCATCCATTTCCGGCAACCAACGGTTTACATAAGACTTGAGTACCGCCCCTTTAGGCCCGTTGTGATGGCCACGACCGTGCACAATCATCACCGCACGCAAGTCAGCTTTCATGGCCTCACGAATAAATTCGAATACCTGTAAGCGTGCTTGCTCAATAGCCATCTTATGCAAATCCAGCCGCGCTTCAATCGTATACTTTCCCTGCTTTAACCGCCGAAATACACCATGCTGGATACCTTCTCGTCGAAATTCCAGCACATAGTAGGGATCTAATAACTCAATATCTGAAGTTGATAAAAAATTCCGAGCCTCACTTGCCGCGGTTGCCGCAGCACGCCGCGCGGCAACATTTACTTCGCTGCTACTATCCTTTCTAATAGCGACCCGCCGCTCGACGGCAAGCGGTTTGACACCGGCCATCTCTTCAGCGAACAATCTATCATCGTCGCTCATGTTCACCTCCATCTGCGCAAAAGGAATAAAAATTGTCTATCACCAGCCCCGCACCCTATTCCGACCCCAAGCGCTGCCCGCTTTGCGAACAAGACAATCAATGCGCTATTGCCGCCGGCAATGAGACATCAAACTGCTGGTGTATGGCTGTCAAAATAGACCCGCAAGCTCAACTACGGGCTAATGCAGTCAACTGTAAAAAACGCTGTCTCTGCCAACAATGTGGCCGCTCTTTTTAAAAATTCGCCAGGCTATTAATAGTTCACCACCATTTTTTCATAGTGAGCACACTAGGGCGTAATGCTGTCTTCAAGCTCATCACAATTCAACCTAGTCATGAATTTTAAGCACGCATCAGCGGAACTCTATCAGGGATGATTAGATGCTAGACCATTAAATTACTGTTGAGTCAATACATCCACCGTCAAAACTCACCGTGATCATCGCCGGCATATCCTGCGATAAACCGACTTCACCCATATCTTTCATTACGCAAGACGTCATTTTCTCGCACATCATATTATAGGATTCAGCCATATCGTCAGCGTGCAGCTGCAGCGACGCCCGAAGCAAGATTGCGACACCCGGCAAATATATTACCTCCACTAGAATAATCCCTCTGTCATATTTTCACACCCTACAAATCATTTCTTCGGCTCTAGAGCGTTTTACCAACCTAGCGAACACGATACCGTTAGCAATATAAGGCCTTAGCTCGTTATCATGACCGGTAAGCAAACACGTATCCCGTCCTATAAAAAGATGCGCTTTTTATACCAACGGGAAAGCGAACTCAACGAAAATGGCAATTTGCAGGTAACCGACATATGACGACACGTCCATTAAGCGGTCCAGATTATTTATTCCGGGGATTTGAAATAATGCGCCAACCGGGCATACGCTTATTTGTCGCCATGCCATTACTTATCAATTTTATTGTTTTTGGCACCCTAACTACCCTGACACTCGGGGCCGTATCTGGTTGGATAAATCAGGTAGTCGATTGGCTGCCCGGCTGGCTAGACTTTTTACGCTGGATTCTATGGCCGCTGACGGTCATTTTGGTGCTGGCGATAGTAATGTATATATTCAGCACCGTGGCCAATATCATCGCCGCCCCGTTCAATGGTCTGCTTGCGGAAAAAGTCGAAGAAATGCTAACAGGGGAGGAAATTTCTGGCCGCGAAACCATTGGCATGGCCATTGCCAGCTTTCCCAAAAGTATTGGCCGCGAGGCTCAAAAGCTACTCTATTACCTGAGTTTTGCGATTCTTACACTGATCGCCAGCTTTGTGATTTCGCCATTAGCCCCGGCACTTTGGTTTGCACTAAATGCGTGGATGATGGCAATAGAATATTGCGATTATCCCATGGACAACCATAAACTCAGCTTTAAAGACGCGCGTAAGCGCATTGCAAGCCAGCGTAGCACAAGCACGAGTTTTGGTGCGCTTGTCATGCTCTGCACCATGGTGCCAATATTGAATTTATTTATTATGCCCGCCGCAGTCTGCGGCGGGACCCTAATGTGGCTTGAGCGCCTTAAAGATAAAAGCTAGGCAGGGAAATTGGCCTGAGCCCTAGCGTCCGCCAGTAATCAAATGCTCTGGGGGCCTCTCACAAGGAAGCTTCATGCCCAGCTCAGCCTCAATACCCGGCAATAAAAATGCATCGTCCTCACAGGCAAAACTAATCGACGTACCCGTCGCTCCAGCTCGCCCGGTACGACCAATACGATGCACGTAATCATCGGCATCTTCAGGCAACACATAGTTAATGACGTGACTGACGCCCTTAACATGGATACCGCGGCCAGCCACGTCGGTGGCCACTAAACACTCAATATCACCGTCTTTAAATTGCTGCAGGGTACGGGAGCGCTTATTCTGCGGAATTTCGCCAGACAACATACCGCAGCGAATGCCTGCCTTCTGCATTTTCTCAAACAGTCGCCGAGTTTCATCACGGCGATTCGCAAAGATGATGACACTCTTCGCGCTATCTTGACGAACAATATTAAGCAGCAGCTTGAACTTGTCCTGAGATTCAACCAAATACACTTTTTGATCAACAGTATCAGTCGCCACACTTTCTGGCTCAATTTCAATATTCACCGGTTCCTCAGTCCACTGCTCGGTAAGCCGAATGATATCGTCGGTAAAGGTGGCGCTGAATAACAGAGTTTGGCGATGACTTTTTTGCGGACAGGAGCGCACAATACGTTTGACCTGTGGAATAAATCCCATGTCTAACATCCGGTCAGCTTCGTCTATAACCAGAATTTCTATTTGATCTAAATACAGATCTTTACGACCTTCAAAATCTAGTAGCCGACCCGGTGTTGCAACCACGATATCAACCATACCCGCCAGTTTATCTTGCTGCTTCTGGTAATCCATACCACCAATCAAGGTGACCACATTTAAACCGCAGTGCTTACCGATTTCGCGGGCATCTTCACCAATCTGCACCACCAGTTCGCGGGTAGGAGCAATAATTAAAGCCCGCGGTTCGCCCGCAAAGCGCTCTTCAGTAATGGGATTGGTCAGCAGATCATTAAATATGGTGATCAAAAACGCTGCCGTTTTACCCGTTCCCGTTTGTGCCTTACCGATCACATCATTGCCACGCAAGGTATGGGGTAGCGATTCAGCCTGGATGGGCGAACAATATTTGAAGCCGCTATCGGCAATACCACGCATAAGACTAAGCTCTAGACCAAGGTCGTGAAACCGAGTTTTACCCTCTTCAGGCGCGACTTCAAACTGCTTTAATGACCAATTTTCTTTTTCTGCTGCCAAGACGTTATTTTGACCTCGTCCTCCACGTTTATGCCCGTCGCCGTGTTTGCCTTTAATATCCCGCTTAGCTGACTTAACCGCCACTCGCGAATTATCGGTGGCGCTAGGAGTAACAGGCGCGGACGGTGAGGGTTTATTTGATCCAAACAACTTTTTTAACAAAATACAGTCTTCTTACATTGCTCAATAATCCGCCATTCTAGCATCATTCATCCACCACCGTGACAGCCTGCTTTTCTTAAGGCTTAACAGGTAGCTCTGATTAGGGCACAGCTACCGTTTCAGACAAGACTTCCGATTCTAATTTAGCCTTTACATCTGGATCTACCTATCACTCCACCGCCTTTGACTTGAGATACTTCGACACACTCCGACCGATAACAAAACCCAGGCTCAAGCAGCGACCTGCGCCACTAAACGACCGTTTCAGCAGTAGCAAAAGATCACCTACCAAAGAGGCCATCAAATCGGGGCAGGGTAGATTCAAAATCTCACTCTAAACACATCACCGTCGCATCAAAGTGTTGCAGCTTATACAGTCCTGCAGCGGGCATGGTCGGCGACAGATAAAAACAAATTAACAACGGGGCACCCCCATCAAGCTTGGCACGCAAAGTAAAAAGCCGTCGCGCAGAAAACAATATGTCCCGGGAATCGCTCTCACGGTAAGACCTAGCTATTGTTATTATCATGCCGTGGCACATCACGACTTTATTTTAACAACGCGAGGCTAACCACCCACCGAGACATTTCCCAGAAACATTCCGCCCCAGCAAAAGCAACCAGCACGACTCTCCAGCAATATCAGTCGCGCAGCCGGCAAACCGGACATTCTGGGTCACGGCGTAAATGTAACTGCCGCACTTCCATCCTCATGCCATCAATTAACAGCAGCCGGCCAACAAGCGCTTCACCCATCCCAGTAATACATTTCAGAGTTTCGAGCGCCTGCATACTGCCCATCATGCCGACAACAGGAGCGAGTACACCGCTGTCTGCACAGCTTAAAACGGCGTCATCCGCCTCGTGATAGAGGCAGCGATAACACGGAGAATCATTGCGCCTAAAATCAAATACACTTAACTGCGCTTCACCACGAATCGCCGCTCCCGAAATGAGTGGCCGGCACGCCCTGGCGCAGGCTTCATTCAAGGCGAAGCGCGTGGTGAAGTTATCACTGGCGTCAACCACCACATCGACGCGCTGTACCGCGTCCGTTAACACGTCACCACATAAACGCACATCCAATATAAGGAGCTTAGTTTCTGGATTCATGGCTTTAATACTGTCGGCGACCGACTCCGCTTTTAAGCGGCCGATATCCGCCTGACCATGGGCAATTTGGCGCTGCAAATTACTCAATTCAACCGTATCGTCGTCGGCCAAATGTAATTCACCCACGCCCGATGCCGCAAGATACATGGCCACAGGGCAGCCTAGCCCCCCCATACCCACAATTAATACCTTACTATTTAATAACGCTTGCTGGCCATCGACACCTAAACTAGGCAGCAAAATATGGCGGCTGTAACGCAGTAACTGTTCATCTGTCATCATAACCATGTCCCCCAGCTAATCCGCTCATTGCCACCGTAGTCAACTTGTGACGCCACATCGACAAAGCCGCGTTCCGATAAGGCCAGTCGCACCAATTCGCCCTGCTGGTAGCCATGCTCCAGCAGTAATTCGCCGCCACTGAGTAAATACGCTGGCGCCTCGTGAATAATACTGAGCAAATCTGCCATACCACCGCCGGCCGCTACAAGTGCAGATGCGGGTTCAAAGCGAACATCACCATCACCTAAATGCGGGTCTTGAGCATCTATATAAGGTGGGTTACTCACAATGAGACTGAAGCCCTGAGCGGGAATAGCCGCAAACCAGTTTGAGCAAACTAGCCGCACATTCGCCAAACCAAGTGCCTTGCGATTTTGTTCCGCCAAAGAAATCACCTCGGCAGAAAAGTCTGAAGCCAGCACCAATGCATCCGCCCGCTCTGATGCCAACGCTAGGGCAATGGCGCCAGTTCCAGTGCCAAGATCTAATATTTGCGGTTTGCTCAGAGCGCTAAGCATTGCTAACGCCCGCTCCACCAAGCACTCAGTGTCTGGGCGAGGAATAAGCGTGAGTGGCGACACTGCCAAGGACAGAGACCAAAAATCGCGCTCACCCAAAATATGCGCTATTGGCTCACCAGCTACACGACGCTCTAACAAAATCAGGAATTGCTGGGTCTGAGCTGTCTCGAGTTCACGCTCAGGCCAGGTATATAGGTAGCTGCGCGGCTTTATAAGACAGTGACATAATAACAGGGCGACATCTAAATCAGGCGAATCGCTTGCCCCCAGCAACCGCTTTCGCATCGCCATCGCCCCAGCGATCGTCAATGCGGCCGTATCGCGCTGACCCATCATTATTCCGCCAGCGCGGCCAAGAGATCGGCTTGGTATTCCTGTCGCAACGGCGACACAACACAATCCACATCTCCCTGCACAAATTCATCTAGCTTGTATAAGGTTAAATTGATTCGGTGATCAGTCACTCGTCCCTGCGGAAAATTATAGGTACGAATACGCTCTGAGCGATCGCCACTGCCCACAAGATTGCGCCGCTCCGTTGCCTGATCTTGCTGCAGTTTGCTGCTAGCCGCATCGTTCACTTTCGCCGTTAACAAGGACATCGCCCGCGCCTTGTTTTTGTGCTGCGAACGCTCGTCCTGACACTCCACGACAATACCGGTGGGAAGGTGAACAATACGGACTGCCGAGTCAGTGGTGTTTACATGCTGACCACCGGCGCCACTAGAGCGGAAGGTATCAATGCGCAGATCACCCTTATTAATTTCTATCTCATCAGCCTCTTCTGGCTCAGCCATGATCGCCACGGTACAGGCAGAAGTGTGGATGCGACCCTGAGATTCGGTTTCTGGCACGCGCTGCACACGATGGGCTCCGGATTCAAATTTGAGGTGACCGTATACCTCTTTACCCTCCACGCGGCTGATAATCTCTTTAAAACCGCCATGCTCGCCTTGGCGCTCACTTAAAACCTCTACTCGCCAGCCCTTGCGCTCCGCATAACGGGAATACATGCGAAACAAATCACCGGCAAAAATAGCCGCCTCATCACCGCCGGTACCGGCGCGTATTTCTAAAAATACATTGTGGGAATCGTTCGGGTCACGGGGCAGCAGCAAGGTCTCCAGTTCTATTTCTAGTGCTGCCATTTTCCCCTTGGCAGATGCCACCTCTTCTTCGGCCATCTCACGCATATCAGCATCATCTTCAGCCAACATCGCCGTCGCTTCGGCCAGATCTTCAGCAACCTGACGAAATCGACCATAGGCCTCAACCACGGGTTCAATTTCGGCATACTCACGCGAAAGGCCGCGGAAACGATCTTGATTGGCAATAATTTCACCATCGCTCAACAGCGCGCCGATTTCTTCATAACGGTCAAGTAAATTGTCGAGCTTAATGACAATAGAGGGCTTCATATTTTCTCACTTAAGGTGTGGTGGCTGTGCTCAGGAATCGCTGTCTTTGAGTTGAAATAATTCCCGCGCCCAGTGAATAAGATCGGTACGCCCTTTTGCACCCGCCTCTTTTATTTGCGTCGTCGGGCTGTGTATTAATTTATTGGTTAAGCTCCGCGCCAGCTGTTCAAGCACTTGCTCGGCATCGTCTCCCCGCGCCAAATTTCTCAGCGCACGATCAAGCTCGGTGTCGCGCAATTGTTCTGCCTTTGCTCGGAAGTCTCTCACCGTACCCACTGCGTCTAATGCGCGCAACTGTGATTCCCACTCGGCGAGTGCGAGAGTAATAATATCGCCGGCTTTTCGAGCCTCACCCTGTCTGGCAAGCTTATTTTCTTGCACAATCTCGCCCAAGTCATCAATCGTATAAAGATACACATCAGCTAATTCGGCAACTTGGGGCTCAATATCACGCGGCACCGCAATATCAATCATCACCATTGGTCGATGTTTGCGTTTTTTTAATGCGCTTTCTACCGCGCCCTTGCCCAAAATAGGGAGCTGGCTTGCAGTGGAGGCCACCACAATATCTGCGCCAACAAGGCTCTGCGGGATATCGGATAGCAGCACCGCCTCTGCGCCAAATTTTTGGGCCAATTCGCGCGCGCGCTCAAGGGTACGGTTGGCAATAATAATGCGGTTTATCCCTTTGTCATGAAGATGCCGCGCCACCAGCTCGATAGTTTCGCCAGCACCTATGAGTAGCGCCGTACAACTGCTCAGTGACGAAAAAACATGCTGTGTTAAATTAACCGCCGCGTAAGCCACTGACACCGGGTTCTCTCCCACACCGGTGTCGGTACGGATACGCTTAGCAACTGAAAAAACATGGGCAAAGATGCGGTGCAGGATACCGTTTGCGGTACCCGCATCAACGGCCGCCGCATAGGCAGATTTCATTTGCCCAAAAATTTGCGGCTCACCTAGGACCATTGAGTCTAGCCCCGCAGCCACTTCCATCATGTGTCTCAAGGCACCGTCGCGCCGATGATCATAAATACATGCGCTCAATTCAGCACGATCAATGTGATGATAGGCTGACAGCCAATCCAGCATACCCATCGCCGCGGCATCGCTATCTTCTTCAGCAATCCCGAATAGCTCGGTGCGGTTACAGGTAGACAAAATAGCTAACTCCGACACCCCAGTGCGGTCCAACGCATCTTTCAAAGCTTGTTCCAGTTGCTCAGGTACAAACGCCACCCGCTCGCGAACCGAGATGGGTGCCGAATTGTGATTAATGCCAATTACGAGCAAGTTCATTAGATACCGAGTGCCTGCATTTCCGGAGCGAAGCTAAGATAGCAGGGAATTTTAGCAAGACAGGGGCCAAATGTGGATTTTATTACCAGCTTTCACTAAACAATCTGCGCTAAGGGCGCGATTTACGAATTATATTCTGGGATAGATGTCCTATGATGCAACCCCTAACCACCAGCAAAGAGCCATGCTAATATTGGCTTTTAACTACGGAACCGACATTTTCGCTATGCCCCACACCTTTACTAGCCTCTTGCTCAGCCTCGCCATTTTTACTCTGAGCGGCTGCGCCGCGCTAATACCAACGTCAGAGCAGGCGCAAACCGATGAAAATGCCGACATGGTGAGTTCGGCGCCGATCGCGCGCCCGTTTCCTGATGATGCTTTTTTCGATCTACTGGTTGCTGAAATCGCGCTTCGCAATCAAGACCTTGAAACCGCGCTGGAAAATTACACCTACCAAGCAGAGAAAACCGGTGATCTTGGCGTCATTATTACCACAGCCAAACTGGCTCAATACCTTGATCGCAGCGATATCGCCATTATTTACTCAAAGCGCTGGGTGAGCGAGGAGCCCGATTCCGCAGAGGGCTATTTCATATTGTCCTCTGCGCTGGCTAAAGCCCGCGATCCGCTCACTGCACTTCCTTATATGGTCAAAGTACTGGATCTCGGTGGCGACAGTAATTTTGCCGCCTTAGCAGCAACCGTGCTTACGCGTCCAGAAATCGAGCAATTGGAATTTCTGCAAAAACTAAATACCCAGTTAAAGCTCCACCCTGGCGACAATACCCTGAAAATTGCCAAGGCCTTAATCCTGCAATACCAAAAGCAGGAAGACGCCGCTCTGAAACTTATTCGCGAAGTGCTTAGTGAAGAGTCCGACAATCCCCATGCACTATTAATCGAAACCCGCACACTCAGCCAACTGGGCCGCAACGACGAAGCACTTACCCGCCTGCGCTTCGCCGTAGATCGAAACACTCGCCACAAACGTCTGCGGCATGACTTGGCTAGGCGCTTGGTCAAAATCGATCTATTTCAAGCCAAAGCGCAGTACGAAGAGTTAGTTAGGCAAAACCCCACCGAGCGGGACCTAATACTTGAACTCATGTTGATCAATCGCGAACTCAGCAATACCGATGAGATTGCCACACAACTGAAGTCACTCGACGACACCCCTGAACTTCGCAGCCGCGCCAACTACATTCTCGGCCGCCTGGACGAGGAAGATCAAAACTGGCAAGAAGCTATAGAATATTATTTACAGGCTACCGGCAGTGATGAATTCCATCTGTCTAGCCAGCGCATTACCAGCATCAGCCTGGCTGTAGAAAATATCGACAAAACCCTCGAACGCCTTCACACGCTGCGACTTAACCACCCAGAACAGGCTGTCTTCATCTATCTGCTGGAAGCAGAAATATTGCGCAAAGAAATGCGCTACCAACAAGGCTACGACTTACTCACTGTCGGCTTGAAAACCAATACTAACGATGAAGAGCTTCGCTACGCACGATCACTGTTCAGCGAACGACTGGGAAATATCGACGCCGTAGAAAGTGATCTGCTACATATTATTGATCGCGACCCAGAAAATGCCACAGCGCTAAATGCACTAGGGTATAGCCTTGCCAATCACAGCGCTCGCCTAGACGAGGCCGAAGCATTAGTGAAACGCGCACTCGAAATAGAACCTAATGACCCCGCTATGATCGACAGTTACGGCTGGATAATGCTGCTAAAAGGTAATATTAAAGAGGCCGTAATATTATTGGAGCGAGCATTTAAATATACTCAAGATCATGAGATTGCCGCCCACCTAGGCGAAGCACTGTGGCTAAGTGGCGATCAAGGCCGCGCGAAAGTCGTGTGGGAAGCGGGCTTAAAAGATACCCCAAACAGTCCGATCATCATGGAAACACTTCGTAGACTCGAACTTTTTAATGAGTAAACCCATTATGTCAACGCCGCTCATACTGCGAGGCCTCGCAATTTTCATGGCGCTCCTTATTAGCTCCTGCGCTACGCCTCCAAAACCGCCCATCGATAGCGAATCTGCAACATGGCAGTTGCAGGGGAAAATGGGGTTTTGGCATAGGGACACACAAGAGAGCGCGACTATTGACTGGTCGCAGTGCAGCACAGACAAAGTCCGCATCCGCCTCAGCGGGCCGCTTGGCGCCGGCAGCATAGAATTATCCGCCGATCAATCTGGAGCCCGCCTTGTACAAAACGGCGATACTACTAGAGCCGATAGTATCGATGAGATCGCCAGTCTTGCAGCATGGCCGGTACCTATCAATGCACTTCGCTTCTGGGTAAGAGGTCGACCCATACCCAGCGAAAAATTAGACGGTCAGGTGAATATCAATGGTCAGTTAGAGCAATTGGCACAAATGGGCTGGCAAATTAGCTATCGCTATAAAACGCCCGGTCACCAACTACCCAATAGAATTTCCGCCGAATCAAGTAATACCCGCCTCACCCTAATTATTAGCGAATGGCAAGACCAGCCCAAGCTCTGCGCCCTATAATGCAAACACTCACTCTGCCCTGCCCCGCTAAAATAAACCTGTTTCTTAACATCATCGGCCGTCGCGAAGATGGCTACCATGAGTTGCAAACGCTCTTTCAACTTCTAGATTACGGCGACACACTAACAGTTAAATACCGTGCAGATGGTGAACTTCACCTTATTAGCGATATTAATGGCGTCAACAGCGAAGATAATTTAGTCATGCGCGCGGCCAGAAAACTTCAGCACTTAGCCGGCGATATTTTCGCGGGTGCAGACATCACCTTAGAAAAACGACTACCCATGGGAGGCGGTATCGGCGGCGGCAGTTCGGATGCCGCCACCACCCTCATAGGCCTGAATCAGCTATGGCAGCTTGGTCTCAGCATTAATACCTTAGCGGAAATCGGTCTTGAATTGGGCGCCGATGTACCGGTATTTGTCCGCGGCAGAACGGCATGGGCGGAAGGAATAGGCGAAAAATTAACGCCAATAGAAACGCCGAATTTATGGTATGTGGTGCTAAAGCCCGACTGTCATGTCGCCACAGTTGAAGTTTTTTGTCATGAACAATTGACACGCCATGACTCACCGATCAAAATAGCGACCTTTCTTGAGGGGGGCACCGGAA
>JBKEFB010000010.1:0-47246 GCA_046712405.1 Zhongshania sp. | reverse complement strand
CGGCAATATGGGCCGCTTTCACAGCAGGGTTCGCGGTCTGCCGGAATTTAATGGCGAGTTACCAGTCGCTGTTTTGTCTGAGGAAATTACTACCCCGGGTGCCGGCCAGATCAAGGGTATGGTTTTGATGGCCGGTAATCCGGTGCTGTCTACGCCAAATGGTGAACAGTTAGATCGCGCGTTTAAGGACTTAGATTTGCTGGTTTCGGTCGATTTTTATATTAATGAAAGTAGTCGTCATGCAGATTTTATTCTGCCGCCGGTGAGTCCGCTGGAGCGTGAGCACTACGATGTTATTTTTAATGTATTAGCCGTGCGCAATAATGCGAGATATGCCAAGGCGCTATTTCCACGAAAGCCCAACGCCAGACACGATTGGGAGATTCTGCTTGGCTTGCGTGACCGTCTGCAGCCGGCAGTGGGGCTTAAAGATAAGTTGAGTCGGGAATTACTGCGGCGCGCAGGACCCTCTGGATTACTTACGTTTCTACTGCGGCGGGGCCCCTATGGCGGTGGTTTAAATCCTTTCAAAGGTTTGTCGCTGACTAAATTGAAAAAGTCTCCGCACGGCATTGATCTGGGTGCACTCAAGCCAGTCCTGCCAGAGGGTCTGTATCATCGCGACCGTAAAATACACCTAGAAGCCGACTTTTTCCTAAAAGACTTGGCGCGGGTGGAGACTAAATTCTTTAATCAAGACAGCAAGCCTGAGCAGTTTTTGCTTATCGGTCGTCGGGATATGCGGAGCAATAACTCTTGGTTGCACAATAGTCGTCGACTAGTAAAAGGTAAGCCCCGCTGCACGGCCTTAATCAATCCGATCGATGCGCAGAAGCTGGAGATCACCGAAGGGGATGTGGTCAAGGTAAGCTCACGGGTGGGCAGTATTGAGTTAGCGGCGCAGCTCAGTGCTGAAATGATGTCTGGGGTGATTAGCATTCCCCATGGTTGGGGGCATAACCTGGGCGGCACCCAATGGAAAATAGCAGAAGACCACGCCGGCGTGAGTGTTAATAACTTAACCGACGAAATGCATATTGATGAGCTTTCTGGTAATGCTGTGTTGAACGGGGTTCCGGTGACACTTGCGCTTATTAAACTTAACCCTGCAATTAGCGCCTGAGAGCTTAGGGCTTGCGCGCGGAGCGCTGGCTGCGAATATAGAGCGCTTCTACTTTTTGCCGTGCCCATGGGGTGCGGCGAAGAAATTTCAGGCTAGACGGCACGCTAGGGTCGTCGGTGAAGCATTTAATCTTTATGCGGCGTCCCAGTTCTTGCCAGCCGAATTGTGCTTCTAACCGAGTGATTACCATTTCTAGCGTAAGGCCGTGTAGGGGGTCTTTTGAGCCAGTGGCGGTTTTGCTGTGTTCTTTAGAGTTCATCGCCGTCTTCGTCGTCGCTGCTATCTAGGTCATCACTTTCGGTTGCTACGGGGCTGACGTCGGCCTTTTTGACGCGGATTTTAAAACCAGCGATGATTTTGCTGTTCAGATTTTGCATGGCCACTTTGGCTTCACCGGCTTTTGGCATATTAACGAAGCCAAAGCCCTTTGACAGCTTTGCGTCTTCGTCTCTGACTAAGGTTAGAGATTGCACGATGCCGAACTCTTCAAACAGGTCTAGAAGCTCGGCTTCGGTGGTCGTGCGGTTTAAATTGCGAATTAATAATTTCATGGCGCTGCCGTTGTTGTGATATGGCGATGATTATAACGGGTATGGCTATTATCTTCGCCTGCTATCTTTACCCGAAAACGTGATTTGTGGCTGTTCGCGCTGCAATAAATATCCTAACATCATGCCCTTAACTCTAAATAAACAGGTTGTTGTGAACGCTTCATCAGTACCTCTGGTTTTAAATGCCACCAGTGCTAGCCTTGAATTAGCACACAGTCTGGGCCTACGCTTGGTTGAAGAGTGGAGCGAACAGCCTGATCAGCTGCATGTATTTTTTGATGAAGGTCGGCTTGTGATCGGTTTGTCACCACGCAACCGTGAAAACCCCGTCGCTGTTGATTTTGAATTGAGCTTACGCAACCGTCATCCCGGTAAAGAATTATTGCTTAAGGCGGTGGGTGGAAGTCGCAACCGCGCCACGGTGCTAGATGCAACTGCAGGTCTGGGCAGAGACAGTTTTTTAATGGCGAGCTACGGCTGCACGGTAACAATGTGCGAGCGTATGCCGGTGGTGGCCGCGCTATTGGCTGACGGTTTGCGCCGCGCTGCACGTTCGTATGACTGCGCCGACATTGCCAGCCGCATGTGTTTGCGCCAAGAAAATGCCGCTTCGTATTTGCTGGGCTTGACAGAGACTGACTGTCCTGACGTGGTGTATTTAGACCCCATGTTTCCGGTGTCTGGCAAGTCGGCACTGGTAAAAAAAGAAATGCGGCTATTCCATTCTTTAGTGGGCTTGGACGAAGACAGTGCTGTACTGTTGGATGTAGCACTGCAGCGTGCACGGCACCGAGTGGTGGTGAAACGGCCACCAAAAGCGCCTTATTTGGGCCAGCGTAAACCGCAGTTATCTATCGCGGGAAAAGCGGTGCGCTTTGATATTTATCCATTAAAAGCTTTTGCTAAATAACGGCTTAAGCCAATAGTTCTTTCAGCACGCCTGCATACATAAGCGATAGTTTATCGAGATCCGCGGCTTTAACGCATTCATCGATTTTGTGGATAGTGGCATTCACCGGACCAAGTTCGACTACCTGCGCGCCGGTGGGCGCAATAAAGCGACCGTCAGAGGTGCCGCCGGCGGTAGATAAAGTGGTGTCGCTGCCGGTGACCGCTTTAATCGCGACTTGCGCTGCTTCTACCAAGGGGCCTTCGGCGGTTAAAAAGGGTTGGCCACTTAAATTCCAGTCAATACTGTAGTCGAGGTTGAATTGGTCGAGGATGTCATGGGTGCGAGTTTTTATTATCTCGGCTGTTAACTCCGTTGAGAAACGGAAGTTAAAGACCACTTGGAGTTCGCCGGGGATGACATTAGTCGCGCCGGTACCACCGTTGATATTAGAGATTTGAAACGATGTGGCAGGAAAAAAGTCGTTGCCCTCGTCCCATATCTCAGCGGTGAGCGCAGTCAAGGCCGGCGTTGACAAGTGAATTGGATTTTTTGCTAAGTGTGGGTAGGCGACATGACCCTGAATACCGTGAACCGTCATTACCGCGCCCAGCGAGCCCCTGCGACCGTTCTTAATGACATCACCAACGTTATCCGTCGAGGATGGTTCGCCAACTAAGCACCATGTTATTTTTTCACTCTGCTGCTCTAACCACTCAATAACTTTGACGGTACCGTTTATCGCCGGGCCCTCTTCGTCGCTGGTTATCAAAAATGCAATACGTCCGCTGTGGTCGGGATGGGCGGCGACAAAGCTCTCGCAGGCAGTAATCATTGCGGCTAGGCTGCCTTTCATATCGGCGGCTCCGCGTCCGCGTAACATACCGTCTTGGATCACGGCGTCAAAAGGCCGGGTTTGCCAATTTACCGCGGGGCCGGTGGGTACCACGTCGGTATGGCCAGCAAAGCAAAAGATTGGCCCGCTGCTTCCGTGTACGGCCCAAAAGTTATCGACATCGCCAAAACGCAGTGATTGGCATTGAAATCCGATCTTCTCTAAGCGCGCCATCATAATGGTCTGACAGTCGGCGTCAGCGGGGGTGATTGATGGACGTTCAATGAGCTCACAGGCAAGTTTCAGGGTAGGGGATAGCGCTGTCATAGGGCTGTTTCGGCTTCTTTACAAAGGGTCTGAGGAATCGCGGCTGTTGTCCGCGAGTATGCGATCTATTCTAGCAGAATATAAGCGGGCTGACAGGCGCTGTTATCCTCGTCATCAGGGACTGACCGAAACACTCATTAGGGGCTTGAATGAGTGGAAATGTCATAGTGGGAGCCGCCTAGCTTAGCTATGATCCTAGCCGACATGGTAATGCTGTCCTTGTAAAAGGTGGCGTGCTTTTAAGACCATAACGATAATCAGAGGAAGGGCTATGAGTATGGATTTGGACGTCGCGGTGGCTGCCGCCGAATTCGATTTTGCAGATCAGGATATTTCGCAGCGGCTGCGCCACTGGGCGCGGGTGAAACCCGATCATGCCTTCATGATTTGGGAGCCGCGCGCTGGTGAAGATCGCAGCTGGAGCTATAAAGTCTTCGACGAAGAAACGGCAAAAATTGCAGCTGGCTTATACGCAAAAGGCGTTCGCAAGCATGACAAGGTGATGATCCACGCGGAAAATTGCCCAGAAATGGTATTGGCGTGGTATGCCTGCGCTAAGGTGGGTGCTGTAGGCGTAACCACAAATACTCGCAGCGTGGGGGGGGAAATCGAATATTTCGCTCGTCATACCGAGGCGGTTGGCGCTATTACCCAACCTAAGTTTTTCGAGGAAGTTCGCAACAGTGCCACCAGTCTGAAATGGATTGTTAGCACCGATAGTAACTCCGGTGAAGTGGCTGAAGAATCCATAGCTGGTGCCGACCTTTTTAGTAGCTTGTACGTCGACCCAGATTCACTGCCGGCGCGGCCAGCTGAACCCATGTTGCCGGCGGGAATTATGTTTACCTCCGGTACAACCTCTTTGCCAAAAGCGGTGGTGCATACTCATGCCAACGCACTCTGGTCTGGCAATATGGGTTCGCAAAGTATGGGCATGGACACTGACAGTGTGTACTTGGGCTTTCTGCCATTCTTTCATGTCAACTGTCAAAGCTGGGCGTTTTGGGGCTCATTAGGTGTGGGCGCTACAGTGGTGCTGTTACCTAAGTTCACTGCAAGTCGCTTTTGGGAAATTATTGAAAAGCACCAAGTCAGTCATTGCTCAATGATTCCCTTCGTCTTTAAAGCCATCGGCGTGCAAGCGGTACCAGAGCAGCACAGCTTGAAAGTAATGCCGATGGGTATTATTTGGAAAGAGATTGAAGGCTGGCTCAAGGCCAAACCCTTTGCGAGTTGGGGTATGACCGAAACGGTGACCCACGCCACTCGCTCAGACTTTGTAAGCGACTGGCCCCAGGGTTCAATTGGCAAACCGACCCCAGGGTATCACCTCGCGGTGGTGAACCCTGAAACCGGTGTCATGTGCAAAAAAGGCGAGATTGGCGAGCTTTGGGTGCATGGAACACGGGGCGTGAATATCTTCCTTGAGTACTATAAAAATGAGGAGGCGATGGCCAAATCGTTCACGCCGAATGGCTGGTTTAAAACCGGAGACATGGTCAACGTCGGCGACGAGGGTAATTTCTTTTTTACCGATCGCGATAAAGACGCACTTAAAGTGGGGGGCGAAAATGTCTCAGCCCGTCAGGTTGAAGAAGTTTGCATGCAGGTGCCCGGCGGCGGTATCGGTGAGGTCGCTATTGTAGCTAAATCTCATGAGATGCTAGATATGGTACCGGTAGCTTTTGTTATTAAAGGCTGGGGAGCACCGGAAGACCAAGCCGCCTTTGGGCAGGCGATTCTCGATCACTGCAAGGCCAATCTTGCCGACTTTAAAGTACCTCGTGCGGTGTATTTCGTTGAGGAGTTTCCGCGTGCGACCTTAGAAAAAGTAGCTAAGAATAAGTTGCGGGAAATAGCCGATGAGATGCCCCTAGTATAATTTTTTATTGCATTTTTCCCATGTAGTCAAAGGTCGCGAAAGCGGCCTTTTTTTGGTTTGGCTGTTGCCGACTTGTCATAAAACCATCCTCATTTTGTCACCTTCCATGTATAGCATTCTCTGTGCTGAAAGGCACTGCGGGCTTGGTCATTTGACTATTGGCTTTCGAATATTTAACGAGCTAGAAGGGTTGTGATATGAATAGTTATATTAAGCAGCATGGCACCTACTCCAACTTGCATCAAGATCGGGCTAGAGCTGAAATTTCTCGTCAGGTCGATGACTTTTTACGTAGAGGGGGCAAAATAGAGCAGTTGAATAACCCCCAGTTTCAACCGCACCGCACGGTTCGTATTACGAATGCGTTGATTACGGAAGCCTTATAAGAAATTACGCGCGGCATACCATGGCTTAATAAAGGCGTTCCGCGTTATTACTGGGATCTTATTGTAAAATCATGATCGTGTATTTATCGCCATAATTAACGGCGTAATAGATTTTAATGGCAATCGCGCAAAGCGAGACTTGATATTCTTGGTTGTTAACTTGAACACTATGACGTGCCCTGAGTCCGGGTCTTACTGAATGACTTCGAGGGTGTAGCGGATTTTTTCGCTCCGAATAGTAATATCGATATTTTTGAGTTTGCTGGTGATCAGGCTATTGAGCGGCTGATCTTGAATGGCAGCTTGCAGTGATTCGGAAGCGAACACACAGCGAACTTTTAGGCTGCTGGGAAAGTGTTGGTAGTCCACGGTATGTGTTAACCACTGAAAGCCCGGTGTGTGATTCAAGGCATATTCACAGACCTCGGTGAGTTCGGCGCGGATTGAATTTTCTAGTTTTTTGTCGGTTTTTCGCATGTGAGTTTTCAATGAGTTCGATATAAGTAACCTATTGTACTACGTGTGATGAAGACCTGCGGCAATGACGGCAGCTCTCCATAGCAGTGCGTACTTCAAGCAGTGTTCAATCCCACTGTCAGGTCGGAAGTATTGAGTGCCGACAATATAGGTGGAAGACTTTTTCAGCAAGGTGTCTGATTGTTCGTTTACCGATTATGGTTGAGATCGGACGACGTCTCTAACGAGGGTGTAAATGTTGATTTATCGGGCTGGGGTGTCTGCCAATGTGAGTAGGGGGCAGCACTTTAATTGTGTTTTATAGCGAAGCCCCTGAGAAAGCCCCAAGCGCAGTGATGCAGACCTGCGGCGCAATTACCAGAGAGGCATTTGATTTTCCCGGTGGCTACGATATCTAGCTTACTTATCCCTATGGCAAGGAGTTTGCCTTATGGTTGAAGCCGCTAGAAATATAGGCAATGCAGCGGGTATTAAATTTTAGATTTTCTCGGTTGGCGGCATTTCGACCAGTGCCTCATTGCTATCTCCGTAATGTTCAACCGCCCAATCGGGATGCTTATAGAGTATACGTAAATCCTTAAAACGCCATACATCTTGCGCCAGTTCTACCCAGCCGTGCACTTGCAGGTAAAAGGGGTTATAGGGTTTTGTTGGCATATTATTGACGCCGTATTTAATTTCGCCAGCGGTATCTTCTTCTTGAAAGGTACCAAATAGCTTGTCCCAAAAAATAAAGATACCACCAAAATTACGGTCAATTTGAGCAGGGTTACTACCGTGGTGAACCCGGTGGTGGGATGGCGTGTTCAGCACTTTCTCTAATACACCCAGCTTACGAACCTGTTCAGTGTGCAAAAAGAATTGGTAAACTAGGTTGCCCTCAATGGCCAAGAGTACCCAGTTTTTGTCGAAGCCCACTAAGGCAGCGGGTATCCACCATAGTACCCAGCTACCTGAAAAGGCAAAGGTGAAGTTCTGGCGTAAGGCAGTAGAGAAATTCATGTGTTTTGATGAGTGGTGGGTGATGTGCCCACTCCAGAACCAGCGTACTTTGTGCATCATGTAGTGATTCAGATAAAAGCAAAAATCGATGAATACGATTAATGCGATAATGCTGATTACCGAGGTGCTTGGATTCCACTGCAAGCCGTACTGATAAACCCACAAGTAAAGTGCCTGAATGAAGATGGCAACAGCGATACCATCAACTATTTTGTAAGAAACTCCGGCGGCTAGATTCGCCACGGTTTCACGAGGATGATAGACACCAGTTTTACCGGCGCGGCGGACATAGAGGTACTCAGCCGCAATTACAGCGACGACTACCATGCCGAAGGCGGTAACAAAAAATAGAGCATGAAGAACGTCTTGCACGAGCAGATCTCTCTGTATGTTTAGTAACCATTATCATCTTAACTAACTGTATGTTGATGATATTGACTATTCCAGACAATGTTTTGACATTTCCTGCCATCATCGTGATGATGAGGTAAGGATAATGTAAGGGATATCGATGCTCGCACAATTACAGCTTAGTGGCGATCTTGCAGAGCTGCTTAGAGATTTTTTAGAGCAGCAGGGTGACGTCCACTGTGATCTCTATACTGAATTGCAGTCTTTTAGCCTTAGCAGCCGCATGAGCTTTGCTCAGTGGTGGACGCTGCTGGATAAAATGCAGGCGAGGTTTCCGGCGCGCAGTATTGGTCTAGCGCTTGGTCAGAGTGTGCGTTCCAAGCATTTGGGGGTGTTAGGCTACCTGACGCTGGCAAGTGACACCTTGGCCGAAGCGTTGACAGCATTTCAGCGCTACCAACGCTTACTGCATGACGGCGATAAAGCTAATATATGTGTACATGATAATGTGATGGTGATGAGCTGGAGTAGTGATTTTGGGCCATCTACGCCGCTGTCAGACGAAGTGCTACTGGTCGGGTTATTATCTTTTATACGCCAGACAACCGCTAAACCTGATTTAGCACCGCTGCAGGTCGACCTAACATATGCTGCGCCGGTGTTTAGCGAAGAGTACCGCCAGGTTTTTAATGCACCAGTGGTTTTTTCGCAAGCTGCGACGGCAATACATTTCCCGCTGTCGTATCTTAGCCTGCCAGTCAGTAATAGCGACGCGGGTTTGCGTCATATACTGGAGCGGCAAGCCCAAGCCGCCTTGGCAATACTTCCTGATAACGAAGGGTTTAGCCAGTTGCTCCGCGGTGTGTTACTTAGAGCCTTGCAAAGTGGCCGCGCCAGATCAGCCGACGTGGCGGCGACGTTAAATATGTCGGAGCGAACCTTATTTCGACGTTTGAGCGAGCAGGGCTTGAGCTTTAAGAGAGTCCTTTCAGAGCTGCGAGTGCAGCTCGCGCGTGAGTATCTTGCCGATGCCCGGCTCAGCCAAAGTGAAATTGCGCTATTGCTCGGCTATTCCGAACAAAGCGCTTTTCACCGTGCGTTCAAGCGTGAAGTTGGACTAACGCCCAGACAATATCAGCGGCGCTGATCATAGTGAGCAGCTAAGCTCGTTCGATCTAAACTGGAATTCGACGGTAAATATCGGGGGTTATTCTTAATAGTGGTTTGCCACAAGCAACCTTACTATTTAAGTGGGCGCTGACGCTATTGATATATTTATTTCTAATTATTATGTGGAAAGGTAGAGTGGCAAAAAAGAAAAATAACAGCGGTGTATCAGGTGCTCATCATCGACCGGCTAAACGCAGTGGCGTCAACGCGGCCCAAGTATTATCAGTCAGCGCCCAAAGTTTATTTTACCAAGCACTGGAATATCATAAAGCGGCGCAGTGGCGCAGTTTCCAAGACACCCCGATTCCCTGCATTTGCTGGGCTTGGTTGCCCAAGCTATCAATAAATCAGATCAAGCGCACGCGCTTATCAGCCAGGCCATCAGGCTAAGCCCTAAAATTGCGGAATATCACTTTAATTATGGGGTGGTTTTACAGGAGCGGGGGGATGACATCGCGGCAATCGCGGCCTACCGGCAGGCGATTCGCTTAAAAACTCATTACTCGCAGGCTTATGAAAACTTGGGTGTTGCCCTGCAAGATAGCGGCAGCGATGACGCGGCGCTGCAAGCCTATGAACAGGCGCTGGAGCACAATCCGCAGTCACTAATCGCCTTGACAAACCTAGGGACTCTGCATTATCAAGTCGGGGATACTAGCTTGTCCCTGCGATATTTTGAGCAGGCTTTGGATATTACACCTGCTGATGCAGAGCGACGATTTAAACGGTCTGGGAGTTTACTGCGGTCGGGCCAGTGGCAGCTTGGCTGGCAAGAGTATCGCTGGCGATTTAGTGAGAAGTCATTCCTTGCAAGTAATCCGCCACGCTCAACGGGATTGCCGCACACGAGGCGGAGTACATTGTTGGGCGCCGACTGCTTATTTCCAGCGAACAGGGTTTGGGCGACGAAATTATGTTTGCATCGTGTTTTGATGATGTTATCGCCACCGCCGAACATTGTGTGTTGGAATGCGATCCGCGATTAGTGGCGCTGTATACCCGATCATTTCCCGCGGCCGAGGTGTGTGTAAAGCATCGTATCAATCCCCTTGGTTTAGACAGTTTTGTGCCTGCCGGCGACCTACCTATGTACTTTCGTAATCAGGATGATGACTTTGGTGGGCGCCGCTATTTAAAAGTCGCCGCGGATAAACAGGCCTACTGGCAGGCTCAACTTCAGCAGCTGGGCAGCAAGTTAAAAGTTGGTATTTCTTGGCGTGGCGGTACCGAAGCACGCGCGATAAAGGTTCGCAGTATTGCTTTAAAATAATGGCGGCCGCTATTAGCCAATGCTGATGTGAGCTGTATTAATTTGCAATATCGCTGCGAGTCAGGTGATCTGGATCAGCTTAACAGTAAGGTTCACACCTTTAGCGACTTAGATGTGTTTAATGATATTGATGGTTTGGCGGCATTAGTGGCCAATTTAGATTTAGTGATCTCGGCTGATAATACCACCGTACATCTGGCTGGCGCGTTAGGAGTGCCAGTATGGGTGCTGCTGCCACGCGGTCCAGATCTGCGTTGGACGGACGGTCGCGATGACAGCCTGTGGTATTCATCTGCGCGTTTGTTTCGCAACAGCGGCGGCAAAGACGGCTGGCGTGACGTAATGGCCAAGCTTGTGGTCGAATTGAGCAGTGTTACATCTGCCACGCGTGCTGAATATGAAATAACAGGTAACCGGAATATCCCTGAGACTAAGCTCCTTAGCGCTACTGAAACCAAGACGTGTGTGTTTTTAAACGACACATCTGACTGGTATCACTGGGGATGTAGCGGCACCAGTTTAATTGTTCACCGCGCCCTGCGTGAGCGAGGCTATGATGTGCAAGCGTTGCCAATTGCCTTGACCCAGAACTTGGAAGCCTTGCCCACCAGCCCAGAACAATTTGACAGCGATGATGTTTACGCCGCCTTTGTCTCAAAAAACATCAGTTTAGTCAATCAGTTGAGTGCTGCCGACATTGTAGTGATAAACGGCGAGGGCAGCTTGCACGGCGGAGGAATAGTTCCGGTAGGACTTTTGTATATCTCCTTTGTCGCCAAAATTCGCTTGGTGACAACGATGTATATTATAAATCATTCCTGCTATCCGCAGGGTGCCGATATGACCAGTGATGGACCCTTGGATCGTCTTTACCAGCGGGTGTATCAGCAGCTCGACTTCATTGCAGTGCGTGAGCCGGTAAGCTTGCGCTTGCTTCAGTCTTTACATATTCCCTGTGTGCAAAGCTTCGACTGCTTACCCCTTTTTATTGATAGTCTGCCGGCACTCCAGGCCAAGCGCATTAGCGATAAACCGTATATTGTCTTGATCGGTTCGGTTGCATGGGGAGAAGCCATCGCGGAGCCGCTGACGCAATTCTTACAGCAGCGGCTGGTCAGTTTGAGCTGCGTGTTGTCGACACTGAGCAGGCGTGGTTAGAGTGTATCGCTAATGCCGCCTTGTTAGTCTCTGGCCGCTTTCATCACAGTATTGCTGCTGCCTTTTAAGAAACGCCGTTTATTGTCACGGCGATCGATACGCCAAAGGTAGCGGGTTTACTAGAACTGCTGGAAATGCCTGCTGCAATGCTACAAACAGACCAAGATTTCTTGGGGAATTTAACGCTGATGGCTGATAAACGTCTTGCACAGCCCGGGCAATTTATCCTATCTTCACAGCTTAGGAAGGCTTTGAGCGCCTTGGCTGAAAATAATTTTGCTGCGCTAGACGCTATCCCCTAATTTTGATCACGGATTTAAGTGTCAGAAATTACTGTTCTTGCCCCGAGCTTGGCTCCTTTAGTTGGGTGCGTAATTGTTCTAGCCTTGCGCGGTTGATGCCAAAGTCGTAGTAGCCGACGCGTGATGAACTGCGAATGTCTACCGCATTTTTAGCGGGTGAATATAATAATTCTACGTCATCCTTGTAATGCATTATGTCTGTGCTAGTAACGGCATGAAGGTAGTTAACATTCTGTACCGCGATCTTGGTGCGCGGTATTGCTAATACCAGTTGTTGTAAGCGCTGCCATTCTTGAGGGCTGCTAACCACAATCGGTGCAATATATTTTTGGGGGTCGCTTTCGGTGCTCGATACGCAGTGGGGTGCAAAGGAGCAGGCTTGAAACATACCATTGCTGGTACCAAGTTGTGGGGTACTGCAGGCACCGATTAGCAGGCTGGCACCGAGCATACCGGCAATGCTAGTGATAAGACGTGTTTGAACTTTCATAACGACCTCAGGGTTGAACTTGTTGCGCACTTTACGTGAAATAAGTGCGATTGGAGTTTTGCGACTCATACCCTATTATGTAATTGCTTGAGATCTCCCGATCTGTATCGCTTAGATCGCCATTATGCTTAAGACGAAAACCGAAATAGTGTACTAAACTAGGAAGAAAATAGTACGGTCGACTAACTGTGTTCCCTGAGTTTAAGCTCAATATTATTTTCGGCGTCTGAAAGCCACAGCGAATCTTCGTCAATGGTGCACTGCAGTTTCATAGTGCGCTGGGCAATGTTCTTTAATGCTGTGGAGTCATCCAAGCTGACCTCGATGATTTTTACATTACCGTATTGAATAATTTTATTGCGATGTTCTTCCCACCACATTTCTGCAGTGCGACCGCCATAAATAAAAATAACCACCTGCTTGGCAATACCTCGGGCTTTGCGAATTCGCTTTTCACTGGGTAGACCCATTTCCATCCATAAATCAATTTCGCCGGTCAGTGATTTCAGCCATAAATCGGGTTCATCATCGGTGCTTAATCCCTTGGTGAACTCAAGATATTCGTCGGCGTATAAGGCAAAGGCCAGAATGCGCAACATCATCCGCTCATCAGTTTCTGAGGGGTGACGGGCGACAGTGAACTGATGGCGCTGATAATAGTGGCGGCGCATATCACTGATATCAAGTGTGGTTTTAAATAGTGTCGCGTTCAGTGCCATATTTAGATTCGCTTGCGGTCGGGGAGGGCTATTGTACGCTGGTTTACATCGCGCTGACGCCAGCGATAACAATGGCGTAACGCAGGCCCTTGCCAATAGCGACAAGGATGAAAAATGGGGTGGCAGGAATGCGCATAATGCCGCCTACGACAGTGAGTGCATCGCCGCCTATGGGCATCCATGACATCAGTAAAGTCCATTTTCCGTAGCGCTTAAACCAGTTTTGGGCGCGCAGGAGATCTGACTTGCGGGCAGGGAACCAGCGGCGGTCTGAATACTGACTCAGTTTCATGCCCATCCACCAGTTTACTCCGGAGCCCAGAGTATTGCCGGCGGTCGCGGCTAGCCATAGCCAGGCAGGGTGCAGACCCGCGTTGAGCTGCGTTATTAGTAAAATTTCAGAATAAAAGGGCAGTAATGTGGCTGCGCCAAAGGCGCCAGCAAACATCAGTAGGTATTGACTGATCACGGCATGCTACTCGCGACGAGGTGTTTAAAAATAGGTGATTGGCGTGCTTGGAAGGGAGAATATTCTAGATGCCATTGCGCGTCGATTTGATCCCTATGGTCTTGGGCTTCTCCGGCTTGAGTGATGTTGTTATTACCGCTTCCGGTCACTTGTAGTCCCTCACCTAATTTTTTAATTGCTTGGTGGTGAAGACTATTTAGGTGACAATTTTGATTGCCAAAGAGTTTGGCGCCTTGACAGATTCCAGAAAGGGGTAGATTTTTGGCGAGGCTGAGTTCCAGGGCTAGCATATCAAAACGGTTGCGCTCACGATTACAATGCTGGATATCGAGTTCGCTAGCGATATTACAGCGCTGCGGTGTCAGTCGATAAGCAAGGCCGCCGATAATGGCCTCGGCCAGTTCTTCTATATTGGTAAATTTAATTTCGACGTCCAGATCCCGTATCTTTCCGGCGGTGGTTTGGGTTTGCTGACGAAGCGGCCAAAAAGATTTGCGACAAGCGCCTAATGATTTAGTCATTCTTACCTCCGATGATATAAACCACAACTAATAAGCGCCTATACGCTGACAAACGACGTGAAATGCCTCGACAAGGGCGCCGTAAGTCGCAGCCCTGCGTATTCTTATCGTTAGCCTCATAAAAATATCACGGCAGGGCTCAGGATCACTTGCAAGCCATGCAGAAAATTTATAATACCAATAGTGAACTCGAATAACAGATTAGATAATCGACGCTAGGTCCGTTTGCGGGGGCCGGCAATCCACCAAATAACAATACCGACCAAGGGTAGGAATAGAATCAGTAGTATCCACAGTAATTTGCTGGTTGAGGTTTCTCGGCTTCCTACAATATTGAGAATGACCCAGATATCGGCGATAAAAATCAGAAATCCCAAGGCGCCGGCAATCTGAAATTCCATATCACTCTCCTGACTAATGTCTTAGCTAGTCTTTTTTAAGCGATGATTATTAGCAAACACCAGCTAATCGATGTTTGTTAATAGAATAGTTTAGCGGTGAGGACTTGGCCAGCTGAGAAAGAAACGCCCCGCGAGTACAGGGCGTATAGCTATAAAAACAGCGGCTTAGTTGTGGGCGTGCAACATCTCGTTCAGAGCGATAGCAGACTTGTTTGTTAACACTTCAATGGCGCCGTTTTTAGAATTGCGGCGGAACAATAAGTCGGATTGGCCAGATAATTCACGGGCCTTGGTTGTGCCGGCTGCCGCGCCGTCTGCGGCTACCATGGTGAGTACTGAGCCCGCAGTAATATAAAGGCCGGCTTCAATAGTGCAGCGATCTCCCAGTGGAATACCGACACCGGCATTGGCACCGATCAGACATTCTTTGCCAACCGCAATAATAATATTGTTGCCGCCCGACAGAGTGCCCATGGTAGAGCATCCGCCGCCGAGATCGGAACCGGATCCCACCATCACACCCGCAGAAATTCGACCTTCAATCATACCAGGACCCTCAGTGCCGGCATTAAAGTTGACGAAGCCTTCATGCATAATGGTTGTGCCTTCACCCAGATAAGCGCCGAGACGAACCCTTGCTGTGTGGGCAATACGAACGCCTGTAGGCACAACGTAGTTGGTCATTTTTGGAAATTTATCTACGGACATTACTTCCAGCAGCTCACCTTTTAGGCGGGCTTGGAGCTGACGACCCGCTAGCTCGGCAATATCTACCGCGCCCATATTGGTCCATGCGACGTTCGGTAAAACTCCAAATAAGCCAGTTAGATTGATGCTGTGGGGTTTAACAAGGCGATGCGACAACAAGTGCAGTTTTAAATAGCCTTCGGGAACAGATTCGGGGGCATCGTCGCCGCTTAATAGAGTGACAACCAATGGTTGATTGCCGCTGGCAAGTTGTGCGGCAGAAGTGGCTTGCGCTGCGTTGTCAGTTGCCGCAATCACATCGGCGATTTGTGCCATTTGCTCATTAGTTACTGCAATAGAGGTATTGCCCTGTAATGGCGCGATGACGGTTTGCACTGCCTTAATAAGCTCTGCAGTGGGATTTAATAGTGGGCTGGGGTAAAACGTGTCCAGCCATTCGCCTTTGCTATTTTGAGTGCCAAGGCCGAGGCCGAATGCGAAAGATACTTGAGTCATTGTTGCGTCTCGTTTATTGATTCAAAGGGTGTGATGGGTGAATAGCGATTGATAGTCGGCGGCTTTAAAGCCCATGTGCAGAGCGCTGCCGGTGTCCAGCAGAGGACGTTTCATTAGCGTCGGATGTTCAAGTAGTAATGCAACTGCACTGTCTTCACTTAAAGTATGACGTTGTTCTTCAGGCAGCTGTTTCCACGTGGTGCTGCGTTTATTAACAAGTGTGTCGAGGCCGAGTTGTTGCAGCCATGTTTCGAGCTGTTCAGTCTTGAGTGGCGTGTCACGCACATCATGAAAGTTGAAATCAACGTTGTGAGATTCCAACCAACGCCGAGCGGCGCGGACGCTATCGCAATTTTTGATGCCGTAGAGTGTGGTGCTCATATGTCTTCTCTTATTATTGAGGACAGGCGGTAGATTTTGGCCGGTAAGGATAGCAAATTCTCTGGCGAGGATCACGGCACTTGTGATTGATCTGAGGCCATGCCTACTTATGCTTTAATACATCCATTGCACTTACCTGTGCCTGTTAGGTTTAATCGTGCCCATTACCGCGCCGCGCCATTTATCCGCAAGCTAGATGCAGCCATAAGATTTATAGCTAGCACATTGTGGCGATGGTTCGCATCGCCACCTGAGTAGCTAACTCAGAACTGACAACGGCGGCGGCAAGCTGGAAATTATTATAAGACGACAGCAGTTATAACTTATTTGAACGAGTTAATTCATGGCTAGTAAGTCGTCGAAGGGGGCTGCCATGTCACCCTTCAGCTGGTTCTATGATCTCTGTTAGGGTTTGTGAACTATCTTGGGGTTGCGGCGGCGCGGGTAGCAGGTCGTACAAATTTCACAGACTCTGCCATCACAACCTCTAGCGCTGCAATATTCGCGACCATAGAAAATAATTTGCAGGTGAAGGGCGATCCATCGATCCTTGGGAAATAGCGATTTCAGGTCTTTCTCTGTTTTCACCACGTTTTGACCGTTGGTGAGTCCCCAGCGTTGCGCCAGGCGATGAATGTGAGTATCAACGGCGAAGGCGGGCACGCCAAAGGCTTGGGACATTACCACGCTGGCAGTTTTGTGGCCGACGCCGGGCAGTGTTTCTAAAGCGGCCATGCTTTGCGGGACAACGCCCTTATATTTTTCAACTAAGATCTGAGACAGGCGTTTGATGGCGCTGGACTTCTGCGGCGAGAGACCACAGGGGCGAATAATAGCCCGAATAATTTCCACGTTCTGTTTAGCCATATCAAAGGGGTTGTCGGCCAACTCAAACAGCGCAGGGGTGATTTGATTAACCCGCGCATCGGTACACTGCGCTGAAAGTAAAACTGCCACTAGTAGTGTGTAAGAATTCTTATGGTCCAGCGGGATCGGTTGTTCTGGATAGAGCTCTTGCAGGCGCTGAGCAATATAAGCTGCTCGCTCTTTTTTTAGCATTGGCTTTTATCTTTCCTCGCGGAGTTTTTAAGACTTTGCACATAGGCTTTAATACGTCTTGCACCTTCTGCGCATTGTTCCGGTTCGGCAACCAGCGCCATGCGCACATAATTGGCGCCGGGATTGAAACCATCAACTTCTCTGGATAAATAGCTGCCCGGTAATACTGTGACATGCTGCTGCTCAAACAGTCCGCGTGCAAACTCGGTGTCGGCAATTGGAGTTTTAGCCCACAAATAAAAGGACGCTTCGGGAAGGCTGACATCGAGGCAGCCATTAAATATATCGAGAACTTGATTGAATTTTTGCCGATACAGTACCCGATTGGCTTTGACGTGTTCTTCGTCCTGCCACGCAGCAGCACTAGCAAGTTGATGTTGAATGGGCATGGCGCAGCCATGATAGGTGCGATATAGCAAAAAGTCTTTGAGTATTTCTGCATCGCCGGCGACAAACCCGGAGCGCAAGCCCGGTAGGTTTGAGCGCTTTGACAGGCTGTGAAATACCACGCAGCGGTGATAGTCACTGCGGCCTAATTCGTCACAAGCTTGCAGTAATCCCGGCGGCGGCGAGCCCTCGTCAAAATAGAGCTCTGAATAACACTCGTCGCTGGCAATCATAAAGTCGTATTGATCTGCAAGAGCGATTAGTTTCTGCATCTGTTGGCAGCTCATCACCGCGCCGCTCGGGTTTCCCGGCGTGCAAATGTACAGCAGTTGGCAGCGTTGCCAAATGTCGGCGCTGACGGCGTCAAAGTCGGGGATAAATCCATTTTCAGGCCGGCACGCTAGAAATTCCGGCGTGGCTCCAGCGAGTAAAGCCGCGCCTTCATAAATTTGATAGAACGGATTGGGACTGCACACCAAGGCCGTAGGTGTCGGACTGACCACTGTTTGTGCAAAGGCAAATAAGGCTTCACGGGTGCCGTTGACGGGCAGTATCTGAGTGTCGGGATTGAGTTGCTTTAAGGTGAAACGCTTGCATGCCCACGTTGAGATCGCCTGGCGTAACTCAGGAATACCCTTGGTGGTGGGGTAGTTACTTAATTTGTCTAAGTTTTGGCTAATCGCTTCGCTGACAAATTGTGGCGCTTGGTGTTTCGGTTCACCAATTGATAGCGCGATGGGTGTCAGTGACGGCGCAGTTATATCATCAAATAGCAGTCGTAGCTTTTCAAATGGATAGGCGTGTAGTGCGCTTAAATGTGGGTTCATAAGACTTTTCTACTCGCCTTTTCATCCAGTTCGCGACAGATTGCCTGTTGTATCTCTTCGCAAATTTTGGGGTCGTCGATGGGCTGTTGATTTTCACCGGTAATGAAGAACACATCTTCTACCCGCTCGCCGAGGGTGGCGATTTTCGCGTTCTGAAGTTGGATATGAAACTGATTAAAAATACGCGCTAAATGTGCTAGCAAACCCGGCCGGTCGGGGGTAATAACTTCAAGTACGGTCTGCCCTTTATTCAAATCTGTGGTCATGCTTGTTCTGGTTGGCGTGGAAAATAGACGCATCTGACGAGGTGTGCGTCGACTGGCTGCCGAGAAGCGTTCGGGGTGTTCTAAATGCTCACGCATAAACTCTATAATGTGTGCAATGCGGTTAGGGTTGTCCCCAATGGACTCGCCATCTGCACCCAGCACATAAAATGTGTCTAGTGTATAGCCGGTGCCACTATTGTAAATACGGGCGTCTTGAATGCTTAGGTCTAGCTGCTCCATGGCCTCTGCGAGCTGGGCAAACAAGCCCACCCGTGCGTGCGTGTGAACAAATATTTGACTAACGCCAGCGTGGTCCAGTAGACCGCCTTCTTTAATCAACACTACGGTAGCATTGGCTTTTATACGGTCAGCAATGGCGCGAGTGTGCCAAACGATGTCGTCGGCCTGTTCACGAATAAAATAATCTTCACCGGTGTCGGCCCACAGTTCGCGAATTTCTGGCTCAGTGAAGCCGTAGTCCTCGAGCTTTTCAATGGCGCCGAGCTGGGTTTCGGCAATCCACTCCTGTTTGTCGATAGGGTTTTCTAAACCACGGCGCAGGGCGCGTCTGGTTTCAGCGTATAATTGGCGCATTAATGATGCGCGCCACGATGTCCACAATGTGGGGTTGGTGGCGTTGATGTCGGCGACGGTCAGACAGAATAAATAGTCTAGGTGTTGTATATCACCCATAGTTAAGGCGAATTCGCGGATGACCTCGGGATCTTGAATATCTTTACGCTGCGATACTGAGGACATTTCTAGATGTTTTTCTACTAGCCACGCCACCAGATTGCCATCGCGTTTATTTAGACCCACATGTGCGCAAAATTCTCGAGCGTCAACCGCGCCCAAGCTGGAGTGGTCGCCGCCGCGGCCTTTGGCAATATCGTGAAATAAACCGGCTAAATACAATAGCTCGGGTTTGGGTAGGCGCTGCATAATTCTGCAGGCCATTGGATAGGTTTCCACCATGCTGGGGTAACGGAAGCGGCTTATATTTTTAATAAGCTCCAAGGTATGTGCATCGACTGAGTAAATGTGGAAGAGGTCGTGCTGCATTTGACCGACAATGCCGGCAAATGCCGGAATGAATTTATCGAGTATACCAAAGCGCTTCATGCGGCGAAGGTTTAGCGCCACCCGCTCGGGTGATCGCAGCAGCTCCAAAAAGTAGCGTTTATTTTTGGGGTCGGCGCGAAAGCTATCGTCGATAAGATGATGAGATTTTCGAATCAGTCGAATGGTGCTCGCGCGCACACCATCAATGGCGTCATTACTCGCCATTAACACAAATATTTCCATTAGCGCAGAGGGGGTCTTGCTGAATACCTTGGCATTGCAAACTTCGATGTGGCCGTTGCGTACTCGAAAGCGGCTGTTAATTTCGAAGACAGTTTCTGCCTCGCAAGCCCGCAATATGGTTTCGTCGAAGTGCTGCATTAGCACGTCGTTAAGTTCGCCGAGGTGCATTACCCAGCGATAGTATTGCTGCATAAATTGCTCTACGGCGAGTTTGCCGTCGCCGTCAGTAAAGCCAAATTGTGCGGCTAGGGTGCGCTGGTGATCGAAGACTAGGCGATCTTCTTCGCGTCCCGCTAATAGGTGCAAGGCAAATCGCATTTTCCACAAAAAGTCTTGACCATCCTTAAGTGTGTCTAGCTCTTGTTTGCTTAGGAATTGGCGCTCCACGAGTTCGTCGATAGATTGGGCGCCAAAATGACGTTTAACAACCCAGCCAATCATTTGAATATCGCGCAGGCCACCTGGAGAACTCTTAATATTAGGTTCCAGGTTGTATTCGGAGTTGGCATATTTGCGATGGCGGGATATTTGTTCGTCCCATTTTGCGCGAAAAAAATCGCTGCTTGGCCAGATATTATCGGAGCCGACTTTGTTCATTAGCTTGCTGTGCAGTGCCGGGTTGCCTGCCAGAGTGCGCGACTCCATCAAGTTGGTGGCGACCGTGATGTCATCAGCAGCGGCTTGGCAGCACTCACTAATATTGCGGACACTATGACCAATCTCTAAGTTTATATCCCAGAGTAGCGTAATGAGGCTCTCGATATTTTCGCGGTAATCGGCGCAGTCGTCGTTTGTGAGTATCAGTAGGTCAATATCGGAGTAGGGGTGCAGCTCGCCCCGACCATAGCCACCGACGGCGATTAGGGTTATATCGCCGCCCCATTGGTAGCTCTTCCAGATACCTTGTAATAATTCATCGATACGCTGTGAGCGCAGTGTGACGAGGGTGCGAATATTTTCTCCGGCCTCGAAACTGGTTTTTAGGTCGCTGGCCAGCGTTTTTAGATAATTTTTATAAGTCTTTATGGACTGACCGGGCTGGGGCAGTGCGTGGATATCCGGTAGTGCACATTGACTCATTATAAATTCCGGTAAAAGGGTTCATCTGGACGAGCTGTGAGAACTTCTACACCGTCATTGGTCACAACCATGGTGTGTTCCCACTGCGCAGAAAGACGGCGATCGCGGGTAGTCACGGTCCAACCATCTTTGGTGTTAAGTTTGGTTTGCTTTTTACCGGCGTTGACCATGGGTTCAATTGTGAAGGTCATGCCTTCTTTCAGCTCAAGATCGTTACGTCGATTATAGCCTTCGCCGTAGTGGAGCACTTGCGGATCTTCGTGAAAAACTAGACCAATACCGTGTCCGCAGTATTCTTCTACAACACTGTAGTGCTTGCCGCGAGCATGCTTAGCGATGATGTTACCAATGTCGCTAAGTGTGCAGCCTGGCTTGACTAGCCCAATCGCTTGATACAGGCACTCTTGAGTGACTTCACAAAGACGCTTGGCATGGTCTGGCACGGTGCCGACGTAATACATGCGGTTGGTGTCGCCGTGCCAGCCATCCTTTATTACGGTGACATCGATGTTTAAGATGTCACCATCCTTAAGTGTTTTTTTGTCTGATGGGATGCCGTGACAAATGACTTCATTTACCGAGGTGCAGACAGACTTAGGGAAGCCATTGTAATTTAGTGGCGCAGGAATGGCGTTTTGCACGTTAACTATATAGTCATGACAAATTTGATCTAGCTCGCCAGTGCTGATGCCCGGTTTAACGTAAGGTGTGATCATTTCTAATACGTCGGCGGCGAGTCGGCCGGCAATACGCATGGCGGCAATTTGGTCTGGCGTTTTAATGCTTACATTCATAGGGCTATACCGGTTTGCAGCTTAATTTGGCGATTCATTGCCGCCTATTGTAAACCATCGCTTATGGCTAGCGAAGACATCGCGAAATTTTAGCCTCAAAAGCGGTTTTATTCTTTATGTGGCAGGGGCGCTGTGGTATAAATATGCGCCCTAATAATGGCGTGAGCTGTTATTAGACTAATGACGCGCAGAAATCGGCACGTAATCCCGGGTGCTTCAACAACAGTTGGGGTTGGATTATGGGATCTCTGCAAGTTTGTAACCCGATGTTTATTAAGGAAAAGTCATGTCTCATGTAAGTATGCGTGAAATGCTGCAAGCCGGTGTTCACTTTGGTCACCAGACTCGTTACTGGAATCCAAAAATGGCACCATACATTTTTGGTGCGCGTAACAAGATCCACATTATTAACCTCGAGCACACGGTGCCCGCACTGAATAGTGCCTTGGATGCCATTGCTAAAATGGCAGCTAATAAAAACAAGATCCTATTTGTTGGTACTAAGCGTGCTGCAAGTAAGATTGTCGGCGAACAAGCTGCCCGCGCTGGCATGCCTTTTGTAAGCCATCGTTGGTTGGGCGGTATGCTCACTAACTACAAAACTATTCGTCAATCTGTGCGTCGCCTGCGTGAGCTTGAAGCGCAGAGCTTAGACGGTACTTTTGATAAGTTAACCAAGAAAGAAGCGCTGATGCGTCGTCGTGATATGGAGAAGCTTGAGCGCTCCATTGGCGGCATTAAAGACATGTCTGGCTTGCCTGATGCATTGTTCGTTATCGATGTGGATCACGAGCGTATTGCTATCCAGGAAGCTAACAAGCTGGGTATTCCAGTGTTTGGTATCGTCGATACTAACAGCAACCCAGATGGCGTAGATTTTGTTATTCCAGGTAATGATGACGCAATTCGTGCGATTAAATTATATGTCACTGCCGTTGCCGATGTTGCTATCAGTGCGGCTGCCAATGAACTTGTGGCAAAAGACGAGTTTGTTGAAGTTGCACCAGAAGGCGAAAGCGCCGCCGAGTAAATTGGCCCGCTAAGCAGTCTGCGAAAAGGGGGCAAGGCCCCCTTTTTATTGGATATTGACTGAGCAGGCGCCTGTTTTTGTGTCTGATCTTGGACTTGAGTTAACACGCTTAAGGTAATTAAGAGGATTTTAGGATGGCTGTAACGGCATCAATGGTAAAAGAATTACGCGATCGTACTGGTCTTGGCATGATGGAGTGTAAAAAAGCACTTAATGAAGCCGATGGCGATATCGAGTTGGCGATTGAAGAAATGCGCAAGTCTAGCGGTCTGAAGGCGGCTAAAAAAGCGGGTCGCACTGCTGCTGATGGCGTTGTTAGTATTAAAATCGCAGAAGATGGTAGCTACGGTGTTGCTGTCGAAGTGAATAGCGAAACAGATTTTGTTGCGCGTGATACCAGCTTCTTGGCATTCGTTGCTCAAATAGTTGATAAAGCTTTCGCTACTAAGGCACTTGATGTTGCTGAATTGATGAGTGGTGAGCTGGAATCTGCGCGCGAAGCGCTGGTTCAAAAAATCGGTGAGAATATCTCCGTGCGTCGCTCGCTAGTTGTCAGTGCGGAAGATGGCGTAGTCGATGGCTATGTGCATTCTAATAACCGTATCGCGGTGTTGGTTGCGCTGAAAGGCGGCGATTCAGAGTTGGCACGCGATGTTGCTATGCATGTTGCTGCAGTTAATCCGCGGGTTGCTAAATCTTCGGATATGCCTGAAGAAGAAATCACCAAAGAGCGTGAAATTTTTACGGCGCAAGCGGCCGAAAGTGGTAAGCCACCTGAGATCATTGAAAAAATGATTGAAGGCCGGATTCGCAAGTTCTTGTCTGAAAGCTCCTTGGTTGACCAGCCGTTCGTTAAAGATCCTGAGCTCACCGTGGGTAAACTGCTGAAAAATAGCAATGCCGACATTCAAACGTTTTTGCGGTTTGAAGTGGGCGAAGGTATCGAGAAAGAAGAAGTAGACTTTGCCGCCGAGGTGGCTGCTCAGCTGAAAGGCTAAGCCACTAATGTTAGCGGGACCTGCGGGTCCCGCTTTACTTTAGGCGATATGCAGGTCTCTTGACAATGTCGTGTAATGTGGTGAGGTGGGGAAAATGTCTAGCCAAACTCGAGATAAGAAATACAAGCGTATACTGCTTAAACTAAGCGGTGAGGCTTTGATGGGTGGCCTGGGGTTTGGTATCGATCCCAAAGTCTTAGATCGTATGGCACTTGAAGTTGGTCAGCTGGTTGGCATCGGTGTGCAGGTTGGTTTGGTGGTTGGCGGCGGGAATTTGTTCCGTGGCGCGGCACTGCAAACTGCGGGCCTAGATCGTGTTACTGGCGACCATATGGGTATGTTGGCAACAGTAATGAACGCCTTAGCGCTTCGCGATGCGCTAGAGCGTAGTAATATAAAATCTTCGGTGATGTCTGCTATTCCCATGAGTGGTGTTGTTGATCACTACGATCGTCGCAAGGCGATTCGTGCCCTATCCCGTGGTGAAGTGGTTATTTTTGCCGCTGGTACCGGTAATCCGTTTTTTACAACCGACTCCGCAGCGTGCTTACGTGGTATTGAGGTTGATGCGGATTTAGTTTTAAAGGCAACAAAAGTTGACGGTGTTTACAGTGCAGATCCCATGCTCGATTCGGATGCGGTGAAGTACGATTATCTCAGCTACGATGAAGTATTGAGTAAGAAGCTCGAAGTTATGGACTTGACCGCGATTTGCCTGTGCCGTGATCATAATATGCCGCTGCGAGTTTTTGCGATGGAGCAGCAGGGTGCTTTATTGAATATTGTGGTGGGGGGCGAAGAGGGGACTCTGGTCGGTGCCGCTGCAACACGCGAGGAGAAACGCCGTGATAGATGATTTGAAGGAAGACGCTAAGCAGCGTATGGCCAAGACTATTGAGGCCTTGGGCACTAATTTTAATAAAATTCGTACCGGTCGTGCACATCCTAGCTTATTAGATGGTTTGCGGGTGTCGTACTACGGTACCGATACCCCTTTATCACAATTAGCTAATATAGGTGTTGAAGACTCAAGAACGTTGACCGTAACGCCCTGGGAAAAAAATATTGTTCCCGACATTGAAAAGGCGATTATGAAGTCAGATCTGGGTTTGAATCCTAGCTCTGCCGGCAGCGTGATCCGTATTCCAATGGCTATGCTAACCCAAGAAACCCGTAAAGGTTATATCAAGCAGGCTAGGCAAGAGGCTGAAAGCGTTCGGGTATCAATTCGAAATGCACGTCGCGATGTGCTGTCTGACTTGAAAGACTTGCTCAAAGAAAAAGAAATTAGCGAAGACGAAGATCGTCGCGCGCAGGATGATGTGCAGAAAATCACCGATCAGTATATTGCTGAAGTTGATAAAGCACTGGCGGCTAAAGAAGCCGACCTGATGGAAATTTGAGCGTTGAGCTGAATTGTTTAAATGTCAGTAACAACGCGGCGTTCCGCCCATAAGAGTGTTCCCCGCCATGTCGCTATCATTATGGATGGCAATAATCGGTGGGCTAAGCAACAGGGCTTGAAGTCGGCTGCGGGCCATCGCGCCGGCGTCGAGGTAATACGTCCGCTATTAAAGCAAACACGAGAGCGGGGCGTGGAAATTGTTACTTTATTTGCTTTCTCTAGTGAAAATTGGCAGCGGCCAACCCTCGAAGTTCAAGCCTTAATGCGGCTATTTTCAAGCTATCTGGATAGCGAAACTAAGCAGCTTCATGCCGATGGCGTGCGGATGCGGTTTATTGGTGAGCGCGGCCAATTTTCAGTGGCATTGCGTAAGCAAATGGATTTTAGCGAGCAGTTAACCCGTTTTAATCGAAATACGCAGTTGATCATCGCAGTTGATTACGGTGGCCAATGGGACATTGTTAGCGCAGCTAAAGTATTGGCAGAAAAAGTTAAAGCTGGCGAACTCAGCATTGATGATTTTAGTATTGAGTTATTTGATAGCCACCTTGCTCTTGCAGATATTGCTAAGCCTGATCTTTGCATTCGTACTGCCGGTGAACAGCGAATTAGTAATTTTATGCTGTGGCAGTTAGCGTATAGCGAATTTTATTTTACAGATTGTTTTTGGCCTGATTTTAACGCAGAAGAGTTAGACAAGGCGCTTGATGCCTATGCGTTCCGAGAACGGCGTTTTGGCGGTCGAGATAATGATAATAATGTAGTAACGCCCGAATAAAGGAATCAGTTTATGTTAAAGCAGCGGATCATTACCGGGGTGTTGATCGTAGTAGCGCTATCGGCGGCACTGGTTTATTTGTCTCTGCCTGCACTGTCCGCAGTCTTTGCGCTTGTTGTGTTACTGGCTGCTTGGGAGTGGTCAGATCTTACCGGTTTATCTAGTACTGTATCTCGTTTTTGCTATGTTGCAGTATGTGCTCTGTTGATGGCTGCTGCCGGTTGGAAAGCAGATTTACTTGGCAGTGTAGATCACGCTCAGATTAAGGATATTGTTGTTGTTGCCAGCCTCTGGTGGGCTATCGCTTTACTTTGGGTTAAGTCCTACCCTCTAAGTGCTGGGTTGTGGGGTTCGCGGTGGGTGAGGGCCTTAATGGGCTTTTTGGTTGTGGTGCCGGCGTGGCTGGCTCTATGCTATTTAAGAAGTTTAAGCAACGGTGTGTGGTTGATTGTACTCGTAATAGCCCTTGTCGCATCTGCTGATGTTGGTGCTTATTTTGTGGGTCGCGCCTTCGGAAAAGCCAAGCTTGCCCCTGCGGTGAGTCCAGGAAAATCTTGGGCGGGTTTTTGGGGTGGCTTGGCATCAAGCACTTTACTGTCTGCCTTGCTGTGGGTCTTACTGGCGCGGATGTCGCCGGGAGCGATACCTATTGGTTTGCTGCCCTTATTCTGTCTTGTAATAGTGACGGTGTTGGCCTCGGTTTTAGGAGACTTATTGGAAAGTATGGTCAAACGTCATCGCGGTATTAAAGACAGTGGTCAACTGTTGCCGGGACATGGAGGAATAATGGACCGTATAGACAGTATTACAGCCGCAGCCCCGGTATTTGCCTTGGGTTTGATGGCGACGGGATGGGCGTGATGCAGTCAGTTACTGTGCTAGGTTCTACCGGCTCTATTGGTGTTAGCACGCTAGACGTATTAACGCGTCATCCCGAACGTTATTACGTTTATGCCTTGACAGCTAATCGCAGTCTGGACGCATTATTTGAACAGATTGAAGTTTTTACCCCACGCTACGCGGTATTAGCCGACACCACTCTCGTTAAGCCCTTTGCCGATCGACTTTTTGCTGCCGGTCTGAGAACGGAGGTGCTTGGTGGGGAAGAGGGCCTGTGTGCAGTGGCGCGCGAAGCTGACGTGACGATGGCGGCGATCGTCGGGGCGGCGGGTTTACTGCCAACGATGGCGGCGGTTGAAGCGGGTAAAAAGGTCTTATTGGCAAATAAAGAAGCTTTAGTGATGGCTGGGCCGCTGTTTATGGACGCTGTTGAGCGTAATGGCGCAATTTTGTTGCCAATAGACAGCGAGCACAATGCGATTTTTCAATGCCTACCGGCGCAAAACCACTTAGGGAGAGGTCACGGCAGTGCCTTTGCTAATGGCGTTCGACGTATTTTGCTGACGGGTTCAGGTGGGCCGTTTCGAACAACAGCGTTGTCAGAATTGGCCGGTGTGACGCCCGATCAAGCATGTGCGCACCCAAATTGGTCAATGGGTCGCAAAATATCTGTTGATTCAGCGACCATGATGAACAAAGGCCTAGAGCTGATAGAAGCTTGTTGGTTATTTCATACTGACCCCTCCAATATTGATATTATTGTTCATCCTCAGAGTGTTATTCACTCGATGGTTGAGTATATTGACGGCTCGGTATTGGCGCAGCTTGGTAATCCCGATATGCGTACCCCCATCGCTCATGCCTTGGCTTGGCCGGAGCGTATTGTGTCTGGGGTTGGGGCCTTGGATATTATTAGTCAGGCGCGTTTGGATTTTGAAGCGCCAGACGAACATCGCTTTCCATGTTTACGACTCGCTCGTGAGGCAGCAGTGCGAGGCGGAACGGCGCCAGCAGTGCTGAATGCGGCGAATGAAATCGCTGTTGAGGCATTTCTTGATGGGCGCTTAGCGTTTGTCAATATAGCCATTGTTATAGAGCGAGTTATGGCTAAGCTAGAAATTGTTGAACCGCAATCACTCGCGGATGTCCAACAAGCTGACAGCAAATCTCGTGTTTTCGCATTGGCAATTATTGCAGAGAAAACATTGGTTTAACTGATAATCGATACGGCTCAGTGGTCTTGTATAGACGGATCATTAGCATTATGAGGCGAAAAATTTGTTGGATATATTGCAAACGATACTAGTGACACTGTTAACTTTAGCTATCTTAGTGACAGTACATGAATTCGGTCATTTTTGGGTCGCGCGGCGTTGTGGTGTCAAGGTTTTGCGGTTTTCTGTGGGATTTGGCAAGCCTTTGCTATCTTGGTCTGATCGCAGTGGTACCGAATATGTTATTGCCGGTATTCCGCTGGGTGGCTACGTTAAAATGTTGGATGAGCGCGAGGGTAATGTTCCCGAAGAGTTGCTAGATCAGACCTTTAATCGAGCAACACCCCGTTCGCGCATTGCCATCGCGGCGGCCGGCCCCTTGGCTAATTTTATACTGGCGATTTTGGTTTATTGGCTGATCTTCTTAAATGGTGTTAGCGGTGTTGCGCCAATCGTTGCCAAAGTGGACGCAGGTTCTTTGGCCGAGCGAGCTGGTATTGTCGCGGGGCAAGAATTTTTATCTGTTGACGGCAAGGCGACGCCAACATGGCAAGCTCTGCAGTTACAGCTTTTGAATCGTATTGGTGAAAACGGTGAAATCCTTGTCAATATGCGCTCAGCTGGCTCAGATCTGGTGAGCGAGAAAGTTGTGACCTTGGCTGATTGGATGCATGACGTAGAAGAGCCAAATCCAGTCCGCGAGTTGGGTGTGACCTTATTTGTGCCGGAAGTGATTCCAAGAATAGAAACAGTCATGCCGGAAAGCCCTGCCGAGCGAGCGGGCTTGCTTGCTGGAGATTTGGTCCTTGAGACTGATGGTCAGCTTATCGGCACATGGTTGGAATGGGTAGAGCAGGTAAGGCAAAAGCCAGAAGAGCCGGTTTCGGTGACGGTAGAGCGTGACAACCAGCGTGTTGTGCTCGCAATAACGCCAGAACGCAAGCTCGATGCCGAATCTCAGGCATATGGCTATGTCGGTGTGGGTGTCGCAATGCCCTCGTGGCCTGAGGAAATGAAGAGGATGACGGAATACGGGTTTATTGGCGCAGCCGTAGCGGCTGTTGACAAAACCTGGACGATGACCGCTCTTACTTTTTCGTCAATAAAAAAGATGTTGATGGGCCTGTTATCGCCGAAAAACTTGAGTGGGCCGATAACCATTGCTAAAGTGGCGGGCTCTTCAGTGCAGTACGGATTTTTTGCATGGCTGACGTTTTTGGCATTGTTGAGTGTCAGCCTTGCCGTTTTAAACTTATTACCAATTCCTGTATTGGATGGCGGGCATATTGTCTACGCTCTGGTAGAGTGGCTCACCGGTAAGCCGGTGGCAGAACAGGTGCAGGTGTGGGCTAATCAGACGGGCTTGGTACTAGTAGTATGTTTGATGGTATTTGCTTTATATAACGATGTGTTGCGTCTTTAGTCTCTAAGATAATGCAATACTTTTAATCTTACACAGTGGTGGCGTCAGTTTTGATTTGGCGCCGGCACAAAGCCTTGGTTTTTAGCTGTTGATGATACGCTTTTTAGCATTTAGTTTTTTCCTGTGGTCGGTGAGTGTTTTCGCTGTTGCCCAAAATTCACTGCCGATTTCAGATGTTCGCGTAGAAGGCTTACAGCGGATATCATCGGAGACGGTGTTCTCCGCCTTGCCAATAAGTATTGGCGACTTAATCAGCACTCGTGCCGTCGCAAATGCTTCTAGGGCACTGTTTAGCACGGGTAATTTCGACGACATCCAGATTGGCATGGATGGCGACATACTGGTGGTGAAAGTTGTTGAGCGCCCCGCAATCAGTACGATTAATTTAGAGGGCAATAAAGCGCTGGCTACCGAAGCCCTTCTCGATGGTTTGAAAAACTCAGGACTTTCTGAAGGACAGGTTTTCAAGCGGGCGACACTCGACGGTATGAAAATGGAGTTGACCCGACAGTATGTATCTCAAGGCCGATATGACGCTAGCATTGAGACCGATGTAGTCGCTGAGCCACGCAACCGTGTTTCTATCAGTATTAATATCGATGAAGGCAGCAACGCCACCATCGAGCATATTAATGTCGTTGGCAATAAAGTGTACGACGACGACACCCTCTTAGATTTGTTTGAGCTAAAAACAGGCGGCTTATTTTCTTTTTTCAGTAGCAGTGATAAATACTCTCGCGAAAAGCTCAAAGGCGACCTAGAGAAGCTGAATTCCTATTACTTAGATCGCGGATACTTATTATTCAACTCTGACTCAGTTCAAGTTGCGATTAGTCCTGATCGAAAATCTGTATACATCACCGTGAACGTGATTGAAGGTGAAAAATACACCGTGAGTAGCGCAGAATTATCGGGTGACTTAGTGTTGCCAGAAGTCGACCTAAAACGCTTTGTTTTAGTGCGGAAAGGCCAGGTGTTCTCGCAGGCCTTGGTAACCAGTTCAGAAGAATTTATTACCAAGCGCCTCGGCAACGAAGGCTATAATTTTGCTCAAGTCCGCGGCATTCCTGAGACCAATGAAGATGACAAAACCGTAGATATAAAATTCTTTATTGACCCTGGCAAACGTACATATGTCCGGCGCATTGATTTTGAAGGTAATGCACGAACCTCTGACGAAGTTCTACGTCGGGAAATGCGTCAGATTGAAAGTGCGCCTGCGTCGGCAGATAAAATTGAACTATCCCGAATTCGTTTAGAGCGCCTTGGTTATTTTAAAGAGGCCAAAGTTGATACTTTAGAAGTGCCGGGCACCGACGACTTGATCGACCTGCGCTATGAAGTTGAAGAACAAAGCTCAGGTAGTCTCGGCGCAAGTGTTGGTTTCTCGCAGGATAGTGGTTTACTACTAAGCGCCAACATTCAGCAAAATAATTTCTTTGGTACGGGTACGCAAGTTGGTTTCGGTGTGTCCCGCAGTAATTTTGCGAGTAGTGCTAATTTCAATTATCTTGACCCCTATTTCACGGAAGACGGTGTGAGTAGAGGGTTTTCTATATTTTACCGCTCTACCGATTTCGAAGAAATCAACGTCTCTAGTTATACTTCTGACACTTACGGCGCCAGCGTTAATTTTGGTTATCCCATTTCAGAAACCGAGCGTCTTGGTTTTGATCTCGGCGTTAATCGGACCTCGATTAATGCAGGTTTAAGTGCCGTAAAAGAGATTAAGAGCAGCCCGCGGTTATTGGATATCATCGATAATTATTATGTGAGCCAGCTAAATTCCGTAACCGGGACTTACAATGTGGCTGAGGTGCTCGATAATATCAGCAATTTGTCGGCCAGTGCTTTAGTTGATAGTGGCGAAGAGGGGTTCTTAGATAAATATGGCGAAGAGTTTGATAACTTCACCGCCGGTATTTCCTGGCGTCAATCGACTCTAAATCGCGGTTTGTTGGCGACTCGCGGTGCCGCCCAATCGTTGTCTTTTCAAGTGGCGGTTCCAGGCTCTGATCTAGAATATTTCAAACTAGGTTATGAAGGGCAGATATATGTTCCTATCACCAGTAGTTTTACCCTGAGATTTAGAACTCAGTTGGGCTATGGGGATGGCTATAGTGACCTAGAAAATCTCCCCTTCTACGAGAACTTTTACGCGGGCGGTTTTGGTTCGGTACGGGGTTATCAAGCTAATACTTTAGGTCCCCGTAGCTCTATTGCAGATATTTATCGAATCAGTCAGGCTGCTACGGCGATCGATTCGTCGGGCAACGCTTTGGCGCTGTCAGTGCAAGGGGCTTATATTTTAGATCCTGTGACCGGCCTATTGGTGGTAGATAGTGCCAATAGCTTTACTCGTGACCCAGACCCATTCGGTGGCAATGTGTTAGTAGAAGGTAGCGTGGAATTATTGTTTCCTCTTCCTTTTGTGAAAGATCAACGCTCTGTCCGCAGTGGTTTATTTTTTGACGCAGGTAACGTATTTAGCACTCAGTGCGGGTCTACACAGGTTAACTGCTCGACTCCAGAGCTTTCTGGTTTGCGAATGTCAGCTGGTGTTGGTGTAACTTGGATCACTGGTTTTGGTCCATTGACCTTTAGTCTTGGTAGAGCGTTAAACGCTGAAAAGATCGATGAAGAAGAAATATTCCAATTCTCATTAGGGCGCAGTTTTTAAACCCTGTTTGAAAGAATTTAATTAGTAACACAATAATCAGTAGGAGTTGTATATGAAGTTTTCCAAAGTTATCGCGGCGGCAGTAATGGTATTGTGGGCTTGCGGCACTATGGCTGAAGGTCGAGTCGCAGTTTTTGATGTTGAGGCTGCGGTACTTAATACTGATGTCGCGAAGAAGCGTTTGACGGCTATGCGTAATCAAACAGCGTACAAGAAAAATGTTTCTGAACTAGAAGCATTGAAGAAAAACTATGATAAACAGGTTGAGCAATTTCAGCGTGACTTTGATATTTTGAGCGCCGAGCAACGTCTAGCCACTAAAAATAAAATTGATACCGCCCGTGATGATGGTGAGCATTTTGCTCGTAAAATAGAAGCCGCAAATCAGCAGGAAGCTCAGTCTATTCTTCAGGAGCTAGGGCCAAAGCTACAGCAAATTTTGCCAGAGCTTATCAAAACAGAGAATATCGGTTTGCTATTGCCACGTAAGCAAGTGCTGCACGCTGATGTGAGCTTCGACATTACCGCAAAAGTCGCGGATAAACTCAATCAAATAAAGTAAGGTGATATCTACCCCGGAACGCTTAGTGACGCTTTAGTTCTTGGTTGCTTTAGAACTTAATTTAAAGAGCAACTAATAATTTCTTTACAGTTTAGTCTCATTGAGAAATACGAGATTATACTAGGCAGGCTAAGTTTGAATTTAGTGTCCAAAGTGTCTCGCGTGGTGCCGCTCTATTCTTTTGCAAATTTCGCGGAGGCATTTATTGCCAGCGAGTAAAGCCAACGATCCTAAGTCAATGTGTTGGGCGCACGGGCATTGCGCCTATTTCTCGGGGTCGTTTAAAATATGCTTCGGCCGATGACGGCATAGTTCTCGCACATAATATAATTATTGCAGATGCACATATTACGCCACGCGGTTGGGTCGGTAAGTAGGTTTTGTAATCCGGATCTTACTCGGGGGCGTTCAGAGTTTTTGTATTTACTGAATAGCTAAAATCGCCTCGCGGTTTAGTGATCCCGATGAGCTTTATTTGCGTGTGGCTCTCTCAGAAAAACGATCAAAGATTAATCACGAGGGTGAAGGCTGAGACATGCTGATGGACATTAATGAAATAAAGGAATACCTGCCGCAACGTTTTCCATTCTTGTTGGTTGACCGAGTGTTGGAGTTAACACTCGGCGAATCTATCGTTGCTATTAAAAATGTGACCGGAAATGAAAACTTTTTTAATGGTCACTTTCCAGATTTGCCGATTATGCCTGGTGTGTTGATTATTGAGGCAATGGCTCAGGCCGCCGGTATTTTAGGTTTTAAGACGTTGGATAAAAGACCCTCCGAAGGCTCGATCTATATGTTTGCTGGTGTAGATAAGGCGCGTTTTAAACGTCAAGTAGTCCCTGGCGATCAGTTAGTATTAAAGGCGCAATACGTATCAGATAGTAGAGGTTTGTGGAAATTTCATTGTCAGGCATTCGTTGATGATAAACTGGCCTGCTCAGCAACCATTCTGTGTATTGATCGGCAGCGTTGATAGTGACAGATAACATTCATCCATCCGCAGTAGTTGATCCGCGCGCGATTATTGATCCTAGCGCGGTAATCGCTGCAGGCGTGAAAGTTGGTCCTTGGACTATAGTTGGTGCAGGCGTTAAGATCGGCGAAGGCTCTGATATCCGCTCTCATGTAGTTCTCATGGGGCCAACAAAAATTGGTAAGAACAATCGCATTTATCAGTTTTCGACTATTGGTGACGATACTCCTGATTTGAAGTATAAGGGTGAAGCGACGGAGCTAATTATAGGCGACGATAACGTGATTCGTGAAGGTGCCACCATTCACCGTGGCACAATTCAAGATCGCGGTAAGACCATTATAGGTAATAAGAATTTACTGATGGCTTATGTGCATGTGGGTCACGATTCAGTTATAGGTGACAACTGTATTCTGGTTAATAATGCCGCGCTAGCCGGCCATGTGGTTGTTGGCGATTGGGCTATCTTAAGTGGCTTCACTCTTGTTCATCAGTTTTGTCATATTGGTGCCCACAGTTTTGCCGGATTTGGTTGTGGTATTAGTAAAGATGTCCCCGCCTACGTAACGGTGAGTGGTTCACCCGCAAAAGCAAAAACCATCAACAGCGAAGGTTTAAAGCGTCGTGGTTTTACTGCTGACGCTATCGCTGCTATTCGTCGCGCTTATAAAATTATTTATCGTCAAAATAAAACAGTAGAAGAAGCCTTGATGGCGCTAGAACCTATTTCTGCTGCGTTCCCCGAAGTGCAATTATTGGTGGATTCATTGAAACAATCTCAACGCGGTATTGTGCGTTAATTCGCGCCATCCGGCCGCGACAAATGGCTATATTATGACTGCATTGCGAATCGGTATTATCGCTGGGGAGGCCTCTGGTGATATTTTGGGCGCTGATTTAATTCGCGCAATTAAACAGCGTTACCCGGCTGTCATATTCGAAGGTGTGGGTGGTCCTTTGATGATTGAGCAGGGTTGCCATAGTTTATGTGATATGGATCGGTTGTCGGTGATGGGTATTGTTGAACCGCTCAAACGGCTGCCTGAGTTGCTCCGTCTGCGGCGCTTATTAAAAGTGCATTTTTTGAGCTGGCAGCCTGCTATTGTGATAGGCATTGATTCCCCCGATTTCAATCTAAATATTGAGCTATATCTGCGTCAGCGCGGCATCAAAACGCTGCACTATGTCAGTCCGTCGGTATGGGCTTGGCGACAAGGGCGGGTGAAAAAAATCGCCAAGGCGGTAGATCATATGCTCACACTGTTCCCCTTTGAAGAGCATTTCTATCAAGAGCATGGTGTACCGGTGACCTGTGTGGGTCACCCTTTGGCAGATCAGATTCCGCTTAATGATCAGCGTGCAGAGGCAAGAGTGGCGCTTGATGTTGAAGATGGTCATCCGGTGCTGGCAATTTTGCCCGGTAGCCGAAGCGGCGAGGTTGCGCTGCTTATCGAGCCATTTCTAAAGGCCGCGCAATGGTTACGTTCGGCGCAGCCAAATATTGAATTTTTAATTCCAGCCGCCAATGTCGAGCGTCAAAAGCAGATACTGCTCGCAGTGGCGTCACTTTCTCGGGACTTGCCGGTGCGTGTGGTGCTTGGTCAGTCTCGCACCGTGATGGCGGCGTCGGACGTCGTGTTAATGGCGTCCGGTACGACCAGTCTCGAAGCGCTACTGCTGCAGCGGCCGATGGTGGTTGCTTATCGGTTTGGTAAATGGTCTTACCAAATATTTTCTCGCTTGATTAAGACGCCTTTCTTCTCGTTACCCAATTTATTAGCGCAGCGGGCATTGGTGCCGGAGTTATTGCAAGATGAAGTGTGTGCGGAGGTGATTGGGCCGTTATTATTGGAGCAGCTAAATAACGCCAATCACCGCGACACCTTGATCGCCGAATTTCAAACTATTCACCGGCAGTTGGCGCGTGGAGCGAGCGAGCGCGCTGCCGATATTGTGCTGCAATGTGCTGGAGTCGCGGATGTCTGAGATTGATGATCTATTTGCCGAGTTTGATGTTCCGCTGTTAACTGCCGGTGTTGACGAGGTGGGGCGAGGACCCCTGTGCGGAGATGTTGTAACGGCCGCAGTTATTTTAGATCCCGAAAATCCCATTGCCGGTTTGAATGATTCTAAAAAATTGAGTGAGAAGCGCCGCGAAGCACTCTTTATTGAAATAAAAGATAAGGCCCTGAGCTTTTGTATAGCCAGAGCGTCGGTGGCCGAAATCGACGAGCTGAATATATTGCAGGCGAGTTTATTGGCAATGCATCGTGCCGTTGCTGGTTTGACAGTGCAGCCCGAGTTCGTGCTGGTAGATGGTAATCGTCTGCCAAGTTGGTCTTACCGTGCCCAAGCAGTGGTCAAAGGCGATAGCCGAGTCCCCGCCATAGCCGCAGCGTCAATTTTGGCAAAAGTAAGCCGCGACCGAGAAATGACTGAGATGGATGTTTTATACCCAGGCTACGGTATGGCGGGTCATAAAGGTTATCCAACCAAGGTCCATTTGGCGGCCTTGAAATCTCTCGGTGTAACACCAATTCATCGCCGTAGCTATGCGCCTGTTCGCGATATTTTAGAGGCTGAGTAATGATTGCAGATCAGTTCGTCCACTTGCGTGTGCATTCCGAATATTCAATCGTTGATGGCTTAATACGCATCAAAGCCCTAGCGAAAAGAGTCGCCGATCTTAATATGCCGGCGGTTGCGTTGACGGATCTTAATAATTTTTATGCGCTGATCAAATTTCAAAAGGCGGCGAGCGGCGCAGGTATTAAGCCCATTTTCGGCTGTGACTTGTTAGTGCGTGACGACGATGATCCCGATCAAACTAGCGTGCTGTGCTTGCTGGCGCAAAACCAAACGGGCTACCGCAATCTTACTGAGCTAATATCTCGCGCTTATTTAGAGGGCCAGTATCAGGGTCGAGCCTACGTTAATCGCAGCTGGGTCGAGCAGGCTAGTGATGGGCTTATTGCGCTATCTGGCGGTCGTGAGGGCGATGTGGGTCAATTGCTGATGGCAAGTAAGTCACAGGCAGCTACCGCTAGTCTTGCTCGTTGGCTCAGCGTTTTTCCAGACCGCTTCTATATTGAATTACAGCGAACCGGTCGGCAGTACGAAGATGAATACTTGCATGCGGCAGTTGCCTTGGCAGAACAAACTGACTGTCCGGTGGTGGCCACTAATGATGTCCGTTTTCTAGATTCCGATGAGTTTGATGCCCATGAGGCGCGTGTTTGTATTCGCGACGGTCGAGTCTTGGATGATCCGCGCCGGCCGCGAAATTACAGTGAGCAGCAATCCCTGCGCAGCGCGGAAGAGATGCAGGCCTTATTTGCTGATATCCCAGAGGCCTTACAGAACAGTGTTGAAATTGCCAAGCGGTGTAATTTAACTATTCAGCTAGGTACTTATTATCTTCCCGAATACCCAATTCCAACGGGTCAGACTCAGGAAGAGTTTTTCCGTGAGCTATGTCATAACGGCCTAGCCGAGCGCTTGGACTTCCTTTTTGATCGAAACTCACCTGAGTTTGTCGATCATCAAAAAGAATATCGAGATCGTCTCGATTTTGAACTTAACGTTATTCTACAAATGGGCTTCCCCGGTTACTTCCTGATCGTTATGGATTTCATCCAGTGGGCTAAAGATCATGATATTCCGGTGGGCCCTGGTCGCGGTTCCGGTGCCGGATCGCTGGTAGCTTATGCCTTAAAAATCACTGATCTTGATCCTATTCGATATGATTTACTGTTCGAGCGATTCTTGAATCCCGAGCGGGTATCTATGCCTGATTTCGATGTCGACTTTTGTATGGACGGTCGCGACCGGGTTATCAATTATGTCGCTGACAATTACGGTCGAGATGCGGTTAGTCAAATTATTACCTTCGGTACCATGGCCGCAAAAGCGGTAGTGCGTGACGTGGCGCGGGTGCAGGGCAAGCCCTATGGCCTTGCTGATAAACTCTCAAAAATGATTCCATTTGAAGTTGGGATGACACTTGCTAAAGCCCACGAGCAAGAAGAAGTGTTGCGTGAGTTTTTGGTAAATGACGAAGCTGCCCAAGAAATTTGGGACATGGCGTTACAATTAGAAGGGGTTGTGCGCGGCGTGGGTAAGCACGCCGGCGGGGTGGTGATTGCGCCGTCGAAGCTGACGGATTTTGCTCCCCTGTATTGCGATGATGCCGGCGGTGGTCTGGTAACCCAATTTGATAAAAACGATGTTGAAGATGCGGGTCTTGTTAAGTTTGATTTCTTGGGTTTACGAACACTGACAATTATCGATTGGGCGCTCAAAATTATAAACGCTCAGCGCGCTCAAGTAGATGAAGTCGCGTTGGATATCATGGCTATTCCTTTGCAGGATAGGCCTACCTTCGAACTGCTAAAGCGGGCCGAAACCACCGCCGTATTCCAGTTGGAATCTCGGGGCATGAAAGACCTGATCAAACGGTTATTGCCAGATTGCTTCGAAGATATTATCGCCCTGGTGGCTCTGTTCCGTCCGGGGCCGCTGCAGTCGGGTATGGTTGATGACTTTATTAATCGTAAGCATGGGCGGGCGGAGGTAGCCTATCCGCATCCCCAATATCAACATGATTGTTTGAAGCCGGTTTTGGGGCCTACCTACGGTATTATTTTGTATCAAGAGCAGGTCATGCAGATTGCTCAGGAAATGGGTGGCTACACTCTTGGTGGTGCTGATCTGCTACGTCGCGCCATGGGTAAGAAGAAGCTAGAAGAGATGGAGAAACAGCGGGTCTTATTTCAGGCCGGTGCGGTCGCAAAAGGCTTTCAAGAAGAGCTCGCGTCTAATATTTTTGATTTAATGGAGAAATTCGCCGGCTACGGTTTTAACAAGTCACACTCTGCTGCCTACGCCTTAGTTTCCTATCAAACTGCGTGGCTGAAAACCCATTATCCGGCGCCATTTATGGCCGCGGTAATGAGTTCAGAATTAGATAATACCGACAAGATCGTTATTTTTATAGAAGAATGTCGGGAAATGAAGCTGGATTATAAGCTGCCTTCAGTAAATGATGGCGAATATATGTTCACGGTTAACGATCGCGGTCAGATCATCTACGGACTGGGCGCGATTAAAGGTTTAGGTGAAGGCCCAGTTGAGAATCTGATAGCGGCCCGCAATGCGGGCGGGCCATTTGTAAACTTATTTGAATTTTGTGAGCGCACTGATCCGCGGAAGGTTAATAAGCGGGCGATAGATGCACTTATTCGCTCTGGTGCTTTTGACGACTGGGGCCAAGATCGTGCGATATTGATGGCGGCGATGCCTGAGGCTGTAAAGGGCGCTGAGCAGTCAGCTAAGAATGCCGACAGCGGCATGACTGACTTGTTTGGTGAGACTTTGGCAGTCGTTAGCCGTGATGTATATGCGTCGTTTAAAGACGTTCGCTGCTGGACGAGTAAGGAGCGCTTACTAGGTGAGAAGGAAACCCTAGGGCTGTATGTTACCGGGCATCCTATTGAGGACTACGAAGCCGAATTGCGACGCTTTGTGCCCAAAAAGATTGTCGACCTGAATCCGGAAAAGCATCCGCAAACCATTGCTGGCTTAGTGATGAGTACGCGCACCATGAAAAATAAGCGCGGTGATACCATGGCTTTTGTGTTACTAGATGATCGCACGGCTCGTATTGAAGTTGCCTTATTTAGCGACGCGTATGACGCCTGTCGTGAGAAGTTGGTTAAGGATACCGTGATTGTCGTTGAAGGGGTTTGTAGCAATGATGAGTATAGCGGTGGCAAAAAAATGCGAGTTAAGGCGGTGCGGAGTATTGCTGAGGCGCGGGATCAGAGCGCCAAAGAATTGCAGATTTCGGTTTCCGTTGACAGCTTGGGAGATGAAGGCCTTGATCGCCTGAAGGGGGCTTTAAATGTGGCTAGAGGGGGTCGTTGTCCGGTGGTTATTCACTACCGTCGCCCAGAGGGTGAAGGTCGTATCTGTCTGGGTGATAATTGGCGAATCCTGCCAAATGATGAGTTATTACTGCGATTGCGTGACGAGTGTGGCGCAAATAACGTGGTGATCAATTACGATTAACGTATAATCTTAAGGCTGACCGGGCCCATTTGTCGGTATAAAAGGTGGGCGTTTCCTGTATTTGATAAGTGAATAAAGTAGAGCGATGAATCCGAATTATCTTGATTTTGAACAACCTATTGCTGAGCTGGAAGCCAAAATCGAAGAGCTGCAGCTAGTCGGAAGCGACAACGATCTCAATATCACTGAAGAAATCGCCAAGCTACGAGAGAAAAGTAGCAAACTGACGGAAAAGATTTTTTCAAATCTCACCCCGTGGAATGTGGTTAAGATCGCTCGCCATCCAATGCGGCCCTATACCCTTGACTATATTCATCGTATTTTTACTGACTTTGACGAGTTGCATGGTGATCGCCATTTTGGTGATGACTCCGCGATAGTGGCCGGTATTGGCAAGCTTAATGGTATGCCGGTAATGGTGATTGGCCAAGAAAAAGGCCGTGGAGTCACTGAGAAGGTAAAGCGCAATTTTGGTATGCCTAAACCTGAGGGTTATCGCAAAGCCCTGCGCTTGATGGAGCTGGCAGAGCGTTATCATTTGCCGATTGTCACTTTAATCGACACCCCGGGCGCATATCCTGGTATTGATAGTGAGGAGCGTGGTATTAGTGAGGCGATTGCACAAAACCTTGCGGTTATGTCGCGCTTAAAAACACCGATAGTCTGCGTTGTGATTGGCGAGGGTAGTTCGGGTGGAGCGCTGGGTATCGGCGTTGGTGATCATATTGCGATGCTGCAATATTCAACCTACTTTGTTATTTCACCAGAAGGCTGCGCCAATATTATTTGGAAAAGCTCAGAGTTTGCGCCAGATGCTGCGGAGGCAATGGGTTTGACCTCTACCATTCTTCAAGAGCTGGGCATTGTGGACGCCACCATTCCCGAGCCACGTGGTGGCGCGCATCGCGATATTGACTTGAGTGCTGCACGGGTGCGCGATCATATTGCGACTGAAATTACCCGCTTACAGTGCTTGTCAGAGCAAGACCTGCTCGATACGCGCTACGAGCGTTTAATGTCTTATGGTGTTAGCTAGGGTTTTGTTAGGCTAATTTCCGCCTGCTATGCGTTCTTCTGGGCGCGGAGCTTATATGACTGAACTGCTGTCCACTATCTCAGTAATGCTGACCCCTTACTTGGGTTTTCAGCGTTGGTATATTGCCTATAGTGGCGGTTTAGACTCTCATGTCTTGCTTCATCTTACGTGGCGATTGCGGCAGGAAGCGCTGCGCGTTGGAAAGTCATTCCCTGAGCTGCGTGCCGTCCACGTCAACCATCAATTACAGGCCGACTCAAGCGATTGGGCCGCGCAGTGTTCAAGCACGTGTAATGAATACGATATTGCCATCGACGTCCGAGCGGTGACTATCGAGGGCCGCGGGCAGGGCGTAGAAAGTCTTGCTAGAGCGGCTCGCTATCAAGTCTTTGAGGAAGTCGTCGATGAGCATAGCGTGCTCTTGTTGGGGCATCACCAGGATGATCAAGCCGAAACATTTTTACTGCGTTTGATGCGGGGTGCGGGTGCGGCTGGTTTGGCGGCAATGCCGGTCAGCCGGGCATTGGGGCGAGGTACGCTGTTTAGGCCGCTGTTGAATATGGCGCGCTCACAACTTGAAGCTTACGCGGCTGAGCGCCGTCTTGAGTGTATTGACGATCCCAGTAATCGTGACCCGCAGTATCGACGTAATTTTATTCGTCATCGGGTGATGCCGGTGCTGGCTGAGGTTTGGCCGGCTTACCGGTATAGCATTACTAGCGCTGCTGAGTTACAGGCTGAAACGAGCCGTTTGTTGAATGCCTACCTCAGTGCTGATGTGGCCAATATTAGTGATGCTGACGGGACCTTAGATATTAGGGTCTTGATAAATTTCGATCGGCCTCGGCAGCGAGCAGTTCTGCGCCATTATGTTTTTCAGCATCTTGGGGTTCGTTTAGATAGGGCTCAAAGTGAAGAGCTTGTTGGTCAGTTTTTACACTCTAGCCGCGATAGTCAGCCGATGTTCGAGCTAAATAATGAGATGACTCTTCGAGCGTTTCGCGGTCGTCTTATTTGTGAGCGCGGTCCGCCGCAATATGTATTTGATCGCGGTCTTGTTCAGGACTGGGATGGCCAGCAAGCCTGTTTGATAAGTGGCCTTGGGCGACTGAGTGTAGAGGCCGGCGGTGAGTTTGTGCCCCGCGGTAAAATAACGGTGCGTTTCCGTAGCGGTGGTGAGCGCTGTCGTATAGCGGGCCATGCGCACAGCCGGCCGTTAAAGAAACTACTGCAGGAGTGGAGCGTGCCGCCGTGGAAACGGGATGCTCTGCCCTTGATTTATTGTGATGATGAAATAGCAGCAATTGCCGATATCGCTATTTGTGAAGGTTTTCAGGCTGCTGTTGGAGAGCCTGGGCTGAGTTTGCGTTGGCTTTTGAGTCGCTGACCTATTCAAAAGCTTCTGTTAGAATAGCGGGCTCCTCACAAGAGCCGTGATTATGAGTTCGCAGAATTTAAACCCGCAAAATACTATCGCTAGCCCGCTAGACAATGTCCGTATCGTGCTGGTGAACACGTCCCACCCTGGTAATATTGGTGCAGTGGCGCGGGCCATGAAGAATATGTGCTTATCGCAGCTGTATTTAGTCGAGCCTCAAAAATATCCCCATGATGAAGCAATTTGGCGTGCCGCTAGCGCGGGCGATGTCTTGGAGTCGGCGATAGTTTGTGAAACTTTGGCCGATGCGATAGCTGGGTGCCAATTAGTTATCGGTACCAGCGCCCGCGAGCGCACCGTGCCATGGCCTATGTTAGACCCTCGCAACTGCATGGAGCGGGCCTATCAAGAGGCCGCGGTAAATCATAAGGTCGCTGTGGTGTTCGGCCGTGAAGACCGTGGGTTAACCAATGAAGAGTTGCAGCGTTGCAATTTGCATGTCCATATTCCGGCTAACCCTGATTACAGCTCGCTGAATATTGCGATGGCTGTTCAAGTCTTGAGTTATGAATTACGGATGGCGCATCTCAGCGGCGAGTTGAGTAGCAACGATATGGCGGAATGGGATGTGCCTGTAGCGGGTGCAGATGATCTAGATCGCTACTTGGTGCATCTTGAAGAAACGTTGCGCGAGATTAATTTTTTGCGGCCGGAGGCACCTAAAAAACTGATGACCAGACTTCGTCGCTTGTATCAGCGCACTCGCTTAGATGAGATGGAGGTGAATATTCTGCGGGGTATTCTCACTTCTACACAATACTGGGTGCGCAAGGCAAAAGTGAAGGATGATGACGGCAATAGCGAGGCCTCATAATGGAGCGCTATTGCTTATTTAAGTCCTACTAAAACCATCGGGTATAAAGTTGACTGTTTTGCTGGGTTATTGCATAATTAGGCCGTAGAAAAGTTTAGGTGAATTTATGCGACTAACGACAAAAGGCCGCTACGCAGTGACAGCCATGTTGGATTTGGCACTGTACGGTGACCGCGGCCCCATCAGTTTAGCTGATGTGTCGGGGCGACAAGATATATCGCTGTCGTATTTAGAGCAGCTATTTGCCAAGTTGCGTCGCAATGATTTAGTGTTTAGTACGCGCGGCCCCGGTGGCGGCTATCGACTAAGTAGGCCCAGTGAGACAATTTTTGTTGCTGAGATTATTGATGCAGTCGATGAGCGAGTAGATACCACGGGTTGTGCAGGCAAAAGCGACTGTCAAGACGGTGAAACATGTCTGACACACAATTTGTGGTCGGATCTCAGTGATCAGATCCATCACTTCTTAAGTGACATCAGCTTAGCCAGTTTGGTTGAGCGACGCGATGTTCAAAATGTGTCTGCGCGCCAAATACGGCGGGCGCGCAACACTCAGTCGATTACTTTGACAGCCTTAGATTAGTTTACCCCCCCCCGGCTGTGGTCGGGAATCTGGAGATAAGTGTATGCAATTGCCAATTTACTTGGATTACTCTTCGACTACGCCCGTTGATCCCCGGGTTGCAGAAAAAATGATGGCCTGTCTGACCGCTGATGGTGTGTTTGGTAATCCGGCATCACGCTCTCATATGTTCGGCTGGAAAGCTGAGGCTGCAGTAGAGAATGCACGTCGTCAGGTTGCCGATCTGTTAAATGCGGATCCCCGTGAAATTGTTTGGACTTCTGGTGCTACCGAGTCAAATAATCTTGCTATTAAAGGTGCTGCGCATTTTTATAGCAAAAAAGGTAAGCACATAGTCACATCGAAAATTGAACACAAAGCGGTGTTAGATGCATGTCGCCAGCTGGAGCGCGAAGGCTTTGAAGTCACGTATCTTACCCCGACAGATAAAGGTCTTATTACGCCAGAAGCGGTTGCCGCTGCAGTGCGTGAAGATACCGTTGTAGTTAGTATCATGCACGCCAATAATGAGATCGGTACCATTAGTGACATCGCCGGAATTGGTGAAGTGTGTCGCGCTAATGGAGTGGTGTTTCATGTTGATGCTGCGCAAACCTCAGGTAAGATCCCTATCGACATGGAGACAATGAAAATTGACTTATTGTCCATGTGCGGGCACAAAATGTACGGTCCCAAAGGGGTAGGTGTTCTGTATGTTCGCCGTAAACCACGCATACGCTTGGAGGCCCAAATGCATGGTGGTGGTCACGAACGTGGTATGCGTTCAGGTACTTTGCCAACACATCAAATTGTTGGCATGGGCGAAGCTTGTGAGCTCGGCCGTAAAGAAATGGTACAGGATGCGGCGCATGCCCTGGCCTTGCGCAATCAGTTTTGGGATGGCTTGAAAGATATTGAACAAGCTCATATCAATGGTGATATTGAGAAGCGACTGCCGGGTAACTTGAATGTCAGTTTAGCGTTTGTAGAAGGCGAATCTTTGATTATGTCTCTCAAAGATTTGGCGGTGTCGTCAGGGTCAGCCTGCACATCTGCTAGCTTGGAGCCTTCGTATGTATTGCGTGCACTTGGTCTTAATGATGAGTTAGCGCACAGCTCACTGCGTTTTTCCTTCGGGCGATTCACAACAGCTGAAGAAGTAGATTACGCAATTAAGCAGGTTTGTAGCGCAGTTGATAAATTGCGAGAGTTGTCGCCTTTGTGGGATATGTACAAAGACGGTGTGGATTTAGACAGTATTGAATGGGCGGCTCATTAAGCTGTTCAGCGCGAGAGGACGAAATCATGGCATATAGCGAAAAAGTATTAGATCACTACGAGAATCCGCGTAACGTCGGTAAGTTTGACGACAGCGCTGATGAAATTGGTACGGGTATGGTTGGTGCACCAGCCTGCGGCGACGTAATGCGTCTGCAAATCAAGGTGAATGAGCACGGCATTATTGAAGATGCCAAGTTCAAGACCTACGGTTGTGGCTCGGCCATCGCGTCTAGTTCGCTGCTCACTGAGTGGGTTAAGGGCAAAACGCTAGAAGAAGCAGAGCATATAAAAAATACCCAGATCGCCCAAGAGTTGGCTTTGCCACCAGTGAAAATTCACTGTTCGGTACTGGCGGAAGATGCGATTAAGGCAGCGGTGTCAGATTACCGCAAGAAAAGAGCTGCGTCCTGAATCGCAGTAGGAGAGGGTAGATGCCAATTTCAGTAAGCAGTGCGGCGGCAAGTCATATTAAGCGACAGATGGTTGGTCGTGGCTGCGGCTTGGGTATTCGTGTCGGAGTGCGCACATCAGGCTGCTCCGGTATGGCCTATGTGTTGGAGTTTGTCGATGAATCGCAGGCTGAAGATCAGGTTTTTGAGCGTGATGGAGCCTCAGTCTATATCGATCCCAAGAGCATGGTATACCTCGATGGCACCGAGTTAGACTTTGTAAAAGAAGGGCTAAACGAAGGTCTGAAATTTAATAACCCTAATGTGTCGGCTGAATGTGGCTGCGGTGAAAGTTTCACCGTCTAGCGTTCTTGCCGGCCGGCCATAACGCTATGTCAGAATTTAATCCTCAGGAAAATTTCTTCGCTCTGCTGGCTGTGCCTCAGAGCTACGAAGTTAATCAAGCTGATTTAACTCGTCGTTATCGAGAGCTTCAGCGGGAAGCTCACCCAGATCGCTTTGTCGGGGCGAGTCAGCGAGAGCACCTGCGCGCAGTTCAAATCTCGTCACAAATCAATGAAGCTTATGAGACCTTAGTTTCCCCGACCCGTCGCGCCGCGTATTTACTAAAGCTGGCTGGTGTCGATAGTGATATGTCGTCCTCTACGTTTCAAGATCCTGAGTTTTTGATGCAGCAGATACATCTTCGTGAAGAGCTTTCGGAGCTGCAGGATGCTAAAGAGCCAGAGTCCGCACTGGATAAGTTCTACAGCGATCTCGATGCTGCTGCAAACCAACAAAAACTGATATTTGCGACTAATTACACGCAGCGGCAATTCGACGTGGCATTACAAAGTTATGCCAAGCTTCAGTTTTTGGAAAAGCTGCGCAGCGAAGCTGAGTTAAAAGAGAGTGAATTACTCGATTATTGAAATAGGCGAACTGATCGCCAGGAGTCCAAATAACCCCTATGTTGATGCAAATTTCAGAGCCAGGACAAGCCCCCGAGCCGCACCAGCGTAAATTGGCGGCAGGCATTGACCTCGGTACCACAAATTCCTTAGTTGCCACTGTTCGCAATGGCAGTGCGCAAACCCTACCGGATATCGATGGCGTCCATTTGTTGCCTTCTGCAGTGCATTACGGTGATGACGCTCAGATCGATATCGGCGAGAAAGCCCTAGCGGTTGCGAGTGCTGATCCTCGTAATTCTCTATTGTCGATTAAGCGCTTAATGGGCCGCTCCTATGCTGATGTGATTGGCGCCGAGGGGGTCATTATGTCGCCCTACGAATTACTTGATTTGGGCCAGGATATGGTCAAAATCCGCACCCGCGCTGGTGATTTATCACCAGTGCAGGTGTCGTCAGAAATATTGAAATCTTTGGGCCGCCGTGCCGAAGAGACCCTGGGCGGTGAGTTAACTGGGGTAGTAATTACTGTACCGGCTTATTTTGATGATGCTCAGCGTCAGGCGACGAAAGATGCAGCTAAAATTGCTGGGTTAAACGTACTGCGGTTATTAAATGAGCCTACCGCGGCGGCAGTCGCTTACGGCCTAGATCAACAAGACGAAGTGTCAATAGCGGTATTCGATTTGGGAGGCGGCACCTTTGACGTTTCCGTACTTCAGTTAACCAAGGGGGTATTCGAGGTACTTTCTACGGGCGGGGACTCTGCACTTGGTGGTGATGATTTTGATCACATACTGGCACAGTGGTTTGTGGCAGAAAATAACATGGCAAGTTTGAATATGTTTGAGCAGCGCAGTCTGCTAACGGCAGCTCGTCAGGCCAAAGAAGGGCTCTCTGATGTTACTGAAGTTCAGCTAAGCTTGGGTGGTATCAGCTCAACGCTGAGTCGGCAGCAGTTTAATGAGTTGATTGATCCTCTTATTGATAAGGCAATTCGAGCCTGTAAACGTGCTTTACGCGATGCCAAATTACCCAGTAGTGAGATTCATAACGTGGTTATGGTGGGTGGATCAACTCGGGTCCCTCGTGTTCGTGAGCGTGTGACTCAGTGGTTTGGGCGTGAGCCTTTGGTAGATTTAGACCCTGATAAGGTGGTTGCCCTGGGCGCGGCTTTGCAGGCTGATCAATTGGTGGGCAACCGCAGCGGCGATG
>JBKEFB010000009.1:0-50425 GCA_046712405.1 Zhongshania sp. | reverse complement strand
CCGTAAGTACTTCAATAGATTGCGCGTTATATTGTGACATCTAAAACCATTGTTAGCGGCTGCACCGCATCGACTAATTAAACTAAAAATCCACGCCAAGACAGGGGTGGATACAATATTATGTGTTATTACGAAGCTAACTAGCTAAGGGCGGTAAATCCAGAAACGCCACTATAGCCCCTAAATGACGATCAAAATGTTGGAAACTGTGATCGCCGCCCGCCTCCACTGTCATCTCTACACCGCGATAAAATTGTACCGCCTCGCGATAGTCCAAGGTTTCGTCTTGCTCTTGTACCATCACCCAATAGCGCCCAGTGACTGGTTTCACCACCAATGATTGCAAAACATCAATATCGGTCTGGGCCAAGGTGAAATCTACACCTGTGTATGGATTGTGATGGGCGCCGGTGAAATGCTCACCAAGGGTGTGGGGCTTGACTGCCGGATTCACAAGTACTGCGGGCAAGCGGTATCGCTCAGCTAAGGCGGTGGCGAAAAAACCGCCCATTGAACTCCCCACCAAACCCAAGGGTCCAGTTTTCTTTTGCAAAAAATCTTGTACGAGTTGATCTAATTCACGAAATGCCTCTGCCGGCGTGTTTGCCAAAGAGGGCACCATATAATCAATATCAGGATGATGTTCTGCGACGAAAGCCCCCAACTGCTGTGCCTTACGCGATTGAGGGGAAGAAATAAACCCGTGTATATAAATAAGTCCCGCTGTCATTCGTAACCACTTGCCAGATTGTCGACAGAGAATATTACACCTTTTACCCGCGACACTCTTGTCTGGAATTGTCCGTTTTGAGCCAAGTAAAATATTCGGTATCCCGGATTACAATCATCTAGCGCGAAGGTATCACTGCCGGGGGCAAACTGAATACAGGTCGATGGCGTGGTCAGCAAACCCACATCCTGAAATAGTGTTTCTGACTGCTGATGAACATGTCCGGAAACAAACGCCTTAATTTGGGGTACATCAGAGACGGCGGCAAACACCTTATCTGCATTTTTTACCCGCTGCTCATCCAGCCATGCGCAACCTAGCGGACGTAAATGATGATGTAAAAATACCAGACTGGGCCTTCCACTCTCGGCAATACCGGCCAGCGCCGTCAGTTGGTCGTCCGCCAAAAAGCCACCTACCTCGCCCTTTACCGCAGAATTTAAAAACCCTAAGCGCCAGGCGCCCAAATCGACAGCGGAAGGCATCATCCGATCGCCGACAACGCTGCGCATTAAATTGGCGTCATCGTGATTGCCCGGCAGCCACACGATTTGCGGCGCAACGCCGTCTAAGCGCGTATATAGACGTCGATAAGATTCTATGTCGCCGTGCGCGGCAATATCGCCCGAGACCACCAATAAATCAATTTGCGGGCACTCCTTGGCCACAGCTGCCAACACGGCCTCTAGGCTACTGTCAGTGTCTATACCAAGTAAATTATCGCCTAACTCTCTGCCGAGATGGCAATCGGTAATTTGCACCACAGTTAACGGTGCCGTATCTGTTTGAGCAGGAAAATTCACTGAGTACCCCATTATTGCGTATTTATTTTATACGGGATGCCCTCGCCATTCGCCAGTAAAATCACGTGAACGACATCACATTTCGAGAATATTCAGGGGATTATCTAAAGATCGGCCATGGCTAAGGCACAAGCTAAGCCATTCGCCGAGGTAGCGATTTTGCTGGGCTTTTTCATCGCGGTGATACATGGCGACATTAGGATAGGTATAACGCGGCTTTATTGGTCGTAAACCCCGCGCGCCCATCACCTCGGCAAGACTGGCGTCGTGGTATATTCGCACCTGCAAAGACGGTGCGGGGAGCTCGCCAAACAAAGGCTTTTCCAGGCACAGCTCCACCATAGTGGTATACGGCGCGCGCTCTTTAATGCGCAGCTCGACTGCATTAGCCGCTACCGCGAAACGCAAGCAATCGCCCGCCGCCACGTCCACCGGCAGCAGTTTTTGCAAACGGCGAAAATTCATTTCACAGTCGGCAAGGTGACCGTTGAGGTCTATGCGGTACTGTTGTTTATGCACACTTCTCCCAGTGGAATGTACAGCCATTCCATAACTTTAATTAATTTTCATTCTCAATGCGCGTTAGTTTGATACACTTTAACGCTTTCCACCTTTGCTTTTCGGAGACAGGTTACCTTTATGATTGCCAAACGTCATCTTCTCAGTATCTCAATTGCTGTAATATTTAGCAGCCAACTTGTCCGCGCTGACACTTTACTCGATGTATACGAATTGGCGGTTAAAAATGATCCACAACTTCAAGCCGCTAAAGCAAGTTACCGCGCCAATATCGAAGCCAAAAATTTAAGCCGCGCAGCACTGCTACCCCAAGTTACTGCGCAAGCTTTCTACCAAAAGACTGACAGCGAATCACAGCGAAAAACCACCACCGGCTCAACCTTAGGCCCCACTACGATCATCGATCAACAATCATCGACTACGATTATCGATCAACAATCATCGACTGACAGGGAAACCGAATCCTACTCTGTGTCACTAAGTCAGGCAATTTTCGATTTACCTGCATGGTTTACTTTTCAGGCTGGCAAAAAAATCTCAGAGCAAGCCGAAGCCCAATTAGCTTATGACCAGCAGCAGCTGATAGTACGTACCGCAGAGGCCTATTTCAATGTCTTGCGCGGCCGCGAAAATCTAGACGCCTCCAAAGCGGAAGAGCGCGCTGCAAAACGCCAATTTGAACAGACCAAACAACGCTTTGATGTGGGCCTAATTGCCATTACCGAGGTACATGAAGCCCGCGCTATCTTCGATAGTACGGTAGCTCAGCGCCTTGGCTTTGAGGGAACACTGGCAATCGCGAGAGAAGATCTAAGCAACTTAACCGGCCAAGCACACAATAATCTATGGTCCTTAAAATCTGACTTCCCGATTGTGATGCCCGAACCTGCGGACCGAGCTAAATGGGTGGATTTTGCTCTGGCCAACAACAAGTTACTGCAAGTTTCAAACGCCGGTGCCAGCTCAGCCTACCAGTCAGCACAGTCCAAGAAAATGGAGCACCTACCCAAAATAGTTGGTAGCTTTACCGCTAACAGAGATAATATAGATGGCACTACCCGCTTCAACCCCAGCAGCGACTTCGCTTTACCGCCTGATGCCAATAATGAATCTGAAGCGCTTCGCATCACTTTAACTATGCCTATATTCACCGGTGGCGGTATCAGCGCTGGCCGTCGTCAGGCTTACGAGCAATACAATGCGGCCACCTACAATGCCCAGGCCACTCAGCGTAAAGTCATTACCGGTACTCGAGCGCAGCACATTGCCGTATACACCGATGTTCAAATCGTCAATGCGCGCCGTCAAAACATTATCTCGACCCGAAGCGCACTGGATGCCACCGAGGCCGGCTACGAAGTAGGTACACGGAATATCGTCGACGTGTTGGAAGCACAACGGCGTCTATACGGCGCGATACGCGACTACACTAACGCGCGCTACGACTACGTTATTGATGTGTTGAAGTTGAAGTTGAATGCCGGCACGCTCAGTCCAAGCGACATTATTGGCCTGAACAAGTCGCTAAAACGGCCTAAATCGGCGTCATTAAGCAATAAAAGCTAAACACAAAACCTCTCAGCATGGGCCTTAAACGGCCTTGCGCTCTAGCAGCGCTTGTTTAATAACCGCAAGTAAGCGCTGTAAAGCTCCCCGATTATTATCCACCACCTGCTTTGCCGCTGCCCCTTGCTGTTGCGCGCGGTCTTCACTGGCAAATAGTAGCTGTAACGTAGTTGCCAGCGCGTCGCGGTCGGTAACCTTGACCAAGCCACCCGCAGCCTCTAACAGGGCGCTAATCTCTGCAAAGTTAAAATCGCTGGGGCCGCTCAGCACTGGCAAGCCCCAAGCCGCGGGCTCTAAGGTATTATGACCGCCATGCTCGATAAGACTACCGCCGACGAAGGCAATATCCGCGCAGCCGAGCAGTAGTAATAACTCGCCCATGGTGTCGCCCAAAATCACTTGGGTATTAGCCGCGCAAACGCCATCTTGATAATCACTGCGACGCTGAAAATTAAAGTCGTTTGCGGCTATCAGCTCGGCAACCTTGGTAAAACGTTCGGGGTGTCTTGGCACTAACAGCAATATCGCATTGGGTTCCTGCAACAATAAGCTATGGTGCGCCGCCAACAAAATCTCATCTTCACCAGCATGGGTGCTAGCCGCTATCCACACCGGCCGAGATTCAAGCCACTGCTCACGCAATGTGCTAGCTTGGTCACGAAGTGATCGGGAAATAGCTAAGTCAAACTTAATACTGCCGGAGACCGTCATATTTTCAGCCGCTACCCCAAGGCTCACAAATCGCGCACCATCATCCGCTGACTGCGCCACCACCTGTGAAAACTGCGCAAAGACCGACTGCGTTAATGCTGATAATCGCGAATAACCGCGAGCAGAGCGGACCGATAGGCGCGCATTCGCCAATATCACCGGTATACCCTTAGCCGCCGCCTGGCAGACCATATTAGGCCAAATCTCAGTTTCCATAATAACGGCTACGCTAGGCCGCACGCGCTTGAGAAATCGCTCCACCGCATCGGGTAAATCATAGGGCGCATAAACATGAAACACCCTGTCGCCAAACATCGCCTTCACTCGTTCAGAGCCGGTTGGCGTCATAGTGGTTACCACCACGGGCAAATTCGGATGTGCAACCAAAAAATGCTCAATAATTGGTGCAGCGGCGATACTCTCACCGACAGAAACTGCGTGCACCCACAGACCATTTTTTTGCGCAGGGGCCTCAAAAAAACCGAAGCGCTCAGCAATACGACGGCGATAGGCCGGCGCCAGCCGGCCACGCCAAAGTAGGCGCAACAAAACCAAGGGTACGATCAGATAAAAAAAGGCACTGTATAAAAATCGGGGCATATTGGAGATGCATTCCCATGCTCAAGCAAATGCGGCAAGCATAGCGGTCAGCGCGTTAACAGGCCAGCCGCAAACTAAAAACCCTACATTAAAGACCTAGCAGACCGCTAACTTTGGTTTTCAATAACGCCAAAGCGAGGCTTAACCTGGCCGAGGGCGCGCTTTTCCCGGCCGCAAAAACATCATAGCTAGCCAGTAAATCTGCGCTAGAACATATTTAATACTTTACGCACACAGTGATTAATACCTTTAACAGCTTCGGCAATGCCAGCCACCAGAATATAAGCGACAGTTGTGACCAACTTCATATTGTCGTCAATGCATGCCTCATCAACTACGCACTGCTGATGGCCGCGACGACATCAGCGTCATTAGCCACAGTGCATTGCGCCGTTACCTAAAATTCGCGCGGTTATGGTGGCTGCAATACATATCAAATCGGCAGGCTTACCGGCATTGTGCATGGCCTAAATAAACAGCAAAACACTAATAGCTAGCGCCATGACTTACTCGGGACAACGCCGCAAATACCGACTCATAGATCTTAGAGCCATCGAAAATCCCACAAGCCGCTAATATCGGTGCGACTTTTTCATTGCTGCTGCTGCCCTTGCTGAGGTTTAAGCGCGCCTTGAGTGAGCCGATTTTCGATGATACCTTCACGCAGTCCACGCTGCGAAAGCTGCATGGCATCAATGTTTAAGACCTCGAATAGTGCCAAAACAACAGCGACTCCAGAGGCGAAAATAGACCGCTGATCTTCTGCTAAGCCCGGATAATGCACTTCTTCTACCGAGTTAAAAGCTAATAAATCGGCCGCCAACGCTCGTAACTCCAGCAAGCGGATACCCGCGCTTTGCGGATACTCGGGCTGCGCCATCAGCACTTGCCACACCGCCAATACCGTGCCGGAACAAGCAATCACCTGAGGTGGCGACGCGACAAATGAAGTTGGAATATTAGTAAGCGCCTGCTGAAAGCTTTTTGCGGCAGCGTCGCGGGCCGCAACAAAATACTGCCGCTGCAATTCACCCCGGGGAAAGTAGCGCAAATAACGTAAACAGCCAACGTCAACACTGACCCCCCCGTGCATCTGCGCAGCAGAACCCCAGGCAAGCTCAGTGCTGCCACCACCGATATCCACAACCAAGTATTGACCATCGCTAGGAGAAACCAAGCCGGCTGTTACACCACGGAAAACCAGCTCGGCCTCGCGCTCACCACTAATAATGATGGGCCGCACTCCCAGCTCGCCTTCAACTGCAGATAGAAAAGGCTCGGCATTACTGACGTTGCGCAGTGACGCCGTAGCCGCCACGTGCAATTCAGTAATACAATAACCCGCCATGATTTTTTTATACTCCCGCAAGCACTGCAGCGCGCGTTGCTGCGCATCAGGTTGCAGGTGTCCGGTGTCGCTACCCGCCGCCAGCTGCACCCTACGTTCTTCTGTATAAATAGCTTGCCAACCGTCAACTTTTAACTGTGCAATGAGTAAATGAAAGCTATTCGAGCCCATGTCGATAGCTGCTAAATACGAACCGACGGCCAAATTCACATTGTTACCCCTTTTCACATCCCGTTAATTCCTGTGCTATCATCGCACATCCTTTATTTGTGATTTTTTATTCGGAGAACTAACATGAGCGATAACATCGTTCACGTCACCGACAGCAGCTTTGACGAAGACGTGCTTAAGTCTGATTTGCCTGTACTGGTCGATTTCTGGGCTGAGTGGTGTGGCCCATGTAAAATGATAGCCCCCATTCTTGATGAGATTTCCGGCGAGTTTGCTGGGAAATTGAAAATATGCAAAATCGATGTTGACGCCAACAGCGATACGCCCGCTAAGTTTAGCGTTCGCGGTATCCCAACACTGATGATTTTCAAAGGTGGCAATGCAGAGGCGACTAAAGTTGGCGCCCTCTCTAAAACACAGCTGCTAGATTTCGTAAACTCAGCACTGTAATGCCATCGCAGCCCGTACAAATTTAACTGCACGGGCTGACTCTAAAAGCTGGACGACCTGACTTTTCAGTGCTAGAGTGCCCAACATTCTTCAAGAAATACCCAATAAATAACCTTATATTCGCTTCAGCTTAACTCGTCGAGTTCGTCCCGGCTAAATAAATTTTGCCGTTCCCACGTCTCGCTCACATCCTGTCTAATTGATACCACTAAACCCATATACCTATGAATCTGACCGATCTAAAAACAAAATCAGCCCAAGAATTACTCGATATTGCCAAAGAAAGCGGCCTAGAAAATATTGCCCGCTCTCGCAAGCAAGACATTATTTTCTCCATACTTAAACGCCACGCCAAAAGTGGTGAAGATATTCATGGCGATGGCGTCTTGGAAATCTTGCAAGACGGCTTCGGTTTCTTGCGATCTGCGGACTGCTCCTATTTAGCAGGCCCTGATGATATTTACGTATCACCTAGTCAGATCAGACGCTTTAATCTGCGCACCGGCGATAGCATTGCCGGCAAGATCCGCCCCCCCAAGGAGGGCGAACGCTACTTCGCATTATTGAAAGTCGACGAAGTTAACTTCACCCGCCCAGAACAATCCAAGAACAAAATTTTATTCGAAAACCTTACTCCGTTGTTCGCAAATGAGCGCCTAACATTAGAATTAGGTACTGGCTCAACTGAAGATCTAACCGGTCGCATCATCGACTTGGCTGCACCGATAGGTAAGGGCCAACGCGGCTTGATCGTCGCACCGCCAAAAGCGGGTAAAACATTGATGTTGCAGAATATTGCAGCGAGTATCATCCGCAACAACCCTGAGTGCTATGTCATTGTTTTACTGATCGACGAACGCCCAGAAGAAGTTACCGAAATGCAGCGCTCGGTCGGTGTTCGCGGCGCCGAAGTTGTCGCATCTACCTTTGACGAGCCGCCAGCCCGTCACGTTCAGGTAGCCGAAATGGTTATCGAAAAAGCCAAGCGCTTGGTAGAACACAAACGCGATGTGGTGATTCTGCTAGATTCAATCACCCGTCTCGCCCGTGCCTACAACACCATTGTTCCCAGCTCTGGTAAAGTGCTAACCGGTGGTGTTGACGCCCACGCTCTAGAGCGCCCAAAGCGTTTCTTCGGAGCTGCACGTAACGTTGAAGAGGGCGGTAGCTTATCCATAATCGCAACGGCGTTGATCGATACCGGCTCGAAAATGGACGAAGTTATTTACGAAGAATTTAAAGGCACAGGTAATAACGAACTCCATCTCGACCGTAAAATCGCCGAGAAACGCGTCTACCCTGCCATCAATATTCGTCGTTCAGGCACCCGTCGCGAAGAACTGCTAACCGGTGAAGAAGAATTAGCAAGAATGTGGATACTGCGTAAATTGTTGCACGGCATGGAAGATACCGCTGCCATTGAGTTCTTGATCGACAAACTCAAAGATACCAAGACTAATGCAGAATTCTTCGACTCGATGAAACGGAAGTAAATAAATTCCGGTGCGGCAAGACCAATCTATCGATCGAGCCGTACAACCCCACTAACTTTCAAGTTTCACCAACCACGTCGAGCTTATGTATAAAGATCTCAGAGAATTTATTCGGCATTTAGAGAAGCAGGGTGAGCTGAAACGCATCAGCTATCCTGTCGATCCAAATCTGGAAATGACCGAGATCTGCGACCGCGTGCTGCGTGCCGGCGGTCCAGCCCTGTTATTTGAAAACCCTATTGGCTACAGCATTCCGGTTCTGGCAAATTTATTTGGTACCGATAAGCGTGTCGCCATGGGCATGGGTAAGGACGATGTTAAGGCCCTGCATGAAGTAGGTGAGTTACTCGCTTTTTTGCGCCAGCCCGATCCCCCTACAGGATTGCGCGACGCCTGGAGCAAGCTACCGATATTCAAGCAAGTTTTGAATATGGGTCAAAAAATGGTGAGTAATGCCGCCTGCCAGGAATGCGTCATTGAAGGCGATGCGGTTGACCTAAATACTCTGCCCATCCAAACCTGCTGGCCAGAAGACGCCGCACCGCTTATTACCTGGCCTCTGGTCATTACTCGCGGCCCTAATAAAGAACGGCAAAATCTCGGCATTTATCGCATGCAGTTGATCGGCAAGAATAAGCTGATTATGCGCTGGCTATCTCATCGCGGTGGCGCCCTAGACTTACAAGAATTTAAAGAGACTCATCCCGGCGAAAGGTTTCCAGTATCGGTCGCACTGGGTGCAGACCCCGCTACCACCCTCGGCGCAGTCACACCGGTACCCGACACCTTGAGCGAATACGCATTCGCAGGCTTGTTACGGGGCAGTAAAACCGAACTCACCGAGTGTCTAAGTAATAATTTACAGGTGCCAGCAAGCGCCGAATTTATCCTTGAAGGCTACATCGACCCCCAAGAAATGGCGGACGAGGGTCCCTATGGCGACCATACCGGCTACTACAACGAAGTGGATAGCTTTCCGGTATTCACCGTCACCCATATCAGCCATCGCAAGCAGCCAATTTATCACAGCACGTATACCGGTCGGCCACCCGATGAACCGGCCGTACTCGGTGTTGCCTTAAACGAAGTCTTGGTGCCGCTACTACAGCGCCAATTTCCAGAGATCGTCGATTTTTACCTGCCACCGGAAGGCTGTTCATACCGCATGGCGGTGGTGACCATCAAAAAACAATACCCCGGCCATGCCAAGCGCGTCATGTTTGGTGTGTGGTCGTTCTTACGCCAGTTCATGTACACTAAATTCGTTATTATTTGCGACGACGATATAAACGCCCGCGACTGGAACGATGTTATATGGGCGATTACCACCCGTATGGACCCCGCGCGCGATACCGTGCTGGTTGAAAATACGCCTATCGATTATCTCGATTTTGCCTCACCAGTCTCGGGCCTAGGCTCCAAAATGGGAATGGACGCCACCAACAAAATGGGTGGCGAAACTACCCGCGAATGGGGCCGACCGATTGTAAAAGATCCTGTCATCATCCAAAAGATAGATGATATTTGGGACAAATTGGGGCTGAACTAGGCTCACCGTTCTGCACGGCCAATTAGCAAATCCCAAGCTTGTCCATCATTCTATATAGTAGCATTACGGCTTTCTTCTAGCCTTCGTTTCGCCATCGCTAGGCGACTTACTTTCTTTTTGCGAAAAAAGAAGTAAGTAAGAAATTCGTCCGCTATCACTCACCCTTCGGGTACCCGAAGGGTCTCAAAATTTAAAGGGGTCGCTGCGGAACTCGCCTTCGGCTCAGACAATCCTCGCTAAAAACATCCCATTGGATTTCTGCGATGCTCGGTGAGTTCAAAAGCGGGACTAAGAGCGGTGCCACCTTCCGGCATTAGACAAGTAATTTCATATCACCTCGATACTCGCAGCTTACCCCAATCCCCTTCAGCGACGCTGAGCACTGCAGCAGGTAACGGCGCGTGAAACTGTTTGAGCCGAAGGCGAGTTTTCCCCGGGGCACGCTGCCCGCGCCGTTACTTGCGAAGCGCGCAAGACAAAACGGCAGGATTGCCGTTTTGAACGCCCGTGGGGCGGCCTTTAGGCCGAGGGGCAGGATGCCACGAGTTACATCGATGGCGTTTCTTGCCATTAACGGTGATGCAGGGCGCGCTTTTTCTTTGCTTACTTTATTTTTGGGCCAAAAAAAAAGAATTTAAGGCGCCCAACGAGGACAAGACCAAGGCTTGCAGCAAGCCTACAAAACCCATCGAATACCAATCAGGCCATTATTAACTGCGCTAGAAGGCAAAAACAGCTCGCTTAATAATGCTAAACTTGGCGCCCGCAGCAGGCCAGCACAAGTAAAGTCAGGCTATGAAAAATTCCATATTATCTACCCTGAACACCGGATCAAGCCTACTGAGAGCGGTGCCCTTATCGCTATATATCCACATTCCCTGGTGTGTGCGCAAATGCCCCTACTGCGACTTTAATTCCCACGAACAAAAGGGGGAACTCCCCGAGCAGGCCTATATTGACGCCATGCTCGAGGATCTCGATCAGGATCTGGATTTTATTCAGGGCCGCGAACTGCAAAGCATTTTCATTGGCGGCGGCACACCCAGTTTATTTAGCCCTCAAGCTTACCAAACACTGTTTGCCAAATTGCGTGAGCGCATAGATTTTTCTAGTGATATCGAGATTACCTTGGAAGCCAACCCCGGCACGGTGGAGCAAGCCCGCTTTGACGGTTATCGCCATGCAGGTGTCAACCGACTCTCAATTGGCGTACAGAGTTTTGAACCCAGCCAGCTCCAAAAACTCGGCAGAATACACAATAGTGACGACGCGCTGCGTGCCATTCACTGTGCCCAAAAAGCCGACTTCGATAATTTTAATGTCGATCTTATGCACGGCCTTAATGGCCAAACCCAGAGCGATGCCTTGCGTGACTTACAAATAGCTATCGATGCCGGTGCGCCGCACATTAGCTGGTATCAACTTACCATTGAGCCCAATACTGAATTTTTTAAACGTCCGCCAAGCTTGCCGGTGGAAACCGAGATGCACCGCATTCAAGGTGCCGGTGTTAACTCGTTGTCTTATTCCGGTTTTCAGCGCTATGAAGTGTCTGCGTTTGCAACGGCGGGACATGAGTCACGTCACAACCTCAACTACTGGCGGTTTGGCGATTATCTGGCGATAGGTGCTGGCGCGCACGGAAAAATCACGCAGGCCAACGGCGATATTATTCGCTATCAAAAAACCCGCAAGCCTGAGGATTACCTGCAGCGCAGTCCGTCGCGCAGTAGCAAGACCGCTAAGATAGCAAACGCTGATCTGCCATTAGAGTTCATGATGAATGCATTGCGCTTACAGCAGGGATTTTCAAGCCAATTGTTTGAGCAGCGCAGCGGCTTACCTTGGTCACATATTGCCAGCACCATAGATGCGTTGATGTCATCTGGCCTACTCCAAAAGACCGACGGTGAATATAAGCCAAGCCTGCGAGGCTATGACATGCTCGATAGCGTGTTAGCGGAGTTCTTACCCGAGTGACTTTCCTGGACAAGGTCTAAAGATTTTATACATAACGCACGGCACCGCCATCAATACGAATATTCTGTCCGTTGATAAAACCGGCTAAATCACTACAAATAAAGGCCACCAAATCGGCAACTTCCTGACGTTCCGCGATACGGCCAGATGGGTTTGGATATTCGGTTTCGACAATTTTTTTGACAATCTCACCCCAATCATCGCCCCAGCCTTTTTTCTCCGCCCGACGACGAAAGCCAGCTTCCAACTCTGCAGTACGAATATAACCTGGCGAGATGGTATTCACGGTGATGCCGGTATTACTAAGCTCTTTGGTCAAACTCACACTCATGGTCGCCAAAGCGCCTTTAGATGCATAATAATGCGGCATAATATTATTGGGCTGATGGCTACCGATGGTGCCTAACTGCACAATTCGACCCCAGCCTTGGGCGGTCATTGCAGGCGTTAAACCTTGGATTAAACGCGCCGCTGACAAGACATTCTTCTGATACATATCCAGCCAATCATCTGTCGCACTCACCGCCCACTTTCCCGCCGTCGCCGTGCCATAGTTATTAACCAGAATATTGATACCACCTACGGCATTTCTAGTTTGCGTCAACACCTGCTCACAGCCAGCCGCCGTGGCAATATCGCCCCACACCGAGTGAGCAAACTGCGTTGCGGCCGCCAGCTCAAGCGCAGCGCCTTTTTCATTGCTATGAAAGACCACAATCGCGCCTTCTCTTGCTAAGGTCTGGGCGATCACTTCCCCCGTGCCGCGATTACTTCCGGTCACTAAGGCAGTCTTATTTTGTAATTTCAGATCCATACCAACTCACTATTTGTTTCTATTGTGGACACTACCTTAGCCGTAAACATGGGCGCGCACAGCCTGTCTGTGGCAAAATCTCTGAGCTAAAGATCTTACACGACAATAACGACAAGGCCACACCATGAATTTCTGCCCCAAATGCGCAAACCCCATTGCCGAAATTTTAATAGATAGTGAAATCCGCAAGGGCTGCCCCGATACCAGCTGTGGATTCGTGCTCTGGAACAACCCGGTGCCCGTGGTGGCCATGATTGTTGAAGTGGAAGGTGGCGTGGTGATGGCGCATAACGTGAGCTGGCCAAAAACCTTTTACTCTATTATTACTGGATTTTTAGAGGCCGGTGAAGACCCTGAAGAGTGCGCCCGCCGCGAAACCATGGAAGAGCTTAATCTCCACGCTCTAGAAACGTCACTCGTTGGCGTATATCCCTTCGCACAGCAAAATCAGGTGATTATTGCCTATCACGTAAAAGCGGCTGGTGAAGTAAAACTTAATCACGAGTTAGACGATTACAAAATTGTGCCTGTACAAGATATTAAACCTTGGCCGATGGGCACAGGGCTGGCATTAAGCGATTGGATAAAAACGCAAATTAACTAATGATTTGAATAACTTGACTGTAAAATTTGGAGTTGAAGCGCCAGCGTTGTCGGCGTCTCTGCTCGGCTCATTATTGTTGCTCACGGCGCTTAATAGCTGGCGAAATATTAATATCTTCCATTTTCTTCTAGGATGCTCTTTTTTTGACCGGCGAAATTAATCACCACTAGCACAAGTTCTTGGCTTAATGGTCTACGGATAAAATGAAGCCGCCAGCCAAAACCGTCTGACCGCTTTTATTAAATAAGCTAGATCATTATCAGAATTGACCGATTTTCAAGCAAGGTAGATTATCGGCTAACTATCATCAGGTTAACGCATAAGGGACGCAACCGCCCTGTGTTTGACACTATGCGGCGGCAACCCGCGCTGTGTTAAACTGCCGCGCTTTATACTAGATGCACGCCAAGGCTTGACGACAGCCTACGAGGATTCTCTATGCCAGTTTATCGTTCTAAAACCACCACCGCCGGCCGCAATATGGCTGGCGCCCGCGCTTTATGGCGCGCTACTGGCATGACTGACGGCGATTTTGATAAGCCGATTATTGCGGTGGTTAACTCCTTTACGCAATTCGTCCCCGGCCACGTCCACCTGAAAGATATGGGCCAGTTAGTGGCACGTGAAATCGAAGCCGCAGGTGGCGTTGCCAAAGAATTCAACACCATAGCGGTGGATGACGGCATCGCCATGGGTCATGACGGTATGCTTTACAGCCTGCCTAGCCGCGATATCATCGCCGACTCAGTGGAATATATGGTCAATGCTCACTGCGCCGATGCCATGGTATGTATCTCTAATTGCGACAAAATCACCCCCGGTATGTTAATGGCCGCGCTGCGTCTAAACATCCCCGTGGTATTCGTGTCTGGCGGCCCCATGGAGGCGGGCAAAACCAAACTGTCTGAGCACAAGCTCGACTTGGTCGATGCCATGGTTATTGCGTTAGACGACACGGCGTCTGACGAAGATGTCGCTGAGTACGAGCGCTCCGCCTGTCCAACCTGTGGCTCTTGCTCTGGTATGTTCACCGCCAACTCGATGAACTGTCTAACCGAAGCCCTTGGCCTGTCGCTGCCGGGCAATGGCTCTATGCTAGCCACCCATGCCGATCGCAAAAAATTATTCTTGGAAGCCGGTCGCCGCATTGTTGAGATTACCAAACGCTACTATGAAGAAGACGACGTGACGATGCTACCACGCAGCATTGCCTCCTACGGCGCCTTTAAAAATGCGATGACACTGGATATTGCCATGGGCGGATCCACCAATACCATCTTGCATTTATTAGCTGCCGCGCAAGAAGCCGAGCTAGACTTCACCCTTAAAGATATCGACGAGCTATCTCGTGAAGTACCACAGCTTTGCAAGGTCGCACCGAATACCCCGCTATATCACATGGAAGACGTACACAGAGCCGGTGGCGTCTTCGGTATTCTTGGCGAGCTTGACCGCGCCGGCTTAATCGATGTCAGTCTACCCACGGTGCACGCCAGCACGATGGGCGCGGCACTGGCACAGTGGGACATTATGACCACCGATAACGAGGCGGTGAAAAACTTCTTCAAGGCTGGCCCCGCAGGTATTCCAACCCAAACCGCCTTTAGCCAGGACACCCGCTGGACGTCGCTAGATGCCGACCGCGACAATGGCTGCATCCGCAACTTAGCGCATGCCTTCTCCACCGAGGGTGGTCTGGCGGTGTTACATGGCAATATTGCCGAAGACGGCTGCGTGGTAAAAACCTCGGGGGTCGATGAAGGCATACTGGTCTTTGAAGGCCCCGCGCATGTTTGCGAGAGCCAAGAAGGTGCGGTTGACGATATTCTCAACGACCGCGTTAAAGCGGGCGATGTGGTTATTATTCGTTACGAAGGACCCAAAGGCGGCCCCGGTATGCAAGAGATGCTTTACCCGACGAGCTATATTAAATCTAAGAATTTAGGCGCAGTCTGCGCGCTACTCACTGATGGTCGCTTCTCTGGCGGCACCTCTGGCTTATCTATCGGTCACGTCTCACCAGAAGCCGCAGCCGGCGGTGCGATTGGCCTAATAGTACAAGGCGATATTATTCGCATCGACATCCCCAATCGCAGTATTAATGTGCTTGTAGACAACGGCGTACTGAATAAGCGCAGGAAGGCTATGGACGCCAAGGGTTGGAAGCCGATAAAAGAGCGCCCACGAAAAGTATCAGCAGCGCTAAAAGCCTACGCCAAAATGGCCACCAGTGCCGACAAAGGCGCGGTGCGAGATATAAGCCAGCTGTAATGGCTTTTTAAACATAAAAAAAGGGGCCCGGAGGCCCCAAAAATCGGTCGTATCTTCACGCAACAGAAGACCAGACCTGTCCCATCATCTTTTAACAAAGCTCATTGCCGAAAAGAGAAGTACTTTTAATATAGCGCAAGCACCAGCGCTTTTTGATAGGTAATTACCCTTAGTATTTGCCGTGATATCTATCTTGTCACTACAGTGTGAACACGCGTTACTAACTCACTATTTCCGGCGAGGTCTCACCGCACTGCCAGCAATAGTCGAAGCTCGAGGCATTCTCTTCGTCACAAGCCGCGCACGTCCAAACTGATTCTGACGGGCTGCGCATCTGTATCAATACGACGTCTGCCCGCGCCACACTATGTGCATCAATCCACAGCTCCGGCCAAACATCGGTAAACGCCAAGCTGCCAGATGCACCGCCAGCGTAAACATTTCTCAACTCAGCAGACACGCCAGCGGTCGCCAATAAATTTTGCACATGCACAACCATCATCAAATTTTGGTCAGTAAATATCTTCTTCACCTACTGCTCCAATGACTTTGGTCGAACAGGTCGCACATCCACATTATTCAAATCGGCATCAAAGGCATCCGTCAGCAAACAGTCATAGCGGCGCTCATCATACTCGGCTAAGCGCGCGGCCTGCTCCTCACTAAATAAGCCTTGGCTAACCCCTAGCTGCAACTTTTCAGCCATGGTCTCACCGGGCAAACGGCCACGATGTTCATGTTCAAGAAACTCGTTATAGTCCTTGTCAATTTCCGTTAACAATTGAAAGGCGCAATGAATACGCCCTTGCGCATCCTGATCGTCGGCACTCATATATACCGCCTCAGCGAATATGCTACGCACCGCGTTAGGCTTCATTATAATCTCGCCCAAACCGCGAATATCATTATCTGACACCTCAAAATTCGGCAGACCCCATGGGAAAAATACAGTTTGTAATACCCGCCCCATCCAGCGCTGCGGCATATTTTGATAAAAGCCTAACAAGGCCTTATTCAAGTCGGAAAAACTGCGTTTTAAGGCGAATCCTGCGTGCAATGTATTTGCTTCGCTAGGGGCTTGATGATCGTGGAACTTCAAAATAGCGCAGGCGATAACGAGCTGGCTGTGGACATCACCTAAGCGCGCAGAGAGCAGTTCTCGACGTTTGAGATCACCGCCAAGCAGCAGTAAGGCAAAGTCAGCCGTGGCGGCAAAAACTGCGCTGTAGCGATCAATCTTTGGATACCAGAGTGCCGACAACTCGCTGTTTCCACATGCTGGCTTAGTGAATTTTCCGGCCGTTAACCCCAGCAACAGACCGCGACTAAAAACGCCTGCAGTATGCGCTAGATGGCTGCTCAACAACCTATCAAAGCGCTCCACTGCACCGTCGCTTTGGTCAGACAAGGCTTCTAATTCATCGGCTAAATAGGGGTGGCAGCGCATTGCGCCCTGACCAAATATAATCATAGACCGGGTGAGAATATTGGCCCCCTCCACCGTGATCGCAATGGGAATAGTCTGATAGAGCAAAGCCATAAAGTTCCGTGGGCCCATTTGGATGGCGCGACCACCAAGAATATCCATGCTGTGATTAACTAGGACACGCATGGTCTCTGTAGCATGGTATTTGGCCATTGCGGTCAACACCGACGGCGCTCCATCTGCCAGGGCCCGCGTGACTAAGGCGCGGTAGGCCTCCAACATATAGGCGCTACCAGCGATCTCGGCGCTAGCTTCTTGAACGCCTTCAAACTTACCCACCGGAATGCCGAACTGGCGACGAATCCGCGCAAAAGCGCCAACCATTAAGTAGCTCATTTCGCCACTGGCGGTGGATAGTGCAGGCAGCGAAATCCCTCGACCGGCACCTAGACATTCCACCAGCATCATCCAACCCTGACCAATATACGCTTGCCCGCCGATTAACATCGACATGGGAATGAATACATCCACCCCCGTGATCGGGCCATTCATAAAGGCCGAGCCGGGATAGTGGCGGCGGCCAATTTCCATCCCCGCCAAATCCGCAGGGACTAAGGCACAGCTAATGCCACGTTCAACCTCGTCGCCAATGAGGCCCTCTGGATCATTGAGCCGAAACGCCAAGCCCACTACCGTTGCGATCGGCGCAAGGGTGATCCAACGTTTAGAAAAATTAAGCTTTACGCCTAAAACCTTCTCTCCCTTAAACTCCTGCTCGCACACCACACCGGTGTCGGGAATCGCGCCAGCATCTGAGCCTGCTTCCGGGCCGGTTAAACCAAAACAGGGTAATTCTTCGCCTTTCGCTAAGCGCGCCAGCCAAAAATCTTTTTGCTCGGCGGTGCCGTATTTCATTAGCAATTCACCCGGCCCCAGTGAGTTCGGTACCATCACACTCACCGCCGCCACCGCAGAGCGACTAGCAATTTTGCTGACCACGCGGCTCTGGGCATAGGGCGTAAATTCGAGGCCGCCGTATTCCTTGGGAATAATCAACCCCAAAAAGCCCTTGTCTTTGATGAACTGCCAAACCTGCGGACTAAGTGCTTTATCGTGATGGTGAATTTGCCACTCGTCGAGCATACCGCACAGCTCTGCTGTTTCATTATCAAGAAAAGCCTGCTCGGATTCGCTCAAACTTGAAAGTGCTATTTTCTCAAATTTAGACCAATCGGGATGACCAGAGAATAAATCCTTTTCCCACCATGTGGTGCCGGCATCCAGCGCCTCGCGCTCAGTACTGCTCATAGCCGGCATCATTTTCTTTAAAGCCGCCATCGCCGGTGCACTAATAAACCGAATGCGTAAGGTGTCGATAATAATCACTGCCAATACAAGCAGCAATCCGAGTAACACTAAGGGATAAACAAAGAAGTCACTACCCAGACCTGCCAGTAGCCAGGCTGCGGCAAAAGCGATACAGCCGCTGCGACGCGACAAACGCAATGAAAAAATAACGGCGGTGACAATAATAATAGCAAGAAGTGCTAGTAGGCCAGTCATAATAACCTCTCTAAGTCATGGTAGTTTGCACAGCAAACACTAAGATCGGTGAGTGAAAATCACCATGCTACGCCCTCACAGCAGCGATTGCATTAACACTCCTCAGCCTTCAATACACACTGCACTAACGTCATTAGGTGCAGACGGGGCTGATTTTATGTATTTTGAGCGCCATTTGGCATTTGTTATTCCTATATATAGACTGCATGGGCGATGTCGGCCACACTCTCACCTCTAATTTACTTTACTTTACTCAAAATAATATCAGGAATACTCACATGAACTCGTCAGTCGTTATTAGCGGGGTGGGCCTATGGACTCCAACACATAGCATTAGCAATGAAGAACTCGTAACAAGTTATAACGCTTGGGCAAAGCATTTTAATCTTCAAAACCAGCTGGCCATTGAAGCCGGAGACCTAGAGGCTAAGCCACTATCTAGTCCCGCTTTTATTGAAAAAGCGTCCGGTATTAAAAGTCGCTATATCTACGCAAAAGAGGGCGTTTTAGATATACATCGCATGCGGCCGCGGCTTGAATTACGTGGCGACGACCAAGTCTCTCATCAGGCAGAAATGGCTATTTCTGCAGCAAAAAAAGCCCTGATCGCCGCGAATAAAACCGCCGCCGATATTGATATGGTAATTGTGTCCTGTGCCTATACCCAGCGCTCTTACCCTGCCATTGCCATCGAAGTGCAAGCGGCGCTAGGAATTGAAGGATTTGGCTTTGACATGTTGGTGGCCTGCTCCGCCGCAACCTTTGGCCTAGAAAGAGCGGTTGACGCTGTTAAGGGTGGCACGTCAAAAGGTGTATTGGTCATTAATCCAGAGCTGACCTCACCTCAAGTGAATTATATGGATAGAGACTCACACTTTATTTTTGGTGATGTGGCGACCGCCGTTGTCGTAGAAAGCAGCGACACTTGTCAGTCTGCGCACGCCTTTGATGTAGTCAGCACCAAGTGTGTGACCTCTTACTCAAATAATATTCGCTCTAACTTTGGCTACACCGCGCTAACGACCGATGAAGATCCTTATTCAGCGGACATGCTATTCCATCAGAATGGCCGCAAGGTATTTAAAGAAGTTTGCCCAATGGCAGCCGATCATATTGAGAGCCATTTGCTTAGCGAAGGTATTCAAGTATCCGAATTAAAGCGCTGGTGGCTGCATCAAGCGAATCTTAATATGAACTTGCTGATCAGTAAGCGATTATTGGGGCGTTACGCCACAGTCGAAGAAGCGCCGGTTGTGCTAGACGAGTATGCAAATACCGCGTCAGCAGGATCTATTATTGCGTTTGCTAAGTTTCATGAAGATTTAGTCAGCGGTGATATTGGCGTGATTTGCTCCTTTGGGGCGGGCTATTCTATTGGCAGCCTAATACTTCGCAAACGATAAACTCCCGGCCTAAGCCTGCCGCCGCCGCCGATGCTAGCTTAGGCAGGTGCTATTACGTTTGGATCGAGCTCAGCAATACGATCAGCCGCTGCCACAAAGCCTATATTATTATTTTTAATATAGATTTTACGCATAAAATTCTCATCTTATTTACAACTGCCAAGAAAAGCTGATCCAGGAGGCCACTGGCATTCCGCTATAACAGCCAATAGTGTCGAGCTGATTGGCCGCATTATTTTGGTAGTGCTCATTACTAAGGTCGCAGGTCCACGTCGGCGGCTAAGACTCTGCACACGGCACAAAAGCGAGTCGCACATTGAACTTAGGGCCGTTGCGCAAGATCGTTAGCTCGCCAAACAACTCCGCAAGCAATACAGCTGATAATTCTCCCATTCCCAGCAGCGCTACTCATAATTTTCGAAGGCTCTTCAAATCCATAAGATACCTAGTGTGATAGCTACTCAGTACCGGAATACTGGCCTGTGGATGAACAGATCAGAGATTTAGTACTTTTAACCGCTAAAACCTTTTAAAACCCAGAATTGATGGGTCGTCACCGGGTCAGGAAGTCGCGATCCCCCCAAAATATCTGAATAATGTGTCATCAAGCCTAAGACGGCCGTCGCTCGCCCTCGACCCGACATATACAGCTCTAATCGGGCGTATCCGTATCTGCAGGGTTTAGCTAAACGCCATGGTTTTTATAAGCCTGATACTAATCCCGACAGATCTAGCCGTGAATATCATCTCGAGAGACACTCGACACCGTGATGCACAACCTTCATATGCAGCTAGATATAGGGTGTATTTTCATTTGACTAAGGATTATGCTCAGGCTTACAAAACTGACCAACAATATTCAGAGAAATCAAACACATCGGATTGCGAGGCAATAAATATGGTATTCCGCTCATATCACATGTATGAACAATCAATCTTCTACCATGTGCGTGGATAATAGGCTTACCCACCTTGCTGAAAGCTAATTCAATATCGACAATGCCGCTGTCAATGGGCCCTCTTGTTATTGTAAGCGGCTGATTAGTTTTAGCTCCGACTAAACACGCTAGGACTGAATATATGGGTGTTAGTCATAAAATTGCGATATAAAGTTAATAGCTTTAATTCGTAATAATATAAGTGCGGGAGAATATGAACACCACTGGGGCTACTGAGGAAGAAAACAAGCTAGCATTTCCAATAGAACATCAATAGACGCTCGAAATGTCGGATATAAAAAATAAGCCACTTAATTAAGGTCGTTGATATATTAAAAACTTGCTGGTTCTGCACAAGTGTACGTCAGAGATAATCGGCGAGGAAAGCAGAGCAATAAATTAAAGCCTGCGGAAGTGGCAATCAGACCCAGAATTTGATGCACCCTTATCAACCAACTGACAACTAATAGTTGTCAGTAAACTATAGAGTCAATAATGAAAAATAATAAATTTAATCGCCATAAAGAATTCAGGCTCTATACATGAAAAAGGTACGAACACATTATGATAATTTAAAAATATCTCAAGACGCTCCGCCAGAAATAATCAAGGCTGCGTATAAAGTCTTGTCACAAAAACATCATCCTGATAGAAACGGAAGTACGTCTGAGTCTCAGAATATAATGAAAATCATCAATAGGTCTTATGATGCGTTATCTGACCCTGAGTCTCGAATAAAACACGACGAATGGATAAGCCAGCAAGAATCACCTGAATTATACACAAAGACTCCAGAGCAAAATTCCACGAAGGTTGAATTTCCTCCACCGATATCCGGCGAGGTGAATTTTAATGAGCTAGATAAGGCTGCGCGAAGTAAGATAAAGTTCAGGGTTTCTGGTTATGATGAAAATCAATATGCTATAAAGCTTGATGATGTTTTTTGGAGCTATGCTTTGATTTTAGGATTACCAATTTGGTTCTATTATATCTATATAAGTATACCTGACTATCGATGGACTAGTGAGGCAGCATACTGGCATAGTGGCATTACCTGTGTGGTATGGTTGCTATTAGCTAAAAATATTTCACGGGTCTATTCATGGCATTCAACACCGCTAAAGTCCTGGCTAATTATAACGCCCTTATACTTAATGAAGCTTCATCTGAACCGAATTTCATATTGGCCAATATCGACTATCGCGGATATAAAAGGCACGCATAAGTACCGCAATGGATCGTATCAAAATACTGACATATCGATGACTTTAGACGGGAAACCTGCAAGCTTCTGTATCAATGGCGAACAACAATATCAAATATTATTAAATAAACTACAACAATATGACGCCGAACTTAGAGCAGCACAAAACTCTAATGATTCAGCTCACATAATAAATAATGATGAGTTCATAACCTTGCGAGAACAAGGAATAAAATCAGAGCACTCAACTCCCAGCTCAACGTTCATTATTTACATATTACTTTTTTTTGTATCATTTGGCGGACTATCTGTGGCATACGACTTAAATAAAAATCGGCCATTTAAACCCGCACACTCAAAAAATATCACTCCTTACAATAAATTTCCAGAAATTAAAAAGCCTGCATATTCTAAACCGGCAGCAGTAGCAAACCGCTCAGCATGGCTAACTCAAGCTTCATACCAATGACAATATCATTATACAAATTTAGAAATGGAAACATACAGACTTATGGTTTATCCGAAAGTGAGTTTTAAATTTATAGGTGCCCTATTACAGTTAGACCCTATGAGACATTGGTAGAGATTTCAGAATTGATTGTTAAAATTCATCTTCAAAAACACCGCCCGCTAGATTTATATTAATAATACGCGGAGACTATAAAACAGAACGCAATAATTTTTCCGAGACACACCGAATTAAAGACCTCTCTGTTACGCATCACACCGCCATTTTCAAAAGCGATGCGTTTAGTCAAATCAGTCTTGACATTTCAAGCGGGCGCGAGCTTATTTTTCTAAATGTCCCAATCTCATATCAACATGCTATTAGATAGCTTTTTCAAGCACTTAGCTTATAAGAAAAAACTAGCGCTAACGCTCCGAATAGGCATCAAGGGAGGTCGCGCGCCAAGCGGCAAGCATGTTGTCACGCTGCTCTTCGCTGACCGCCGCTCGACCCAGCCAAACGCTTAGAATAAGTGCTGCTGATTCTGGCGCAGTAATCACGCCCAGCGGCTTATCATTTAGATACAAACCTAAACCGCTGCTAGGTAGCCACGTCAGGCGATAGCGATCCCCCTTCTCCACCGCCAAATACCAGTTAGAAAAGCGAGCAATATCGTCAGCCGCCGGCGCTAGTTCGACCTGACTAAATGCGCCTTCCAAAGCTTTATTCGTCATCTTCTTAAATCTATCTGCCGATACCCCGACCTTATATTCAATAATTATTTGCTTGGCATAGGCTGGGGCCAAAATATCGGCATTTTCAGGCTGTGCTTGTCCAGGATCAACCTGTAACTGAGTAAACGTCAGATCCTTCCACAACAGAGTGTAGGTCTCACTACTTACCGTGCGCCAATCCAGGGAAAACGCCGCACTGTGTGTCGTTAATATTAGCGTAACCAGAACGGACTTCAGCCAAACTAAAGCCTGCACTTTACTATTACGCCTCATACATCTGCCTCTTGCCAATCCACGCCACTGTTGAGCGCCCCAGCATATAAAAAACCAGCAATTTAAGTACCACGGGAGCAACCACGTATACCGCCGTAATCGCCCACACCGGCGGCACATTAATATCCGCCTGACTACCCAACCATAAATATGATACGCCCACCGCTAAACCCATGGCCGCCTTGCTCAGCATACTCCACAAGGCAAACATTCTAGCGCCAAGGACTGCGCCGCCATGCTCTGCGGACAAGGCCTGCGCCAGGCCTGTTTGCATTGCCGATGGCAGTGCTTGGTCGGCACCTAAAGCGAGACCCGTGCCAATGCTTATGGCAATAAACCAATACACATCGCCCTCGCCAAGCAATGCCGCAAAACCAAATAATATTGCCGAGCTACACAGGCCAAGTCGCCACGATCTTAAATCACCGAGCTTTTTCGCTAGAAAATACCAGATCGGCATACCGATTAAACCTGCCAAGAAATAGCTTAACAAAGCCAGTGGCACTGCATCTTCAGCCCCCAGCACTTCGCGCATAAACAACAGGAGAACAGTTCCCGGAATGGCATTCGCCAGCATATTCAAAAACCACGGCAAAGCCAAACTCCGCACTCGAACGTCTGCCAGCAGCACTTTGAAACTCAGGATATTTTTAGCAGACTCAGCGGCACCTTGGCTACCCTGTAAGAACACTGCAAAGAGTAAGACTACTAATAAAGATCCCAACACCCAAGGCAGTGCCGACGGCGCCACAATCGCAGGCGCCAGCATGGCCATTAAGGTGCCAAATAACAGCATGCCCTCGCGGCTACTGTTATATCGCAGACGATCAATGTTGTGCCGTGAAAGGTTCACAGGAAGGGCCAACCAAGGTACAGTTATCCCTGTCCAACCCAGCATCAGCAGCACTAGTGCGAGCACCAAGGCGCTCGGCGACCACGGATGAGGAAGTAATACCAGTAAAAGCGCGCTGACCGCGATCAAAAGCCAAGAACCTAGCCATAAGGTTCGATGACTGCCACGACGGTCCACCCAGGCGCCTAGCGGCAAGTCACTGACAACGTCACTGATTCGCGCCAAAAAGAAAATCGCCCCCACTAGGGTATAGCCATAACCACCTTGCTCGGCCAACCACAGTGGGGCGTATATATAGAAAGGAAGACCCAAAGCCGCTAACGGTAAACCCGGCAGTGCATAGCGAAAAAATCGCCAATACTGAAAAGGAATGCGCATACTAACTCCATTAGTCTAGTACAGACCCATTAATCGTGGTCTGGCAAAAGACTTTTTACGTATCGAAAAATCTAAGGGATCACTGATAATTTTATGCCTAAATCATCACAACACCCACCTCTAAACATTGCTGTCATCGGCTCCGGTATTGCGGGCCTGAGCAGCGCGTGGCTACTTAGCAAAAATCACAGGGTTACTTTGTTCGAACAACACTCGCGCCTAGGCGGTCACACTAACACAGTCGACATCACCACCAGCGTGGGTACTATAGCGGTAGATACCGGCTTTATTGTCTTTAACGAGCGCTGCTACCCCAATTTAGTGGCCCTCTTTAAAGAGCTGGGTGTTGCCTACCAAGGCACCGACATGTCCTTCGGTGTTTCACTTGATAAAGGTCGTTTGGAATATAGCGGATCTAATTCAATATCCACTTTATTTGCCCAAAAACGCAACTTATTTCGCCCCCGTTTTTGGGGCATGATTAGAGACCTTCTGCGCTTTTATAAGCAAAGTACAGTGTGGATGGAAACCCTATCCGATGATATGTCTCTGGGACAATTACTAGAACGCGAAAAATTTGGGCCGGGTTTTCGGGAAGATCATCTACTGCCCATGGGCGCCGCCATTTGGTCGACCCCAGTGGAAAAATTTTTGGATTATCCAGCCAAAACGTTTCTGCGCTTCTGCTACAACCACGGTCTTTTACAAGTTAACGAGCGTCCCCAGTGGCAAACTGTAGTCGGTGGCTCGCGAGAATACGTGAAACGGATTAAACAAGCTTTCACTGGTGATATCCGTCTGAACTGTGGAGTGACCAAGGTACGTCGCTTTGCTGACCACGTCATGATCACTGACAGCCGCGGCGAAGATCATTGTTTTGATCATATTGTTATGGCCGGCCATGCAGACCAATCTTTAAGCATACTGGAAGACGCTAGCACCGACGAAAAGAGGCTACTCAGTAACTTTGCCTACGAACAAAATGACGCCGTTCTTCACCGCGATAAAGAGCTCATGCCAGTATTGAGCAAAGTGTGGTCGAGCTGGAATTACCTCGCTGACAGAGACCAGCAGGGCAGTAAGGTCTCTGTCAGCTACTGGATGAATTCTCTACAGCATCTTCCTTGTCCAGAGCAGATTGTTGTAACGCTAAATCCTCTGAGAAAGCCTCGTAAAGATATGGTATATAAACAGTTCAGCTACCAACATCCAGTATTCGATGACGCCGCGCTCGATGCACAAAAGCATCTTTGGAGTCTGCAAGGGATACAGCGCACTTGGTTTTGTGGCAGCTATTTTGGCTATGGCTTCCACGAAGACGGTATTCAATCGGGATTAGCCGTTGCGGAACAACTGGGAGGTAGCGCGCGACCTTGGAACGTGGAAAATGCCAGCGGTCGCATCCATCTAAGCACCCCTGACCCTCTTACTGCCGCCGCATGACTACCGGCGACCACACTGCAATCTATAGCGGAAAAGTTCTCCATCATCGCTTCTACCCGCGTCGACATCGCTTTATATACCGCATGAGTAGTTTTTTATTTGATCTTGATAAGATGAGCGAAACCGCTCAGCGCTGTAAGCTTTTTTCTGTCAATACGTTTAATGTCTTTAGCTTTTATTATCGCGACTTCGGCGATGGCAGTGGCGAAGCGCCGCGCCAATATCTGGAGCGCGCCCTGCAGAACCACGGTGTCAATGACACTCTGGGCTCGGCGAGTTTACTATGTTACCCGCGAATTTTGGGCTTCACTTTTAACCCACTCAGCGTGTATTACTGCTACAGCGAAGATAGACAGCTATTCGCTATTCTGTATGAAGTAAGTAATACCTTCAAAGAGCGACACAGCTATTTAATTCCGGTCTCTGAGAGCGAACAGCGCAAAGGCATTGTCCGTCAGCAATGCGATAAGAACTTTTATGTCTCGCCATTTATCCCCATGGCAGTTCGCTATCATTTTCGCATGCACCTACCGGGCGAACATATTGGCGTAGCGATTAGAGAGACCGAGCAGGACAAAGCGCTTCTTCACGCAGTATTTCGCGGCGGGCGCCGCTCTTTCTCAGACAAAGAACTAGTTAATAATTTTTTTAGTTTACCGCTAATGACCATCAAAGCGGTTGTTGGCATACACTGGGAAGCGTCGAAACTTTTTATCAAGGGCGTGAAATTAGTGCCCCGCCCCGCTGAACCAAATACTTCTATTTCACGTATCGACCAATAATTGGGTTAGAAAAATCTAAGGGTTCATTATGAAGACAGCTACTGCTGCTACAAAGACGGCTACTGCTGCTCTAGAAAATAATATAGGCTCTGGCTGGTGGGCAAAACGCCAACTGCAGATGGTTAATAAAGTCCTCGCCCCGCTCTCAAATGCCGCCCGCGGTGTTTTAAGGCTCACTTTGCCAAACGGCAATAGTGTCGAGTTTGGCGAACACCCCTGCGAGCATCTCAACCCCGTCATCGTGCTCCACAATTGGAAAGCCGTACGCAAGGTCTTTACTGGAGGTGATCTAGGCTGGAGTGAAGCGTATATGGACGGTGATTGGGACAGTCCCGATATTGCCACGTTAGTGGAATGGATTGTCGTTAATGAAGACAACTTTGGCGGCATGCTAGACAGCGGCAAAGTTGAAGGCGCTTTTCAAAAATGGCGGCACCAGCGCAATGCCAATAGTAAACGCGGCAGTCGCCGCAATATTTCCTACCATTACGATCTGGGCAACGAATTCTACCAGCACTGGCTAGATCCGAGCATGACCTACTCCGCGGCGTACTTCACTTCTGAACACCAAACACTCGCCGAGGCGCAATATGCCAAATATCAGCGCATCATCGATTTTTTAGATATTAAAGACGGCGACAGTATTTTGGAAATTGGCTGTGGCTGGGGTGGATTTGCAGAACAGTTATGCCGCCAGAAAAAAGTGTTACTGCACGGCATCACCTTGTCAGAACGTCAGCTAGAATTCGCCCAACGGCGCTTAAACAATGCTGACACCATGGGTACGGCGGACTTTGCTCTCACTGACTACCGCGATGCAGTCGGCGAATACGACCATATTGTATCTATAGAAATGCTGGAAGCAGTTGGCGAAAAATATTGGCCGACGTATTTTGACACTGTTTACAAGCGTTTAAAGCCAGGTGGCAAAGCTTCGATTCAAGTCATTACTATTGAAGACAAGCGTTTTGAACCATACAGCAGCAGTCCGGATTTTATTCAAACTTATATCTTTCCTGGCGGCATGCTGCCAACACCAGACATATTTAAAGAACAGGCTACATCGGCAGGCTTAACGGTAACTGACGAAGAAGCCTTCGGCATGGGTTATGCCCGCACACTGCGACACTGGCGCGATGCATTTCAACAGCGTTGGGAAGACATTGCACCGCTGGGCTTCGATAAGTGTTTCCAAAGAATGTGGCACTACTATCTGACCTACTGTGAGGGTGGCTTCCGCGGAAATTCAATCGATGTTTATCAATTTGTGCTCGAGAAACCCACGGCATAGAAAAATAAACTCCATAAAAAAGGCCGCCAGAAAAGCGGTCTTTTTTATATTCAAACAGTGACGATCAGCACTCCAGCTCGAGCCAGTCCTCTGTCACCGGACTAATGGACGACCAGCGCACGTATAATCCCTTATAAAATAGGGTGGTTTTTGGCTCAAACACAAGATTACAACATGTTAGGATGGTGACAATGCAAATTTAGCTAGGTGCACTAAATGAAAACAAACAAACGCTGGGGCAATGGAGCCAGAGTTGACGATCTCGATACTGGGAAGAAAATTCTCCTGAAATCTGCGATAAATTGCTTCATTACCAAGGGCATTAAATCGACGACTATAGAAGATATCGCCAAAGTTGCTAACGTAACCAGACGAACCGTCTACCGCTATTTCAACGGCAAGTCTGACATCATTGCCGCGTTGATCGATACCGAACGCGAACGCATGTTTATCAAAATTCACGACATTGCCACGCTGCATGATAATAACTTCCCACTGATGCTGGAAGAGTGCATTTGGTTCGCCTCTCGCTATAAGCGGCCAGAAGCTGGCAAGCTAGACCTAGTTTCCGGTGCCAACGCCGCGGAAGCGGCACCACATGTAGACACTGCCGAATCCGACGAACATTGGCGCGAGCTCTTAAAAAAGCCTCTTGATGCTTACAACACGCGTAACAATCGCAATATTGATCTCGATGACCTCATAACAATTGTAGGTCGCCTAGTAATATCTTACCGGCAGCAACCTGCCACCAAAGAACGCTTCAGAGCCAGCCTCAAAGCCTTAATGCTCTGATCCATGCGGGCACCTCGCCCGATGGCCCCATCGGATATTCTCTTGGTCAGTTTTGCTATTGTTCCAAGCTGAGCACACACCTATGCTTCAAAGCATTGTCCTACCGTGTTAAACCGCGGCGAGGTGCCTAGGAGCAAGCTATGAATTTCGACTTTTCTGACGACCAAAAAAATATCCAAGAACAAGCGCACTCGATGCTCGCGAAAGAATGCGGCAGTGCTATTGTGCGCCAAGTCATTGACGGCAACACTGGCTTTGACGCCAAGCTCTGGCAACAAATTGTTGCCCTCGGCTGGCCGGCAACCACCATTGCCGAAGAGCATGGCGGACTTGGCCTCAGCTATCTTGAACTGTGCGTTATCGCCACTGAATTGGGGCGCTGCTTAGCACCCGTTCCGTTTATTGCATCAGTATATCTCGGCACAGAACTCATCAAAACTGCCGCTTCAATCGAGCAGCAAGCTGAATGGCTGCCGGCGCTAGCCATCGGCGACGTTATCAGTACCGCCGCCATCAGTGGCGATATGACATCATGCCGTGCAAAAAATAATAAGCTGAACGGCAGTAAATCTGCAGTTTTGCATGGCATGATCGCCGATCATGCCATAGTCGCAGCCGCCAATGAACATGATAAGCTGGGCCTATATCTAGTCGAGCTTAAGCACAGCAGCGTTAGCCGCACTGAGCAAAACAACCTAGACCCCAGCTTACCTAGGGCCGTGCTAATATTTAGTGACACCCCCGGCGTTGAGCTTGGCGGCGCAATAAGCGCCTCACAAGCTATTCAAACAGTTTCCGATCGCGTTGCAGTCCTGCTGGCATTTGAGCAGGTCGGCGGCTGTGAAGCTGCCATCGACATGGCCAAAGCCTATACCACTGATCGCTATGCCTTTGGCCGCCAAGTTGCCTCATTTCAGGCCATCAAACACAAACTGGCCGATATGTTTGTGGCAAAAGAACTCGCTAAATCCAACGCCTATTATGGCGCCTGGGCACTGTCGGCCAACGCACCCGAACTTGCCCTTGCCGCCGCCACTGCAAGAGTTAGCGCCATTGACGCCTACTATCTCTGCAGCAAAGAAAACATTCAGGCCCATGGCGGCATGGGCTTTACCTGGGAATTCGACTGCCATCTCTACTACCGCCGCGCGCAAGCACTATCGACACTGCTAGGTGGCAATCCCTACTGGAAAAATCTGCTCGTCGACCGGCTGTTAGCAGCCTAAGCTGCCAAATGATTTTTGAGGAATACTCATGGATTTTAAAGATTCACAAGAACAAGCGGCGTTTCGCGCCGAAATACGCCGCTGGTTACAAGACAACGCCAGACTAAAATCAGCTACCGGCGGACGCAAAGATCAGTCCGAAGCTTATGAAGACGCCAAAGCATGGTATAAAAAAGTCGCCGATGCCGGTTACGCCTCCCTTAACTGGCCTAAGAAATACGGCGGCGCCGGGCTCACCGATATTCACAAAGTAATTTGGTCACAAGAAGTCGGCAATTACGCTGAACCAGACGGCTATTTTGTGATTGGTATTGGCAATTGCGGGCCTGCCATCATGCATTTTGCCGCAGAAGAACAAAAACTAGCATTACTGCCCCCCATGGCCAGCGCAGAAACCGTGTGGTGCCAAATGTTTTCGGAACCCAGCGCCGGCTCTGATGTTGCCGGACTGCGCACCAGTGCAGTTGCCGACGGCGACGATTGGATTATCAATGGCCAAAAGATTTGGACATCCGGTGCTCAACACTCCGACTACGGCGTGATTCTATGTCGTACCGACCCCACAATCTCTAAATATCGCGGCATGACCATGTTCTTTATCGACATGAATCAAGCCGGCGTCGAAATAAAGCCCATAAAACAAATGGATGGCGGCTCGCATTTTAATGAAGTGTTTTTCAATAATGCGATCATCCCTGACGCTTATCGACTCGGCGATGTCGGCGGTGGCTGGGGTGCAGCGCTACTGGTGTTAATGAATGAACGCCTGGCCATAGCAGGCGTTCAGCCCGACTGCTTCCCCGAGTTTTTACAACTGGTAACTAGTCTTCATATCGATGGCGAGCCCATTAGTGCAAACCCAGCGGTACGCGAGCATCTTGCCGCGTGGTACTACAAACATGCCGGCATCAAAGCATCTACAAATCGCATGCTCACAGCGGTTGCTAAAGGCGGTATGCCGGGCGCCGAAGCGGCATTAGGTAAACTAGTCGGTGCGGTTATGAACCAAGACATCGCCGACTACGCCATTCAACTGATGGGGGACGCAGGCGTCATTAGCGAGCCTGACTTTGCCGAGCAACACGCCCACTTTCAAAAGACCGTATTATTTTCGCCCGGCATAAGACTGGCTGGCGGTACCGACGAGATCATGCGCAACGTGATTGCCGAGCAGGTTCTCGGGCTACCTCAGGAACCACGCGCCGATAAAGGCCTAGCCTTTCTGGATATTCCCAGCGGCAATCAAAGTCGCTAAACTTCGTGTTATCATCCGATTTCGGCCATAAAATACCAAATCGGGTGCTGTGACAGCCAAAAACTAACCGCCGCTCACACTCCAAGCATGCCACTTCACTCGGTAAGGGCTTTTCCTTATACTTCAATCGCGACTCTAACGGTACCTTAGTCCCTCGGCAAGCAGTATTTATTTAGCCGACAAGAACACAAGGGTCTGACAATGAGTACAACCGGCAATCAAGACAGTGTTATCTTTCAAGAACGTCATCACAATCTGAACGCTATCAGCCAATTCGGCGGCAAACGTGCCGAGTGGTGGTTAAATGTAAACTACGCTGAAGTCATCGAAATGCGCGATGCGGTCAGCACCAAATTCAATTCGGCCAGCGTCACCAACTAAGACCTGTGCCATCAGCTATGGCACCCTATGATTGACTGGCAAGCAATAGACACTGTTCTTCTCGATATGGATGGCACCCTTTTAGACCTTCATTACGATAACTTTTTCTGGACTCAACATCTGCCACGGCGCTGCATAGAAATCTATGGCGGAGATCCAGACCGTGTTACCGAACAATTAATGATCCGCATGATGGCGGAGAAGGGCTCACTAAACTGGTATTGCCTAGATTATTGGTCAGACCAACTCAAGGTGGATATTGTTGCGCTCAAGCGTGAAGTCGCTCACCTAATTGCACCACACCCCAGCACCAAAGCCTTTCTCGACGCGCTCAGCGCAAGTCATTGCGAAACTTGGCTAGTGACCAATGCGCACCAAGGAAGCCTCGACCTAAAGCTTGAGCACACCGATCTTGGCCAGCAGATCAACAAAATAATCAGCTCTCACCAGTTCGGCAAACCTAAAGAAGACCCTGAATTTTGGCGTCAATTACAGCAACACTGGCATTTTGATCCAGAGCGCAGCCTTTTGGTCGATGACACCACCAGTGTTTTAGACGCGGCAGCGAAGTTCGGTATTCGCCACCTGCTGACGTTACGCCAACCAGATAGCAAACAGGCTGCACGCGACTTGCTCACTTATCCCGCAGTTCTGAGTTTTGCGGAAATTTTGCCTATTACCCCCCCGGCCCCTTAAACACTATCTTTCGCGTATATCTTCGATATAAAGTAACAACATGACACAAACATCTACCAGCGGTATTCGTCTCGATAAATGGTTATGGGCAGCGCGTTTCTATAAAACTCGTAGCCTAGCCAAACAAGCCATCGAAGGTGGTAAGGTTCAATACAATGGCGCTCGCTGCAAAGCCAGTAAGGAAGTTCAAGTTGCTGCAGAATTACGTCTTAAGATTAGCTTCGATACCAAGATAGTTACCGTCAGTGCCCTGTCTGGTCAACGCCGCGGCGCAAGCGAAGCCGCAATGCTCTACAGGGAAACCGCCGACAGTATTGCCAAGCGCGAGCAGGAAGCCGCCGATCGCAAAGCCCTTGGCTCAGCCTTCGCTCACCCAGAGCGACCTAATAAAAAACAGCGTCGGCAAATTCATCGATTTCAACGCATAGGCGAATAAATAACCTTGGCGAGAGCCTGAGTGCAAAATTACCTTTGTGCCAAGATCTCAAGGTGTATTCAACACAGATAAAGATAGGTGGAAGCGATATAATTCCTCCTTATACTCAGTAACGGAATTCAATACGCTCATGAGCGACACCATCAACCGCTTTATTTTCGACGATACCGATGTTCGCGGTGAGCACGTTCGTTTAGAAAAAAGCTATCGAGACATTCTAAGTATCCATCACTACCCGCCAGGGGTGGCAAATTTGCTAGGCGAGTTCCTCGCCGCCGCCAGCCTATTGAGCGCAACCATTAAGTTTGAGGGCTCGCTGATCCTGCAAGTTCGCGGCGATGGTGAGGTTCCACTTATTATGGCTGAAGCGAATTCTGAAAGAGAACTTCGCGCCATTGCCCGCGACGCCAACGAAGCCATGAGCCTCGACTTTAAAACACTGATCGGTAACGGACAGCTTGCCATGACCATACATCCCAAGAGCGGCAAACCCTACCAGGGCATTGTTAGCCTAGAAGGCGCTAGCTTAGCGCGATGCTTAGAAGCGTATTTCGAGCAGAGTGAACAACTCTCTACCAGAATTTGGCTCTGTGCAGACGCCAATAGTGCAGCTGGGCTTATGCTGCAGGAACTACCCAGCAAGACACCTAACAAAGACCGCTGGCAACATGTCACCGCCATTGCAGATACCATCCAGAACGATGAGCTACTCGCTCTAGACGCCGATGTCCTGCTCTATCGGCTCTATCATCAAGACGCGGTGCGCTTATTTGACGCAAAACCCCTGATTGCGCGCTGCCAATGCAACCGCGAGCGGGTTGAGAGAGCCCTAGTATCCATTGGCCAAACAGAGCTGAACGATATTATTGAGGAGCAGGGCAAGGTAGAAACCAACTGCGAATTCTGCAACCGTTTATACCAGTTTACCTCCTCTGACATCGCCGCAATGTTCAACCAAAACACCACAATTACGCGCCATTAATACCAAAAAATGCACAAAAGCGGATTTATACCCGCAAAGGTTAGCGCTGCTATTGGTTTTTTGTAATAATGGCGCACCAAAATATCAGCCAAAACGGGGGTTCTATTTACTCTCCGACCCCGCCGCTTGAACAGGCTGCTCTCAGGATTACGTGACAGGAATACAGAGAATGAGTGCTGAAACAACCATATACAAAGATTTAACGCCCGCGCAATTGATTGAGCAGGCCCTCAGCCGCGGCGAAGGCCAACTGGCAGATAGCGGTGCACTAGTAGTGACCACCGGAAAACGCACCGGTCGATCACCGGGCGACCGCTATATTGTGCAAGAACCTTCCACATCTGATTCCATCGACTGGACCAGCGTTAACCGTCCTTTTGAGCCCGCCAAATTTGATGCTCTGTGGGATCGCGTACAAGACTATCTCGCAGAACACGACAGCTTTGTTTCCAACCTACATGTTGGCGCCCAAGACGATCACTACATCCCTGTTGTTGTTAATACCCAAACCGCATGGCAAGGTCTTTTTGGCCGCAATATGTTTGTACGTCCTAGCAAATACAATCCCAAAGCCAAAGAAGAGTGGACCATCATCAACTGCGCCGGCTTTGTTTGCGAGCCAGAGCGTGACGGCACTAACTCTGACGGCTGCGTCATTATCAATTTTGCCCAGCGCAAAGTACTGCTAGCCGGTATGCGTTATGCGGGCGAGATGAAAAAAGCGATGTTTTCTGTGCAGAATTTCTTGCTGCCAGAAAAAGACGTTATGCCAATGCACTGCTCGGCAAACGTTGATGAAAGCGGCAATACCACCTTATTCTTTGGTTTGTCTGGCACCGGTAAAACCACCCTGTCGGCCGATCCTAGCTGCTACTTGATCGGAGATGACGAACACGGCTGGGCGAAAGGCTCTGTTTTCAATATTGAAGGCGGCTGCTATGCAAAAACCATCAATTTAAGCCAGCAAAATGAACCCATTATTTGGGACGCTATTCGCTTTGGTTCCATTGTAGAAAACGTTGTTATTGACGAGCATAGCCGCCACGCGGACTACGATGATACCAGCCTAACGGAAAACGGCCGCTGCTGCTATCCGCTAGAAAACGTTACTAAGCGTGTTATCGAAAATGCCGCTGGAGAGCCGAAGACCGTTATATTCCTAACCTGCGACGTTTCTGGCGTTATCCCACCCATTTCAATTCTGTCCAAAGAGGCCGCTGCGTTCCACTTTCTAAGTGGCTACACTGCGCGCGTTGGCTCTACCGAATTAGGTGCCGAAGCGGGTATCCACCCGACTTTCTCTACCTGTTTCGGAGCGCCTTTCATGCCACGTGTTGCGGGTGAATACGCTGAACTCCTAATGAAGCGTATCGACGACTTCGAATCGCAGGTTTACCTCGTTAATACTGGCTGGACTGGTGGCTCAGGCGCTGCGGGCGGCACCGGTTCGCGCTTCCCTATTCCGGTAACTCGCGCCGTGGTTGCTGCAGCCCAAAACGGCCTGCTGATCGGCGCAGAAACCGAGACCCTTGAAGCACTTAACTTAACGATTCCCAAGTCAATTCCAGGCGTAGATGACAAATATGTCAATCCACGTAAAGCCTGGGGCGATGCCAGCGCTTATGATGCTGAAGCCAGTAAGCTCGCTAAGTTATTCCAAAAGAACATCACTAACTTCGATGTTTCTGACGCTATTATCGCGGCCGGCCCTAAAGGCTAAACCGCTATATAGTTTAAAAAGGGCAGCTTAGCTGCCCTTTTTTTCGGCTGCCTAAAGAGCCCTAGCCTTGCACTATACTATTAACAGTAAAGTGTGCCTGTATCTTAGCAATCCCAGAACATAGGTCAAAAATGTCGGTCACCCTCACCCCCAAAGAAACCCAGTACTTTCTTGATCAGTGCCAGCAGGCCTTCAATAACGGCTCATTCCAACGTTTGGTCTTATCAAAGTATCACGGCGACGACATCGAACTAAAGCGCATAACAGTGCGCCCAGTGCTCATAAAAAACAGTCTAATACTGTCCTTTCTTTATGAATACCAGACGAATCACATCACCAAAAACATCAAGCTCGACGAGTCATTAACCCTATTGTCTCAATTACTGGGAGGCCATTTTAAAAATGCTCATTTGCTTAGCCAGGCTGCGGAAATTCAATTACGTTTCAGTAAAAAGGGCAAAGCGCTGCTCAATGAGCATCGCATTGTAACTGATCACGCCCAGCCAGAAGCCAGCGCGGCTTTGCTAGATAATCAGTTGTCACATAACCGGGAGAAAAATCGCTTAGTTAAAAAAGACCGCCCCTACCTAGCCGCCTTGGGGGTCACCGACGTGAAGGCCGAGATCATTCCGGCAATGTCTCGCAAGTGGAAGCAGATCAATAGGTTTATTGAAGTTCTATCTAAGGCCATTGAAAATACCGGACTCAGCGATCAGCAAGAACTTCATATTGCAGATTTTGGCTCTGGCAAGGCCTATCTGACCTTCGCTGTTCATGACTATCTCAACGACACCCTCGCCATAAAACCCCAAGTCACAGGCGTGGAATTGCGGCAGGGTTTAGTGGACTTATGTAATCAAACGGTCGCCAAGTTGAGCCTGGAAGGCATTAAATTTGAACAGGGCGATATCCAGCATTTCGCAGCGCAAAACATCAATATTATGATTGCCCTACATGCCTGCGACACAGCGACAGACTATGCCATTAATATGGGAATTCGCAGCAAAGCCAATATCATTATGTGCTCACCCTGCTGTCACAAACAGATTCGACCACAACTAAAGAGCCCACCGGTACTCGCTCCGCTACTGCAGCATGGTATTCATCTTGGGCAAGAGGCAGAAATGGTAACCGACGGCTTACGTGCGCTACTCTTAGAGGCAAACGGCTACGACACCCAAGTTTTCGAGTTTATTTCGCTGGAGCACACTAACAAGAATAAAATGATACTGGCGCAAAAACGCCAACATCCGCGGGACAACAGCGCGATATTGACGCAAATCTCAGAATTAAAACGTTTTTATGGCATTAGCGAACACTGCCTAGAAGAGCTACTAAACGCAGCGGAATAATCGCCAACGTCCAGCAAGACCTCTTACGCGGCTACTTGCAAGGGTGTTCGACCATATACGCGGCCTCGCAAGCCGCTCAAATCAAAGGGGCGCCACTGCCCTTCACGCTGAGCCAGACGATCTGCGATCGCGAACATCACCGCTGGATTATGGGTCAAGCCCACATGACTACCCGGCACCCGCAAATTCTCGGTGTCGACATTCAATACTTTATCAACACAGAAGTTCCAATCAACAATGCCGTCACCTTCGCTATAAATAGCAGTCGATGGCACTTTCGGGATATCGCGCCAGCAATCTCCCCAGGTCAACATTGGATCACTCATCGCACCGGGATTTAGCATTTCATAAAGTTTTAGTACCGGCCCAGTAACACCGCCCATATCCGGAATATGAATTGGCGACCCTAGAGTAACAACCTGACGGATAATATCTGGATTCTTATTCGCCATTGTTCGCGCGTAGACACCACCCAAACTCCAACCCACTAAACTGACTTTGCGACCGTAACGCGCCGCCAAATCTTTAACATGGCCTTCAAAATTAAGATATACCTGTTCGCGCAGTCCAGTATTGCGGCCCTGGTCCCAGCCATAAGCTGCAAACCCTGAGCGACGCAAAAATGCCCGCAGTGCAGCTGTTCCGCCGTCGCCAGTCATAAAAGATGGCGCTACGACGATAGGATGACCATCGCCAGTCTGAATACTATCCAGCCGCGATCGAAACGACGCCATAGCAAGCATTTCAAAAACAACACGCAACTCCTTAACTGTGTTTAAAATACTTGGTGTTGCAACACTAGCGAATTTATTTTTATTATCCATATTATCCCCTCAAACTATCAAACCGGCACTGGGTGCAGCGCGCTTAACATCGCCGTGGTACAGCTCTGATATTAAGTTATACAAAATAGTACCCCTTAGATAACCGTAATAACACCTAGAGTACAATCTGAATTTATTGAGTAAACACAAAGATTAATATCCGCTAACTAAGCAAAGATTGAATATCGCAGGGAAAAATTTGATTTTAGTATGCAGTTTCTAATTTTTATCCGTAACCTTGATTCAATCAGCGAGGTTATGCAGTTCTCGGCTGAAACAGGCCAACCACAAGCCCCCTATTTTTAGATGAGGACACCAACATGACTGAAGAAACTAAAATCGAAAAAACCAACACGCTAGCCAAAGACCTTTTCCTAGCCAACCTTGGTTTAGCCGGCAAAGTCTTTGAACAAAGCCAAGACTTACTTAAGCAAACTGAAGCTAAGTTTAAAGAAACTGAAGGTAAAGTTAAAGATACCTACAGCAAGCGCAACGAGCTATTCGACAGCTTGATAGCACGCGGGGAAAAAGTTCAAAGCAGCACTATTTCTAAATTCGAAGAAAGTAAAATTGAATTGACTGGTAAATTCGGAAGCAGCAAGTCACAAGTTGTAACTAAATTTAACGACACCAAGGCACAGGCTATTGCGAAGTTTGAAGAGCTGAAAAGCGAAAGCAATGCCGCTGTCGAAGGTCAGATGAAAACGCTGCGCGAAGGCTTTGAGAAAGTAAAAAGCAAAGTTTCAGGCAGCACCGATGAAGTAGCTGAAGTTGTTGTAGAAGCTAGCGCATCGTAAGCATTGGGTACCTACTTTAGGTACCAAGTCTTAGGTCTATATTTCACCTATGCTTTTGCACGATGCGCCAATTGGCGATCGTGCTTTTTTCTTATTCGGTCACAGCAAGTAAATGTTAGATTGGTTTTCACTGAACTTATCTGACCATCTAAGCTGCGACCCATTTGCAATGGAGAACACCATGAGCAAAGACAGCAAAAAAAGTCTGCAGGATCTTAAAGATGTCACTAATCAGGCAAGCGAACTGGCAAAAAGCATTTGGCTTGCCGGTCTTGGCGCTTACGGTCGGGCTTATGATGAAGCCCATGACCGTTACGAGAAAGCCAGCAAAGAGACTCCTCGCCTGTTTACTGATTTAGTAGACAAAGGCAGTCGTCTTGAAAACCAAGCTCGTGAAAAGCTGGGTGAAGTGACAAGCATTGGTAAAACAGTTTCAATTGAAGAGCGTATTAGTAAAATGCGTGCCAGCCTTGGCTTCGGTCACAGTGCTAGCGCAGACGACATACAGCGCTTAGAAAAGAAACTGGACGCCTTAAGCAAGAAAGTTGATGGCCTAAGCAAAGCGACTAAGCCCGTTGCTGTCAAAGCACCGGCTGCTGCCAAAATCGCTGCGCCTAAAGCTGCTCGCAAAGCACCTGCCAAAAAAGCTGCGGCTAAAGCCGAGTAAAGCCATTGATGCGCTCGCTATTGCGGACGGTTTAAAGGCAAAAAATAGCCCTACATCTATACGATTGATGTGGGGCTATTTTATTTCCGCCACGTTTTAGTGCCACAGATTAACCATCAGCATCACAAACCTAGACACCACCGTCGCTTCATGGCACCTTGTGGCCTCGATCACAAGAGGTTTCCTACACTAATGAAAACCCGCGACAAAATATTATTAAGCAGCCTAAGCTTATTCAACGCGGAAGGTGAGCCCACAGTCACAACGGTCGACATTGCCAACGATTTAGACATCAGCCCCGGCAATCTCTATTACCACTTCCACGGTAAAGAGGAAATTATTCAAGAATTGTTCGCCGCGTATGAAGTTGAACTCATCGATATTTTAAAAGCGCCCATTGAAAAGAGTTTGGGTGCAAAAGACGCCTGGTTTTATTTATACATCGTGTTTGAACATATCTTTAATCATCGCTATCTATACCGTAATCTCAACGATATTCTGCAGCGCTATCCACATATTGCTAAAAGATTCTCGAAATTACTAGAGCTAAAAATACAGGCCGTTCGCGCTGTTGCATTAGAATTGCGAACTCAAAACATTATCGATCTCAACGATACCATGCTTAAACGACTCTGCGATAATGTCGCTATGTCACTCACCTTTTGGCTAAATTACAACCAGTTACGCGAACGCAATACCAGTAACGAAATAATGATTCACCAAGGGGTGTTTCAGGTGATGTCACTGGTGTCTCAGCATTTGCGCCCGGAGTATCGCTACTTCTACGATGAATGTTGCGCACTGTTCGACGCCCTAGCAATTTCAGATCCAGCCTAAATCAGCTTAATCAAAGGCTCGCACCAACCCCATAGTTTTTGCATAATGTCCGGCTTCTGAAACTGGAAAACAAGACCTATGAATTCCATCCCCAGCCGCATCGCCCAAGAACTAGGCGTCAAAGAAGCCCAAGTTAGCGCCGCCGTCACATTACTCGATGGGGGCGCCACTGTTCCCTTCATCTCCCGCTACCGAAAAGAAGTCACCGGCGGTCTAGATGACACCCAAATGCGGGATCTGGAAACACGGCTAGGCTACCTGCGGGAGTTGGAGGATCGTCGGGGGAGTATCCTTAACAGTATTCGCGAGCAGGAAAAGCTCACAACTGAGTTAGAGCGAGACATCCTCGCAGCAGACACTAAAAACCGCCTAGAAGATCTTTACCTACCCTATAAGCCTAGGCGCCGCACCAAGGGCCAAATTGCCATAGAAGCGGGCTTACAGCCGCTGGCAGATACCTTATTTGGCGATCCGAGCCAAGATCCCGCAATTCTGGCCCTAGACTATATCAATGTCGAACTGGGTGTCGCGGATGTAAAGGCCGCGCTGGACGGCGCCAAGTATATTCTCATGGAACGCCTCAGCGAGAATGCCGATCTTCTCGCCACGCTGCGTAATTTCCTGTGGAATGAAGGCCTACTGTGCAGCACAGTTATGACCAGCAAAGAAACCGAAGGCGAAAAATTCCGCGACTATTTTTCCCACAACGAAGCGTTGAAAACCACACCATCGCATCGCGCACTGGCCATGTTCCGCGGTCGCAACGAAAGTATCCTCAGCTTGGCAATTAAATTTAGTTCAGATGAAGGCAGTGTTCACCCCTGCGAAATCATGGTCGCCAAACACTGGAATGTCTTTGATCAAGGTCGTCCTGCCGACGTCTGGTTGAAGGAAGTGATACGCTGGACTTGGCGGATCAAGCTTTACACCCATCTAGAAACCGACCTCCTCGGACAATTACGTGAGCTAGCCGATACCGCCGCGATTGATGTTTTTGCGCGCAATCTTAAGGATTTACTATTGGCCGCCCCCGCCGGTCAACGCGCAACCATCGGCCTCGACCCCGGCATGCGTACCGGTGTAAAAGTCGCCGCCATCGACGCCACCGGTAAAGTGTTGGATCACTGTGCAATTTATCCAACCCCACCACAAAACAAAATTGCAGAGTCTGCGGCAATCCTGCTGGCGATGATTAAAAAGCACAATGTGGTCTTAATTGCGATAGGCAACGGCACCGCAAGTCGGGAAACTGAACGCTTTGTCAAAGATCTGCTAACTGCACGGCCTGAACTCGGCTGCACTAGCGTAATGGTCAACGAATCTGGCGCGTCTATTTACTCGGCCTCAGCATACGCAGCACGGGAATTCCCAAACCTCGACGTCACTATTCGCGGCGCTATTTCCATCGCCCGCCGCCTCCAAGATCCGCTCGCAGAGCTGGTCAAAATAGACCCTAAATCTATCGGCGTTGGTCAATACCAACACGATGTCTCTCAGACCGCCTTATCGCGCACCTTAGAAACCGTGGTTGAAGACTGTGTAAATGCCGTGGGGGTTGATGTAAATACCGCATCGCCGGCTCTGTTGGCCCGCGTGTCGGGACTTAACCAAAGCATTTCAGCCAATATTGTTGATTATCGCGATCAACACGGTGCGTTTAAAAACCGCGCGCAATTAATGGAGGTTAGCCGCTTTGGAGCTAAAACCTTTGAGCAAGCTGCCGGGTTCCTGCGCGTTATGGGCGGCGACAACCCACTAGATGGCTCTGCCGTGCATCCAGAATCTTATAGTGTGGTCGAAAAAATCGTTAAACGCTGTGGTCGCGCGGTCAACGATGTTATCGGTGATAGCGCTTTCCTGAAAAGCGTCAAACCTAGCGAGTACGCCGACGAGCGCTTTGGTATTCCCACCATCACCGACATTGTTGCCGAGCTCGATAAACCTGGCCGTGATCCGCGACCCGACTTTAAAACCGCGACCTTTAAAGACGGCATTGAAAAGATGTCAGATCTTGAAGCCGACATGATCTTGGAGGGCGTGGTTACCAACGTCACCAACTTTGGTGCGTTTGTAGATATTGGCGTACATCAAGACGGCTTAGTGCACATCTCTGCGCTGGCAAATCAATTTGTTAAAGATCCGCACAGCGTCGTTAAAGCCGGCGACATTGTCAAAGTGAAGGTGATGGAGGTGGATGCCCAGCGCAAGCGCATTGCGCTATCTATGCGCCTTGATGACAAAGCCAGCGATCAAGAGGCTAGCAACAACAGTGGTGATCGCCGGGGAAGCCGAAGAGCGCCAGCTGCACCCAAGCAAGCGCCACCGAAAAAAGACGCCAACTCAACCATGGCAGGCCTGTTCGCTCAAGCTAAGCAAAACAAAAACGGCCGGCTGTAGAATCAAAAAAGGGGCGGTATTACCACCCCTTTTCACTCCATGCACCACTCAAGTAGTCACTATTGGGCATCATCAAACCCCTACACTGTTGCTTTGGGGTTGCGGTCACCGCGAGAATTTCATCACGGCTTTGCCGATACGACCATTTATCCTCCGCAGGACTCACTGACTCATCAATGGCCAGCACCGCTTCAGCGCGACAATCTTTAATCACCCCCGCCATAAGCGCCAATCTGTGAGTCTTTCATCATTGATGTCGATTCACCCATACAATGATCGTTTTAATCTATTTATAGTGAAAACTGAGGTTGGCCACTTTATTGTAAAGCAGTTTTGGTGAGGGTATCTGGGGGCCGATATTGGTAATAAGCGGCCGGTCAAAATAGCTTATCCGATTGACGCGTTTTGTTATGTGTCCTCTACTAGGCGCATTTTTTAATATCTATATTAAAACTAAAGAGATTTTTTCCTCGTGCATTTTCGAAAGGTTCAAATCGATAAGATGATATTCTTTGGGGTTAGCTACTAAAGTAGCCAAACTCAAAGCTGATCTACTTCTAAAATATAACGCCTGCTACAACGGACTGGATGAGATGGCGACTTTTTTGAGTTTTTTCAAAAAAGATGACAGCTTGCCCCATTCGCTTTGTGGACCTGCTTATAAGTTAATTGATTGCTGGAACAATGCAAAACAAAGCCCTAATCCAAAAATATAAGTACCTACTGCTCCAATAAATCGCATTGGATTAGGCTTTGCCATACTACGTGAAATAATAAAACTAGCAACCAACAAAAAACGACAAAATGTCGTTACTATCATAAACGATAGAACCCAACTGGACTGTGTTGATTGCCCTAGAATATAAATAATTACAGCGAGAATTCCTGCGTATTCGCAAGTATTACCGTGAGCTCGAACGAGTTTGTTTAAAGTGTTTTCTGGATCTGTAGGGCATCCAGTGAGAATGTCGAATTTACCCCGTGCAATTGTGACAGCGATGCCCATTACGAAGGAAAGTAACCCAAGAAAGGTAATACAAATTAACGATATAAACATAAACTCTCCTTTTCTTATTTAAGTATAACGCTTTACTAATAGGCAAAATCCCGTGTGCCTTGGATCGTCAATTATTTTTAGATGTAAGTCATCAACCACTTGGGAATCACCTTCAAGAATTTGAATGAAATTTCCACTTTTAAATAGCAGCAGTCCCGTAATACCTTTCCTTCCATTGGATTCACGACTATATCTTAAGATGTCTTGTATGTATGAATCTTTAAATGATCTAGCTGCAGAGCTCACATATATTAATCTTATAAGTTCCATAGTTTGTCCCCAGATCGTGGGATGCCTAATGCCTTCATGACCCACCGCAGTAAATTAGCTGTTTTTTGCTCTGCACAAAAGTCGGTCGGCTACCAAGGTCGGGGTTGATTTGATTGTCATAACCCAATGCGCGATAAAAGACTATTGATGGGTACGAGGTTTACAATATTGAATTCACGTGTCAGTTTGTTGCCAATCGATATAAAATTAAACCCCAGTTCTGACATGCTGGCTTATCACAGCTGCCATCGCCCAAATATGTTCATGCCCGAGGTTAACGCGCTGTAGCCTTTGACAGTAAATTTTGCTGTTTCAGTGGCCAAAAATAATCGCTTGATTGTGCTATTGGGTTATGATGAATTGTAGCCTATCCAACTGCTAGCACCTTCTGGGTTTTACGGTAAAACAGTTAAAGCCAATATTGCTTCGAGCTACGAGTTGTTCGCGCAAAATCGATAGCGACTCGCAAACATGCTATTAATCGATTCTGACACCATATTATTCACTGAGAAACTGAGGGAAACAAATGAAGCCATATCAAGCAACTATTTTTAACGCCGCCGTTTTGGTGGTATTCGGCCTTTGGGCATATCTGAATGTGGCCGCGGAGTCGCGCTCTATGACGATATTAATACCGGTGTTTTTTGGCGTTGTTCTCGCCTTGTTGGTTCTACCTCTTAAAAAGGAAAATAAGGTTGTTGCTCACGTCGTTGCAGGGGTCACAATTCTGATTTCGATAGCGCTGATCATGCCGCTGATAGGCTCCATCGGCCGCGACGATATGGATGCCGTGTTTCGAGTGGGTGTTATGATGGCCGCCAGTCTGCTCGCCCTAGTTGTTTATATTAAAAGCTTTATTACAGCGCGGCGTGCACGGCAGAGTGCGACATAGCCAAGTCGCGCCACTAGCTATATTTTTATGCTGGGCGGCCAACAAGTAGAACAACGATCCTATACTATCAAAAAACCTATAGCGCCTTATAACGCCGAGTATAATGGCGCAGAATAGTTGGCTAATATTGCGAGGGACGAAATGCAGCCAACTATTCTGAGTCCGGCTAAGTCACTGACACTCTTGATTTGCAGCCTAAATAAATAACCACCTTGTGAGCACCTGCACCTGCACCTGATGCAAGTTCTCGTAAACCCCTTTCTTCCATGTCTATCAAACCACTATTATTTTTTTAATTGGTGAATAGTAATTTTCAGCGCGGGTTTTATTTTTTAATTGTGCATTGCGCAAATGTCATGCTGCAAAAATTTCTTATACCAACATGAAGTCTGCTACAAAGAGATCTACTGTGTTTAAAAGGATTGAGGACTCCTATATTTGGTGCAGTAAGTAATTTAGTTACCTTGCTACTTTCTGTTATAATTTCATTTTTCTTAGCGCTTTTTAGAACAATATAAAGCTCTGCCTCAAACGCTATCGGGGGAAAAGTTTTAATCAAAACTTTATTTTCGATTCATTCAAAGAATAAATCGTTTTAGAAAAGACGTCTAAGGAATATAAACAAACTCTAGACCTCCCAGCTGCTGGCCGACCTTGTTAACTGTTTAGTACGCACCGTGTGAATAGGTCAATTCATAGCTATGCGAATATACCTCGAAGATAAGGCCAAAGGGATCTTCGACGTAGCACATTCTGTAGGGTTTTTCTCCAGGATAATATTCGCGGATAGGCATCCGTTGCTTACCACCGTGTTCCACAATTTTCGCAACTAATCCTTCAATATCAGGATCCTGCACACAAAAGTGAAAAGTACTTGTTTTCCAGTATTCAAAATCTTTGGGCGTTTCGTTGTTTTTAAACTCAAACATTTCTACACCGATTTTATCTCCAGTGGACATATGAGCGATTTTGAAAGAGCTCCAGCCGCTTCCAAACACGTCAATGCACATTTGGCCTATTGGAGTGTTTGACTCTTCAGTAATAATGGTGGGTTCCATTATGTGATACCAGCCCATGACATCACTGTAAAATTTTGCCGCTTTTTCAACATCAGGAACTGAGATGCCAATATGTGAGAACGTTCTTGGATATGTACTCATGGTGATTCCTTGTTTTAACGATTAACGCCCGTATTTAGGGCTGCCGAAGCGTAAGCCGTCCTAGCCCGCCGGCCGACAACATGCGCTTGTTAAGTTTTGAGCATAAATATATTAGCTTCATCAGACATCTCAGGTTGTTCCCTGAACCCCAGGCTTTCATACATCCTACGCGCAGCCACATTGTCCCTGTAAACATTTAGACTTACCTTGCCATTACCAAGTTCAAAAGCATAGTCGACCAAATAACTACAAATTATCCGCCCAAATCCGTGCCCCCTGTATGCGGGGTTTGTAATGATTCTAGCGAGATGGGAGCGCCCATCATCTTTCTTAATGACTTGTCCGAATGCCAACAAACCCAAATCGGATTTGCAGGAAAGGGAGTTCTCTGGACCAAAAGATATCTGATCCAGCAGGCGCCTCTTGTTAATCGGAAACGTGACAACCGGCCCGCCCAGATGCGACACTCCTGTTCAGTGCTAATCCATGCAATAAGTTCTTCTAGATCACTTATTGAAGCTGGCAGAAATTTCATATACAAACCTAACGCCCGCATAAATGGCTGATAATTGTTTGCTGAACTGTGTAACGAATCGAAATTAAGCAAACTGTTAGCAGTCCCGCTTTAAATCTTTGCTATGTCTACTTAACGCGAAACCTGATAATTTCTTAGTGATGGCAATTCACAGTCAATTGTTTTTATATAAATATTTCGTTCAGCCCACAATATTTCTAGGTCGTATAAGCAAAATGAATATTTGTTAGAGTCTTCTACCCATTTCCCTTCGGTTTTAACTGAGACTGATGTGAATAGTTCATTGTCATTTGCCCACCAAACTAAAACTAGATAATCACAACCAGCACCATCATGAAAAATGACGAAAGCGGGAGTATTAATCCAGTCAATATTACGTGATGCTTTAATTTTTTTAAGTCGAATTAAATATTTAGATTGGTCAACTACGTTATTACTAGCAGAAATAGTATAAATTTTAATACCTGTTTCATCTAACCAATAAATTTGACCTTCTATATTTCGTGGCTTAAACATAACGATCCTTGTACACATAACGCTTTGCGCAGGGGCGGACTACGCAGTAGTCCGCCCCGCACACTTAATGTGCTTTCTGCCGCTTCTTGTTATGTGTGGTTACGAAGCTCATTCTGTTACTTCGATTCCGTTCCAAAACGCCAACATGTTAGCGATTTCCTTTGCCGCTTCCTTTGGCTCCAGATATGACCATGCGCCATTTTGGTTGGAAGAGCCATCTACCTCTACATTGAAATAACTCGCGTCACCCTTCCAGGGACAATGCGTTGTTTTGTTACTTTGCGAATAGAATGCTTTGACTATCGATTCCCTGGGGAAGTAATGATTCGACTCTACGATGATGGTTTCATCGCTTTCGGCTATTACCTGACCATTCCAAATTGCTTTCATAGTTACTCCTGAATTGACACATAACAGTTTATTGCAACGACTCAGGCCATATATCACTTTGGCCCCCTTATCATGGAACGGGCTTAAGCATTGATTGGAAATTTAGGAGAATTCAATGAGATCGCAGCTCCACTATTAGCGAGAAACGACCAAACGAAGACTTATTCCCTTTATTTCTGCCAACTATTCCCTTCCCTTGATCATATCGCCTATTTTATAAATTTCAATAAGTTAAGTGATTCACCAATGTGTTAATGGGACGTACTCTCTTGTTCCATGCCTTTGACTAACCGCTAACGAGACTTTCCGGCCGTTGAATGGATAAACAGCTGACCAAGTTATGTGTAAAACCGTCGTCTGAAATAAAAGCTCATGGCGTATATTCAACATTTTTTGGCCAATATATGATTAAAATGCTTGGCCAGTTTGTGGGTGAACCAACATTGACATCAGGTCTTCTGCGTTCCAGCCACCGCCTAAACTTTCGCAGCTGTCGGAAAGCCATTTTCGCGGCACGCAGCAGTATGGCGGCTACCATTGCGGGTAACACCGCAGTAAGTTGGTTCTAATCAAGGCCGCAGCGCCGACAAATACTTACTGTCTAGCCCGCTGCCACCAATAAACCCATCAAGGAGACATAGCGCTGCGCACCGTCGAGCTTATTTTCACTAAAATCTGCATCAGTGGGAACCGGTGCGGGGGTTAAGAGCCCCACCGCAGGCAAAAATACCTGCCATTTATACTGTCTTATTTCGGCTGATCAAGTATAAGATCCTTCCATATCAGACACTTTAGCCGCGTTTATCGAACCATTGTATGCGAAGCCGTCTAATACTCATCGGGTGTCAACAATACGATGTTTTTACCGTGTTACCAGAGCAGTGCGGCTCTGCTAGACTAGGGCGTGCTCGCGCTAATGTGATTATTATTACTAATCAGCGCTTTTTACCTCAATAACGTCCATCTACATTAACTATTAAAAGGTTCCATTATGAGTATTCAGACCGGCGACAAAATTCCCGCAGTTACACTCAAAGTTATGGGTGAAAAAGGCCCACAAGACATTAGTAACGAAGAGCTTTTTTCTGGCAAGAAAGTGGTGCTATTCGCCGTACCTGGCGCTTTCACTCCAGGTTGCACCCTAACTCACTTACCCGGCTATGTGGTTAATGCCGACAAAATGAAAGCCAAGGGTGTCGATACGATTGCCTGCCTGTCTGTTAACGACGCCTTTGTTATGGACGCCTGGGGCAAAAGTCAAAATGCCGAAGCATTAATGATGTTAGCCGATGGCAACTGCGAGCTGACCGAAGCACTAGGCTTGGTATTAGATGGCTCAGACTTTGGTCTTGGCAAACGTTCGCAGCGCTACGCCATGATTGTTGATAACGGCACCATTAGTTACCTAGCGGTCGAGCCTGCTGGAGCAGTTGATGTTAGCGCCGCAGATAAAATTCTCGCCCTGCTGTGAACCCCGAAGTGCACGCGCCACGCGTGCTCATTTTTGACTCCGGCGTCGGCTCCCTGAGCATCGGCGCCGCGATTCATAAATTTATTCCCCAAGCAAATCTGCTGTACGCCATGGACCACGGCGGCTTTCCCTATGGCGAATGGCAGGAAGACGCACTGGTGACACATATTTGCCAAGCGGTGACCGCAGTGCTTCAAAAGCATCCCGCCGATATCGTAGTCATGGCATGTAACTCTGCCAGTACGACCGTGCTACCGGCGCTTCGCCGCATACTTAATATTCCCGTTGTCGGTGTGGTGCCCGCCATAAAGCCAGCGGCATTACACAGCCGCAGCGGCGTCATTGGCCTACTCGCTACTCCTGGCACTGTCGGTCGCGCCTATACTGCGCAGCTAATAGCCGATTTTGCTTCACAGTGCTGCGTCGTTTCTGTGGGCAGTCGTATTCTGGCACCGGCGATTGAATCGCTATTCTGGAATAATACCGCCATCGACAAGATTTTATTACAAATCAAAGCCGCGCTCTACGCACACCCGCGCTCGGCAGAAATGGACACCGTGGTATTGGCCTGCACCCATTTCCCATTAATACAAAAACCACTTGTCGAGCTTATGCCAGCTATAAGCTGGATAGACTCCGGGGAAGCCATCGCTCGGCGCGTGATGCACATTATCAAAGAGTTTAATTTGCCGCTGAACAGCGACAGCGAAGAAGGAAATCAAGAGGTACTTATTCTTGGCGAAAAGCATGCGACGCCGATGCTAAAAGCCCGACTTGACGCTTTAAACCTTCGCCTTATCGATTATTAAGCCGCTGAACACTCCTCTCATAGCCACGCACTACCTTAGCAATATTCTCCAAGCCGACGGCGGCGTTCCTCATTATCGCGACCGGTAACGACGGCCACTTTGGCCGTGGTATCCAAGCGCTTGATAAAGCGCGCACTATTATCGAGATAACCCTCAACTCGGCGCTTAGTGAGTGTCATTGTCTCGCTGTTCGCAGTTGTATCATCGGAGAAGCTGAGCGATGGCAAAGGCAGCACACAGCCAGCATGAGCGAGTGGCACGCACAGGATGAAAATAAGACCAGTAGGCACAACAAAGCGCATGACACTTTCCGGCAGCTTTAATAATAGCCAGATTATATCGAGGATCCGGCAAGGCACAGCCTAAGCGGATCACAACGCTAAAAAGAAAGGTAAATAAAGTCTACTGGGAAGACTTACATAGCTCGCGAATCAAAGCCTTCTGCGTAAAATCTGTTATACCATTTACGGAATTTAGCAATCGGACCATCGCCATCACACAGAATGGGTAGCGGACGATAGATTTTATGCTCCCAGATTTGCTTATCTTCTGCCAGCTGACCAACAATATTGGCGATAATGGCGGCGTTAACACCGCCTTTCTTCACTTCGCCAT
>JBKEFB010000008.1:0-50667 GCA_046712405.1 Zhongshania sp. | reverse complement strand
GCACCGGTGCCACCCTAGAAATAGAATCTGGCTCCAACGACCCCATGGCCATCTTCCTCACCATTGCGCTGGTTGAAGCACTCAGCAGCCCCAAAGGATTAAACGGCTGGCTGCTGTTCGCAGAGCTAATCCAGCAAATCGGCCTAGGTCTCATTTTGGGTCTGCTCGGCGGCTATATTATTCCCGCCGCCCTCAAAAAAGTAACACTCCCCGTCTCGCTGTATCCGCTAATGGTCTTTGCCGCCGCCCTCACTCTGTTTGGCGGCACCAGTTTTATCGGTGGCAGCGGCTTCCTCGCGGTCTACATAGCCGGCGTTATGACCGGCACCACATCGTTCTTGTATATGAACGACATTCGACGCTTTCACGACGGCATTGCCTGGTTGAGTCAGATTGGTATGTTTTTAATGCTGGGGCTATTGGTCAAGCCCAGCCTGCTACCGCCAATCATTGTCCCCGCACTCATTGTCGCCGGCGTATTGATCTTCGTCGCAAGACCCATCGCGGTTGCACTCGCCCTAATCCCGTTTCGATTTCCTTGGCGAGATCAAGTCTTCGTAAGCTGGTGCGGTCTGCGTGGCGCAGTACCCATCATCCTCGCGCTATTCCCCTCGCTAGCGGGCTTAGAGAATGCCCACATATTTTTTGAGCTGGTGTTTTTCGTTGTTCTCACCTCGCTCGTAATCCAAGGCTGGACAATCGCACCAATGGCCCGCTGGTTAAAAGTAGACTTGCCAGTAGCGCTAAAGCTGGCGGGATTTAGAAGCACCCATTTACCCAGCAACCCTCATAAAGACCTTGTGGTCTATCAGGTGGTCGCCGGTAGCAGCGTGATAGGAAAATCTCTTGCTACACTCGCCTTACCTGACAGCACACACTTAGTGGCGCTTATCCGCGACGAAATACCGCTTAGCTCGAATGAGAACAACACCCTAGAAGAGCGCGATCAAATCGTCATCATTGCCACCACCGGCATCGCTGAGAAATTGGCTGAGATATTTTCACCGTCTATTTCACGGCTATCATCAGAACTCTCGTCACGCTACTTCGGTGACTTTTCAATTCGCGCCAGCAGTGCATTGGGCGATCTTGCTGTCCTTTATGGCTTTGATGTCCCAGACGACATAAAACACCTCACGGTAGGCGAGCACATTACGCAAAAGTTTAATGGCCGGCCCGTCGTCGGCGACGCTCTGACATTCCCCGAACTCAAACTTATCGTTAAGGAAATCAAGAATGGGGAAATCTCATTGGTGGGTCTTAAGCTCAAGCAGAGTTCAGCCGACGATGGTATATAAATCCCCATTCCCCGTCCGCCCTTAGGGCTGTTCTTATACATTAGCTCTATTGCTTTTATAGGGGCTTGGACGCCGAGGGGTTCTTCAACAATAAGACTCCAGCTGGGCGAATCCACTTGGCTATTACTATGATGGTGCAGCAGAGCCATTTAAATATAGATTTTTAAGCTGACCGATCTTTAATTAACCGTGACGACAGCGGAATTTGGAGTAAGCCTAAAAATACTCTTTATTGGAATGTCATGAATCGGGGCGGATAATTCAAAGCAGGTATTCACTAGCCCGAAGTAGTGGCCATCGTCAACGCGAAAAATGCGAGTTAATGAACTACACGCCGTTCTCTGTGTTAATAAAGTATCGAATTACCGGTGACGTTTGATCCGCCGCTGATTGCCACTATCGCAAAACCGTCACCGCCTCAAACACAACTGAACTCAGGCATTGAGTCTATGGAAACACTTTGACTATAAACGATTGTCTTGGTGGTTTATGGCACCAAGTTAACCTTGCGAGTGAAACTTGATAAACGCCTTGCCCCCCCCCTGCCAGAGGCGATTTCAAAAGTTATTGATGCTGGCCAGAAATATAGGGACTACCTTCATCGGCGTCCTAGTCTTGCGTTATATGTTGCTTAGCTTACGGATAGGCACAACAAAACAATAGTCGTTAACAATCCCCTTAGGTGGAGCCACCATCTTGGCGTTAAGCCAAGTTGGTAAAATATCGCGTCCAAAATAAACAGGCCTGCAAACCCAGCCATAAGATAAGATATTTTGGGATCAACCCCGCTGGATATTACATAGAAGACCCAGAGAGCGGGCAGCACAGACATCACATAGCATGCGGTAGCTGTGACGCCTTGGGCCTTAGTCGCAAAGCCCCACAGCACTCCAGACATAAAGCTGAGGATGACCGCGCCGTAGGTGGTTTGGACCGCAACTCCAAGTAGGCCAGCCCCGACCCAACTTGCACCCCATGTCATGACATCTGGGCTCGCATGGCTCAGCGCTCCCCAGATGAACGGGATCAGCCCGGACAGGCCAAGGATCAGTGGTGCTTTGGGGATTGCTTGCGTCATCTCAGATTTACTCGGTATTGGTGTTTGCATCTAAGCCAGAAGAAAACTTAATGCTGTGGTCTTGAATGGCCTGTTTTTGTCGTCTGTGATCCGATCATAGAGCTTATACATCATCCTCACCCTATAATTTTTGGCCAAGCTATTGCGATTACCGCAAAATAAAACTGGCTAGTATCGCCCATACGACTTGAGAATTGAGTTTCAAGTAACCGCGGCAGGTCTTGGCCTAAAACATCTAGGGCTTTGTGATCGGCGTCTGGGACTTAAAACTGGGCTGGGGTGGTTTTCTGTTATCGCTGTCGATATTCCACTGACTGCAAACCAGCTGAGCCAGCCATCAGCACAAAATATTTTTTGCGCATATGGCGGTAGGAACATTCCATGCGCAGGTTTATGCGGCCAACGCTCCAGCTTTCACATTCTGCATGATCACATAAAAACTGGGCGTCAGGGCGAATGAACGTCGGCAGATCAAATATCTCTGCCCAGCTTTGCGGTTTCATTAATACGCTGTGCTCGCCTAGCTCCGTGATGATGATATGCTCCACCTCATGTGTGCGAGCGGCCAAAAAGGTCGTATAGTTCACCATACAACGCTCACGGTCAGTCCTTTTTATGTGGACGGCCAACATCATTTTGGCGAATGACCATGAAAAAAATAACAAGCGAAGAAGAGCTGCGAGCCTTGCTAGGCAAGCCCCATGCGGTGACTCAACAAAAAATTTATGACCACTTAAATGATCGCGCGCACGATTTTATTAATCGCTCGCCGTTGTTCTTTATTGCTAGTTATGGAAGCGAGGGTGGCGCCACTGTTTCACCAAAAGGTGATGCGCCGGGCTTGATAAACATCATCGACCAGCACACATTGATTATCCCCGACAGGCCCGGCAATAAATTGCTGCACGGTCATAGCAATATTTTGCAAACCGGCCAAATTGGATTGATCTTTCTCATCCCCGGCACGGAAGAAACCCTTAGAGTAAACGGTAGCGCCGAGCTGTTCACAGACGACGCGCTGAGCCAGACGCTCAAGGCGAATGGCAAACCCGCACTGCTGCTGATTCAGGTTACAATCAAGCAGTGCTTTTTTCATTGTGCAAAAGCCTTTAAGCGCAGTCAGGCTTGGCATCCTGAGGCGTGGCCAGAGCCCTTTCATGTGTCCTTTGGTAAGGAGATTGCGGGTAACAGTAAAAAAGGGGGCAAGATCGCCGCTAAGGCTACCGAAATGGTTGTTGAGCAGGCCGTGAAAGCCGATTACAAATTTAATTTGTAAGCACAAAGACGCCGTGAAAGCAGTGGCGCTGTCGGATCGCGCATCTTTTACCAGTATTGAGCCGTTTTGTAGATTGCGCGTAAAGCCAGTGCAACGATTGATGGGCCGCAGCCTCAAAACAGGCAACTATCGGGCCTGGCTAAAACCCGTGCATGAGGGCGACAGTCCCTGAGAATTTTACAAATGAAAATGGTCAAAAAATCCAACTTGCCGACGAAGATTTGTGTGACCTGTGCTCGGCCGTTTGTGTGGCGCAAAAAATGGGCCAAAGTATGGGATGAAGTGCTCTATTGCTCCCAAAAATGCCGCCGCTCGGGCGCAAGTACTCAAATAAAAGATCAGCCCGATTGAGGTCTTGCAACTGCGCCAATCGGAGAACGAATAGCACTCTTTAAGTCAACTCAAATAGTTTGCACCTTGCCGACGGTGCTTAAAAAATCAAGCTCTACTCCCCCGCCTCTTCAAACTCTAAATAGATCGCCGCTTCTTTAGCGCTAGCGATGCTTATACTGCGTTGAACAATATCCTCTTGAGACGGCAGGATCTCGAAGACTGCCATGCTTTGTTTGGCGGCCATGCATTCTTTTACGCCAAAGCTTAAAGCTAGATATTTTCAGGCTTCGCCTCATAAACGTAATCACTTGCTGCTCGTTTAAGCCATATTCTGCTTCAATAGCCTCAAAGGGGGTTCTATCTTCCCAAGCCATCTCGATGACGCGTGATTCGTCTGCTTTTAGCAGTTCCATAGCTAAGCCCTTAAAACTTAAAGTAGTCACTACGTGGTGGGAGCGAGCTTAGATTAAGAATATAAGGATCTGAGGCGGCGAATGCTTGGGCTAAGCCTGCACCGTAGGCCCTTGCTTGAATCTATTGGCTAACTGATACTCAAAAGCGAGCGTCTTAACTTTCAAATGCATCAATGCCTGCGCCCGTGCCGATACTAATCAACAGTGAGTTTGTAGGCACCCGCACCATCTTTTGGCCCCAAGGTGTTTGGCCAAGCCAGTATCAATCACTAAAGCGCACCGGCTCTTTACCTTTACCACTAATCACCACTGTTCTTGCAATCTTGTCGTGCCAACCCTGCTTGCGGCGGTCGAAGCCGACCCAGATAAAGCCCAACATAAAGACCACCGCTGACAGGTAGTAACCAAGATAGCGCAGCAGCCACTGAGCCGTTGAGGGCTTTTCGCCGGTTTTAGCATCTACAATGCGCAGCTTGAGTATTAACTTACCGGGAGTCGCGGATTTGTAGGCCCAAAACAGCAGCACCACAATGGCCGGTAAAATATAATTAATCACCATATTGATGCCACCGGACACCTGCATGATCTGAAATGACATGGTGGACATATGCATGCCCTCGCCCTCTACCGATAACCACTGCGCATCGCCCATGGTTAGGGCAATAATAGGCAGTATTAACAGACCAAAGAGGAAGGTATCTATGATTGATGCAAATACTCGAACCCAAAATCCGGCGTACTCAAGCGGCTGCTCTGAACCCTGTGGGGCGTTTTCCATAATGACTCCAAAAATAGGCATTTCCTGCCTGCGACCGCTAAGCTAAGGTTAATCGCCATGCAGTGCAAATGTGTATCCAATATACCCGCGCTTCTTTTGCCACGCCATTAACCATAAAGTAGTTTAGACTCAACAAACTTTTGAAACTGATGGTTGAATGCCAGCGAAGAGAGAAATAGATTTTCCAGACCGACAAGGTTTTTGTTATTGATTTTTATCTCAAGCCGTTTGCTGAGATCAATCTCCATTATATTGTTCATACATCTTCCTGTAGTGACATAGTGAATTTGGCCACCTGATTAGAGGTGATATGATCACCTCTATAACGATACAGGTGATCAATGAGCAACCGTACAAGACCAACTTTTAGCCCAGAATTTCGATTGGAAGCAGCCCAGCTGGTTGTTAATCAGGGGCGTTCTATTCGAGATGCTGCAGAAGCGATGGGCGTGGGTAAATCCACCATGGATAAATGGGTTCGTCAGCTTCGAGCCGAGCGCAACGGTATTTCACCGCAAGCCACGCCAATGACGCCTGATCAGCTCAGAATCCGTGAGCTTGAGAAACGACTCCGGCGAGTTGAGGAAGAAAAAGAAATCCTAAAAAAGGCTACCGCTCTCTTGATGTCAGACTCCCTGAACAATTCTCGTTAATCGAGAAACTCAAAGAGAGCCACGCGGTGGCGTTAATTTGCGATGTGTTTGGGGTTAATCGCAGCAGCTATAAGTATTGGCTTAATCGGCCAAACATGCCGAGTTTAAAGCGAATTAAGCTGCTCAGCGAGGTTCGGTCTGCGCACAAGGATAGCAATGGCTCGGCCGGTGCGAGAACGATTGCAACCATCGTAACCGACAGGGGTATTCAGCTCAGCCGGTATCGCGCGACGCGCTTAATGAAAGAGCTGGAGCTAGTCAGCTGTCAATTACCGAGTCATCGCTACAGGAAAGCTAACCAGGAGCATATTGCAGTACATAACAAGCTTGATCGAGAATTTTCAGTTAGCCAGCCGAATCAGGTTTGGTGCGGCGACGTAACCTATATCTGGGCGGGACAGCGCTGGGCTTATCTGGCGGTGGTGATAAATTTATATGCACGCAAGCCAATAGGCTGGGCGATGTCGTTATCACCCGATAGCGTGCTTACCGGCCAGGCGTTGAGCATGGCTTTTGAACCGAGGGGAAGACCCAAAGGAGTTATGTTTCACTCGGATCAAGGTAGTCACTATTCCAGCCGAAAATTTCGTCAACACTTGTGGCGTTATCAAATCGAGCAAAGCATGAGTCGTCGAGGTAACTGCTGGGATAATGCGCCGATGGAGCGATTCTTTCGGAGCTTAAAAACAGAATGGGTTCCAACCTTGGGCTATCGAAATTTTACTGATGCCCAGCAATCAATTACGGAATACCTTGTTGGTTATTACAGCCAAACAAGACCACATCAACATAACCGTGGTTTGAGTCCAAATGCAGCCGAGGGGCAGTATTGGATTAGCCACTAAACCGTGGCCAATTTTACTTGACCACTACATAGACTTTGAGAAGAGAGGGGGAACCCAAGGGAGTTATACTTCACACGGATCAAGGTAGCCGTTATTCCAGCCGGAAATTCCGTCACCATGTGTGGCGCCATCAAATTGAGCAAAGTATGAGTCATCGAGGGGTAACTGTTGGGTCAATGCGCCGATGGAGCGACTCTTTAGGAGCTTAAAAACAGAGTGGGCTTCAACGCTGGCTTATGGAAATTTTACCGATGCCGAGCGATTGATTACACAATGCCATGTTGGTTATTACAGCCAAACAAGACCACATCAACATAGCCGTGATTTAAGCCCAAATGCAGCCGAGGGGCAGTATTGGATTACCCATTAAGCCGTGGCCAGTTCTATTTGATTACTACAGCCATCAACTTCAACTACCCCAACTATCAGGAAGGTGAGCATCAAATATTCACCATCATCAAACAATACCTACGACCACGACTGCTCTGCTATTACCTTTATCATTTACCACTTAAATCCCATTACAACACTTTTGTCACTATGGGAACACACACTCTATTTTTCCCGGAGATACTTCCACATCAACACATGTCTTTTTTGTTAAATTATTTGTTTTACTAACCCTATTCTTGGCTCGTAAGGAGTTACCGTCGACAACGCCGGCTTTCGATTCATCCTCTTTAGCATCCTCTGCATCAGCATCATTCGGATTTGGATTGGTCGATTCATCTTCTTTCGCGTCGTCCGTACCAGCCTCATTCGGATTTGGATTAGTCGATTCATCCTCTTTGCCATCGTCTGAATCAGCATCATTCGGATTTGGATTGGTCGATTCATCTTCTTTCGCGTCGTCCGTACCAGCCTCATTCGGATTTGGATTAGTCGAGTCATCTTCTTTCGCGTCGTCCGCACCAGCATCATTCGGATTTGGATTAGTCGAGTCATCCTCTTTCGCGTCGTCCGCACCAGCATCATTCGGATTTAGATTAGTCGAGTCATCCTCTTTAATATCCTCTGCATCAGCCTCATTCGGATTTGGATTAGTCGATTCATCCTCTTTGCCATCGTCTGAATCAGCATCATTCGGATTTGGATTAGTCGAGTCATCCTCTTTAGCATCCTCTGAATCAGCATCATTCGGATTTGGATTAGTCGAGTCATCTTCTTTCGCGTCGTCCGCACCAGCATCATTAGGATTTGGATTAGTCGAGTCATCCTCTTTCGCGTCGTCTGCACCAGCATCGTTCGGATTTAGATTAGTCGATTCATCCTCTTTAGCATCCTCTGAATCAGCATCATTCGGATTTGGATTAGTCGAGTCATCCTCTTTCGCGTCGTCCGCATCAGCATCATTCGGATTTGGATTAGTCGAGTCATCCTCTTTCGCGTCGTCCGCATCAGCATCATTCGGATTTGGATTAGTCGATTCATCCTCTTTGCCATCGTCTGAATCAGCATCATTCGGATTTGGATTAGTCGAGTCATCCTCTTTAATATCGTCTGAATCAGCATCGTTCGGATTTAGATTAGTCGAGTCATCCTCTTTCGCGTCGTCCGCATCAGCATCATTCGGATTTGGGTTAGTCGATTCATCTTCTTTCGCGTCGTCCGTACCAGCCTCATTCGGATTTGGATTAGTCGATTCATCCTCTTTGCCATCGTCTGAATCAGCATCATTCGGATTTGGATTGGTCGATTCATCTTCTTTCGCGTCGTCCGTACCAGCCTCATTCGGATTTGGATTAGTCGAGTCATCTTCTTTCGCGTCGTCCGCACCAGCATCATTCGGATTTGGATTAGTCGAGTCATCCTCTTTCGCGTCGTCCGCACCAGCATCATTCGGATTTAGATTAGTCGAGTCATCCTCTTTAATATCCTCTGCATCAGCCTCATTCGGATTTGGATTAGTCGATTCATCCTCTTTGCCATCGTCTGAATCAGCATCATTCGGATTTGGATTAGTCGAGTCATCCTCTTTAGCATCCTCTGAATCAGCATCATTCGGATTTGGATTAGTCGAGTCATCTTCTTTCGCGTCGTCCGCACCAGCATCATTAGGATTTGGATTAGTCGAGTCATCCTCTTTCGCGTCGTCTGCACCAGCATCGTTCGGATTTAGATTAGTCGATTCATCCTCTTTAGCATCCTCTGAATCAGCATCATTCGGATTTGGATTAGTCGAGTCATCCTCTTTCGCGTCGTCCGCATCAGCATCATTCGGATTTGGATTAGTCGAGTCATCCTCTTTCGCGTCGTCCGCATCAGCATCATTCGGATTTGGATTAGTCGATTCATCCTCTTTGCCATCGTCTGAATCAGCATCATTCGGATTTGGATTAGTCGAGTCATCCTCTTTAATATCGTCTGAATCAGCATCGTTCGGATTTAGATTAGTCGAGTCATCCTCTTTCGCGTCGTCCGCATCAGCATCATTCGGATTTGGGTTAGTCGATTCATCCTCTTTCGCGTCGTCCACAACAGCATCATTCGGATTTGGATTGGTCGATTCATCTTCTTTCGCGTCGTCCGTACCAGCCTCATTCGGATTTGGATTAGTCGAGTCATCTTCTTTCGCGTCGTCCGCACCAGCATCATTAGGATTTGGATTAGTCGAGTCATCCTCTTTAATATCGTCTGAATCAGCATCGTTCGGATTTAGATTAGTCGATTCATCCTCTTTAGCATCCTCTGAATCAGCATCATTCGGATTTGGATTGGTCGAGTCATCCTCTTTCGCGTCGTCCGCATCAGCATCATTCGGATTTGGGTTAGTCGATTCATCCTCTTTCGCGTCGTCCACAACAGCATCATTCGGATTTGGATTGGTCGATTCATCTTCTTTCGCGTCGTCCGTACCAGCCTCATTCGGATTTGGATTAGTCGAGTCATCTTCTTTCGCGTCGTCCGCACCAGCATCATTAGGATTTGGATTAGTCGAGTCATCCTCTTTAATATCGTCTGAATCAGCATCGTTCGGATTTGGATTAGTCGAGTCATCCTCTTTAATATCGTCTGAATCAGCATCGTTCGGATTTAGATTAGTGGATTCATCCGTCTTAGCATCGTCTGCACCAGCATCATTCGGATTTGGATTAGTGGATTCATCCGTCTTAGCATCGTCTGCACCAGCATCATTCGGATTTGGATTAGTGGATTCATCCGTCTTAGCATCGTCTGCACCAGCATCATTCGGATTTGGATTAGTGGATTCATCCGTCTTAGCATCGTCTGCACCAGCATCATTCGGATTTGGGTTTGTCGCTGTTGAGTCCTTGACTAAAGGAGCATCAGGTGTAGATGTCGTGGAATCATTCAACCGAGAAACAGGGTCTGAGCTTACGCTCTTATTAGATGCACTGTCAGAGGCAGCGTCAGAACGAGGACGAGTTGGGCTTGAGTCTGTGCCACCATTCTTCTTCGAACTATCACCACCACCACCTTTAAGACGAACTTCTACACCTGTGGCATATTCGCTGTTTTCGGCTTCGGTATTAACTACTTCACCGATCATCGTTTCGGTACCAGTCATAGATTGTATATCTGCTTCCTGGCTATTGATCGTAGCGCCTTTTATTGAAATATCACCGCCAGACTGGATACTTGTAGTCGTTGAATCGGTACTACCCACATCTGTAAAACCACCGTCCACAACACCTTCTGGGGAACCTTCTGCACCCATACCTATCTCACCAGAAGCACCGGCATTAACATCTGATGATGTACTTTTAGCAGCCATAAGATTTACATCGCCACCCGCATCGACTGATATAGCACCATCAGAAGCTAATTGAGTTCCCTCAAAGCTCGAATCGCCACCTGATTTAATCGATGTCCCACCATTGCCTGACTTGATCGATCCGACTACCGCAGTGCTACTTTCACCATCACTTTGTTCATAACCGCCACCAACGCCCATGCTCTTGTCTTGTTTCGTTGCACTAAGTGATACGTTGGCATCTGTTGAATCGCTTGATGATGATGTTGTGTTTCTTGCTGCTTGAAAGTCGACATCTCCGCCAGCATCAATACTCGCTTGATCGCCCGCTTCAAGATTGGTTCCAACGAATGTCGCATCCCCTTTCGTTTTAATATTAAGGTTACCACCAGCACTGATCGACCCAGCACGCGCTGTGGTAGTCGATTCGCTACTATCTCCACCGCCATACTCAGCATCCAACTTAACTCCAGGTGAACCATAAATAGCCACTTTGCCATCCACCAGTACTTCACTAGAGCTACTAGTACTGCTAGTTGAATCTTGGGCAGCTTGATAGTCCAACGATCCTGCCTCGATATTGACATCACCAGCAGACTCAAACTGTGTGCCGACTAACGTCGTAGATTCTTCAGAGTTTGAATTAATATTTCCACCTGATTTGAACTTACTCGTTACTGCTGTTTTTATTTCAGATGAACTACTTGTATTCTCATTTTCATACTGCGCTTGAACACCCGCACTGGCTTCAGCACCCGCATCAGCTGAACCACCTGAGAACCCACCGGCATCAGCGCCAGCATCCACTTTGGCACCAGCGTAGACACCAATCCTTGCATCGTCCTCACTTGTCTCACTGCTAGAGTATGTCTCATTATGGACGGCTTCATCACGAATCACGCGTGCGGATTGGTCAATATCGCCACCCGCATCAACCTGAGTCGCCTGATCCACAATTGTATCTTCTGCTGTTCTGGAAAAATTCCCACCCGACTTGAAGTTATTGCCTACAACCGTGGATGTACCATCCGTGGTAGAACTCGTCTTATTATTATATCGAACACCTGCGCCCGCTTCGGCTTCGGCAGAAGCCGACAAACTGCCATCTGCATTTGTGACGACACCTGTTTGCGCATTAGACTCAGCACTTGCTTGAGCACTTGCATCGCCACTGACATAGACTCCGGCCGTATCACTATTACCTGATGTGGTTGATTCGGTAATATCCCGAGCAGCTAGATTGTTTATATCAGTAGCATCAATTGACATATCACCACCTGACTCAACATTTGCCCCAACGAAGGTCGCCGTGTTTTTTGCAGTAATAGACAAATCACCACCGGTACCAATACTCGAACCGGAGTTAGTTAAGCTATAGTCACTCGAATTTTCTTGTTCAACGCGCACGCCTAGAGTAGCGTCAGTGCCTGCAGATGCATTAGCCGTAGCAGACGCAGCTGCATTAGTTGCCAGTGCCCCGTAAGCTTGAGCATCTGCTCCGGCACCGCTGTTAGCGTTAGCTGTACTTTCTTCAAACAAACCAACAGTGGTACTAGTAGTTGTAGTGTCACTCCACGTTTCATTACGTCCCGTCAGTACATTTACATTCTCGGCATCCAAAGTAGCGTTACCGCCCACAGCGACATTAGAACCTTGAAGAGTTAAGTCGCCTTTCGTGGTTGCGGTTAAATTACCACCAATATTCAAGTTGCTTGCAACACTGGTATTACTTCCAGAGTTGGTAGTTGTCGTAGTTGCTTGTTCTAATATCAAATCATGATTTGATTCTGCTGAGGCATTGGCCGATGCACCAGCATCCACGGCCAAGTATTCTGTGCTAGAACTAGAATCACTAGCGGTACCTGATTCAGCATCACCTTCTATTTTCAATAGCGTAAAAGTTTCAGTCACTGTTGTGCTTGTTTCTACATCCAAGCCATCAAGAATTTCAATGCCGCTTGCCGCATCAATATCGGCATTTCCAGCAATGTCTACATCTGAGCCTTGAATCACAAACTTCTCTTCAGAATCAATCGAGGCGTTGCCGCCAACCGCTAGACTCGAGCCGACATTGGTACCTGAGAATTTATCCGTTGTCGTCTTTTCACTACCAATGAATCCACCACCTTCACCAAAGCCCGCCTTGGACTCTACGGTATTGGTAGTCACCTTATCTTGACGCGCGATAACGTTGAAATCACCGCCCGCCTCAGCGTTAAGGTCACCGTCTACGCTAACAGCACTGCCAGCAATAGTAGTATCGTTACCACTGCTTACACTTAAATTACCGCCAAGCGTTACCGTTGATCCAATATTAGTTTCAGTGGTTGTGGTTGTGGTTGTGGTCGTTGTACTGGAGGTACTATCGGTATTATTGCTGGTTCTATTCGAATTTTTATCAACAATAGTATCTATGACAATATCATTACCAGCAGATAAAGAACCATTACCTTCAGCGATAAGGTTTGCACCGCTGATTTTGATATCCTCTTTTGCTGTTAGCGACAAACCACCTGTCGATTCTATAGATCCAGTTTTGCCAATGTTAGTAACGGTATTGCCTTCACCGCCCGTTGTTTGCGACCAAGTTTGGTTAATAATACTGCCATCGGTTGATGTTAAAGAAACATCCCCACCCTTAATCGTACCACTGGTGTTGGTAATATCATTAACAGCCTTAACTTTAAGGTCTTCATTAGCAACAATAACACCGCCCCTATTGCTCAACGACTCAACCTCAAGATCTATAATCTCTGCAGCAATTACCGCACCAGTGAGAATTTTATCTTTAGTCGCTTGTGATAAAAACACCTGTGGTGCCAACACCTTTTCACCATTAACGGTGACTTCCACCATCCATACAATGTCACTATCTAAGTTAGTTAGCTGTTCCTTGGTTGGGCTTTCACCAAACACAAAACCGAGCCGTGTTGATTCGTCTGCACCCTGCTCCATTAAGCTTTGCAGCAAGACTTCTTCTTGCTGATAACCATCCAACATATTATTGCCGGTTTGCGTTATTAGTTGCTGACGAATCAAATACGCCTCATAGCCAGCATCACCTAGACGTTTTTGCAGTAGTTCAGGATCATAACCATAGCGATTGATAAAAAAGTCAGAACCACCGAAGGTCGAACCCACTTGATATAACGGATTAGTCTCAACTAGATATCCTGAAGAAGGATTTTGACTCTGAACAAAAAAACCATTGGGGCTCGTTGGCAAAGTAAGGCTGAGGCCGCCAAATGAAATAGCGTCTGATGCCGGGATTGCAGAACCATTGATTGTAGAGGTTTGATCTACTGCAGCTGGATCGGTTGAAGCCGTAACATCTTCAGTTGTTGCAGAGCCGGTACTATTAAGGCCACTTACATTTATAAGCTTAAGACCGGGCTCTTCAGGTCTTTCAGTACTTAATGTCCCTGAGGCATAAAGGCCTGCTGATGAAAGAGTTTGAAAGAAAGTTTGAACGGTAGAGACACCGCCGTATAGATCACTGTTGATTGCTGCGCCGTAGTAATAACGATCTGTAGCAGGATCGCCAAGGTCATTTATATCAAAAGTTTTTTTATATGGATAAACACCGCTCCACTTCAATTCATCACGCCAGGTTTCTGTTCTTTTAGACTTTCGCAATGAATAATCATCATTGGTGAATTTTGAATTGCCGCTCTTCGGGTTAAGGGTTAAATCTATAGCAGATATAATGCCGCCAAGATTTAGTCCAACAGAAAAATCTCCAATGGTGATATTACCGCCCGTTGATAGGATTTGAGGACGATTTTTATTAGTCGGTGAAAGTCCCTTGTACTCCTGAGTTATAGTCCAAGATCTTGAATAAGTTCTAAACTGATCAACGCCCAAACAGTTAAAGGATGAAGGATTAAAATTGACGTCAACGCCACCGCAAGTTTCTAACCAGTTACTATCGCTAGTACTAGTTAACACAGCATCACCCAATACACGCGTATCACCGCCATCTATTTCATTATTAAACTTCCGGCTACTAATTGTAATATTCTCAGCAGCAACAATTTCATGATTATTAGTAAATTGATCGCCGGCAGTTATCTCAATAATCCCAGAAGAGTTAATTTCCCCTGATGCATCGTTGATAAAGACCTTCGTTATATTGGCAACAAACTTTTTACCCGCATACACTGTTGCACTGTTGGTAAAAGCATCACTGGATATCGTTAGGTTTTTAAGTGCGGAAATAGCAGCACCAGATTGATTTTTTATATCTCTAAAAAAAGAAGAGCTATTTGTAGATAAGGATAGATCATCGGTAGAGTGAATTTTGCCATAGTTATCTAGATCTACGGTAAGATTAATGAAGCTCGATCCACCCCCTAAAATAACTGAGTCACTCGCAGACATTACTAACGTATTCAAATCAAGCAACATAGCGCCAGCAGATTCAATTTGTGCACCACCCGCTACCGTCAGCGTATCGGCAGTAATTTGTAGGGTATTACCCTTGATTACCGACGCATTGCTGACGCTTGCACCTTTGCCATCATTTTGGCCTTTGATATCAATCAGACCCATTATTGCTTCTAGGCTGCCTGTATTATTAAGTACGTAATCTGCATCCGTACCGCGTACCGTTACGTCACCCTGTGTAGATACTATATTCTGACTATTCGTTAACGACGTGCCAATATTAAGGGCAAGATTACCAACAGACTGCACAGTCCCAAGGTTAGTCAGTTCCGCTACATCAACTTGCAGCGAGTCACCTAAAAGACTGGTTCCGTCAGCAACATCTAAAGTGTCAAGCCCAATGAAATTTAGTACTTCACCAGCCTTAACAATTCCTTTTCCGACATTTTTAAAAGTACCTGCGTTGTAACCATATCTCGTGATGCTCAAGTCACCCGTAGCTAATAATTTATTTGCGTTTTCGAGTAAATATGACTCGATAGTAAGATCATCACCCGATTGAATAACACCATCTGACTGATTTTCAATAAAAGCCGCTGTTATTGTTCCAGACGTGTTTGAGGCAAACAGCAAGGCGTTGTTATTGAGATAGTCTGCATGAATGGTCGCTGTACCTAAACCTTGTATAGCACCAGCGGTATTGTTAATGACGCCAGCGCTAATATTAAGAGTATCGTCTGACAATATTTGACCGCTATTGTTAATAGTTGAAAACCAATTACCAATATCGCCAAGTTTGATTGCTGATTTACCATACAATGTACCGATGTTATTTAACTTCTTTGTACCAGGTGTTTGGCTAACTATAGTTAATGCACCGGTATCAGCTGAAATAACACCTTTATTGTCTAGGCCAGCACCTATTGTGATCGTAATGTCGCCAGCGGTGGATTGAATGCCTTGATTTGGAGCTGAACCTGCAGTTATTAATCCTGAAATCGAGCTGAGAGTCATTCCGTTTGCTGATTTAACAGATGCATTACCAAGCGCCATATCGGCTGTTACATTAATTGCCAGTGGGCCAATGTCTGTGTATAGCACGGTTGAACGTGTCCATAAATCAAGCGAGTCCGCATTGATGTCTAATGACGATGCGGCGCCATAAGATACAGCATCAATATTCGCCGCTGCGGTTGTATTGATGACAACGGTACTGGCATAACGCTTATTATTATCATCGACGGACGATGCTGTTGCTACATCGTCTAATGTGGCAAGTTGATACGACAGGGTACCGCTTGCCTTGAAAGCACCACCCGCAATCGTCGCACCGCCGCTATTGGCGGTAAATTCTATATTCTGCTTGGCTGTAAGCGATGTATCCGTAAGCGTAATCGCATCCCCTGTGTTATCAGTAGATATTAGCGCGATATTTTGTTCCGCAGAAACCTGATTATTAAGCTCAATCTTGCCATCAGCTGTCAGTGTAAAACTACCGACTGAAGCGGCTGCATCGCCCAGCATGCGAACACCAACTCCGGCCGCATTAGCTATCAGCTCCACACGACCTGCGTACATACCACCCAACATAGTCGAATCAATGGCGTAAGCAGGTGTCGTCCCCGTAGGCGTTGTTGTCGTGGATGTTCGGCTTGAATAATCCCACTCATTGGAGCCCGCAATCAGTTTGAGATCATCAGCATTAACTTGCCCATCTAATTTAATAGACCTAGCAACAATATCAAACACTTTCTGTGCGCTTAGATCTGCACCAGTGCCATTAACTAATACATCGCCCTGCTTGACATCAAAACCGGTAAAATTATCGTTGTTAAAGACTGGAGTTCCTGTCGAGAGAGTGACCCGATCGGTATTAATATAACCACAGCCGCTGCAGGTGATCCCCCAAGGATTAGCAACAATTACATCCGCTTTTGCGCCGGCCACTTCGGTATAACCTGCTAACGTTGAACGGTTAGCAGAGACGACTTCACTAAGAATTACGCCAGCAGCATTGTTCAGATTGGGGTTTACTTGAACCTGACCCGCTAACTGTGATGAAACAGCCGTCAAACCTGGCCCTGCATTGTTATTAAGGACCAAACCTATTGAATCAACATTATATTTACTAAATTTATTATGTGACAAGCCATTAGCATTCGCGGTAGCAATATCAACAACCGGCACGCCATTGGGTGAGTCATAGACCTGAGTTTCTGTGTTAGCAGATACTGTATCGGCTATACTTAGCGACGGCCAAGACATACCAAATGATATAAGCAACGATAAAATCGCAGTGGATTTTACCGCTCCCGTTGTCGACGTTTTGATACGTGAGCGTGCTAACTCAGAGGCAACAACATAACACCCTAAGTTTGGAATCCATACTAAACGGAAAATGCGATTCATAATAACTTCACTGCCTGTTAAATCGATATACTCAGACGAAAGTAGCTTATGTAGCTTTCGTCAGGCATGTATGATGGCTTATTGAGTGCCTTTGATGTATAGACGTCGATGTTCAATGATGCGATAGACAGCGTTACGCCAACCGCCGCGCCAGTAAGTGAACCTTCTGGAACGTTGAGGGAATTGTTGATAATACGGCCATGGTCAAGCCCCATATAAACTCGAAGAGAACTAGCAAAACCTGCTATCGGATTTATTTTCAAAGGTAAGGTAATGTCATTGCGCCAGTAGAAACCGCTCTCTCCAGAAAGACTATTAGAAGAAAACCCTCTTACGGTGTATATCCCACCAATCAGTAGCGCCTCAGAACCATATAAAACATCATGGCTATATTGCCCTGCTAGGCGAGATGAGATGGATACAGGCTGTTTTTTTAACCGAAAATTGCTCGAATAACTAGCGCCATATTTCCATTTACCAAATTGTGCTTGAGGTGCAATACTCGGCAGCCCGCTCGGATCATCTAGCGATCCAAACCAATCTACACCTTTAGCATAACCAAAAGTTAGCGTTGCAATACCTTTCGACAGAAAATGTGTATAGGTTGAATCAACATCTAAAATAGATAATTCTCGGCTGCTAATAGAGAGGAACTCACCACCAATATAGCTTTTAGTTTCTTTGTTAGTGATCGAAGAAGACACATTCCACTTGGACTTTTTATCCCTGAAAATGCTTCTATCGAGACGAAGTGATAAATTGCCGGACCTGCCCGATGAGATAAGAACAGCGCCGCTTTCTAAGTTGAGTGGGCTACTATATTTTGAACGTGATCCATTAAGAGACAGAGTGTTATAACCAAAAGGAACAACATAAGTCAGTGAACTTGATTCGGAGCCCTTCTTATCGCCATCATAAGGGATTGTTCGATTGTAAGTCAGACTTAAAAAGTCGTTAAATCCTAATGGGTTATCAAAAGAGAAATTTAGAGATCCTTGCTCTTTTCCTGTTGATTTTGAACCATAATTATCATATGAAGAATTTATTTTCCAAGGCTTACGTATTTGATTTTCTAAGATAAGGATGCTTTCACCCCCTGATGTTCCGGGGGCAATCGACATGGTTACGTTATTGGATTGCAATCGATTGATTTGGTCAACAGCCTGCTCAATGTCCCTTAGATTAAGCGGCTCACCAACTTTCCCAGGAAATACATTAAACACCGAGATAGACTTAGCGTCATTATCCTTGACTTCAACTTTTTCCAACTCACCCTCAAGAACCTGCAAAATCAATATACCATCTTTCAAATCTTGTTCTGCAAGATAAACCCGTGAAGTGATATAGCCTTTTTGGATATAAATAGCGGTAACTTCAGCCATAAGCTGTTCAATATCACTCACATTCAAACAACGTAATTGATATCTTTTAACAATAGATTTGACGTCTTTAAGTGTTAACTTTTTAAGGCCAACAAGTTTGATCTCATCAATATCCTTGCATGCAACACTTGGTATTGAAGGTTTAATTTCTTCAATTGGCTGGTCCAAATTGGCAGGAGGTTTGCTACTTTTTAAATCTTCTTCGTATTGTAATTGCTGTTTTAATTGCTGCTCTTGCTGAATACGTTGAAGTTGTCTTGCGGCATCATTGATGTCGTCAGCATTAGCAGCTAAAAGTTGTGAAGAAGAAAAAATTAATACCAAATAAATTAATAATATTTCTTTAGCGGTCCGTTGTATCACAGCGATTCTATTCTCTTATATTCAGTGCGGATTTAAGGAAAATAATGACTACTACTGAGGGTTTATTTAGAAATTATGTTCTATAAACTGGTGGAAATTTAATATATTGACGGGCTGTATCACTTAAAACTGATTTAGCATGGCACAATAATGCTAGCCAAAAAGTGCTGGCCAAATCATCTTATAGACATTTAGAGAGAGACTTGTTTTTATTTTCGTAAATTATAACGGTAAACACTAGCTGATTCAATAAATTATATGAATATGGTGATTTAAATTTTTAGAGCGTTAATAATTAATTATTATTTACTATAAATGGCAACAAATGCAGTGGTGATACAGGCTAATCATGGTTTAGTAGTTAACACAACACCTTTCCGCGGTTATATTTGGGCTTAAACCACGCTTATGTTGATGTGGTTTTGTCTGGCTGTAATAACCCCCTTGGGTTCCCCCTCTCTGTTCAAAGGCCATACTCAACAATAAGCCAATGAGCACGCTATCTGCGTGCTAACGATATTTCCTAGCCTATGTTCTGGTTGAATGAACAGGACACTCTAATAAGAGATAATATCTGTCAATTATTGAAGTGTCATTATGGAGCAGAAATGTAGTTACAAAGCGGACTCTAATGAATTCAAAAAAGAAGCCGTTGCCTTGATTCGTGATCAGGGCTATTCGGTGACTTAAGTGTCTAAATCATTGGGTGTGGCCAGCAACATGCTGTATCGCTAGAAAGATCAACAAGAGCAATTGTCGGCAGGTACTACCCTAGGCGAAGATGAACGAGCGGAGCCTCAGCGTCTGCGCAAAGAAAATAAAGAACTGCGGATGGAAAAAGAGCTTTTAAAAAAGGCATGATTTATCGTCGGTTCACTATTAGAAATCAGTAAATTAATGTGTCCGGTTTTGTTGACCAGAACAATCTATTTTTACCACCAGCGCTGGACACAAGCTAAACACTGATTGCCAAAATAATAACTTTAGCGACACAACGCCATTTTAATGGGCTCATAGCTAGTCTCTTTGCAGGCTAATTATTATATTTTTTAAAGGTAGCAGTTACCCATCAACAATACGACTCATGCGGTAGTCGTGCTTCACAAAATTGACACCCAGTGAACATTCAGTGCGGCGCACCCCTGCCAGACCGGTAATCTTGCTGTGAAGAAACCGCGCTAGCTCGGCATTGTCTTGCACTAAGGTGATGGCGAGAATATCGAAACGGCCTAGCATTTTGCCGACAAAGCCAATCTCTGGTACCGCCGCAAGCTGCTGGGCAACGTCATCGCACTGGGCGCTGCGCTCAACTTCCACCCATATATAGGCGAGGGTGGGATTGCGCAACCGCGCGATATTGGTCATGGCAGTAATGCGAACTTGGCCTTCGCTTTCCATGCGTTTAATGCGACTGCGCACTGTGCCTTCGGTAATGCCCAAATCAGCGGCAATTTTGCGATTACTAATGCGGGCGTCTTTGGCCAAGCCCTCTAAAATATTGCGGTCTTGGTCATCTAGCTGTTTTTTTGCCACGGCGGTATTCCCTATAAACTCGTTACGCTATTTTAATGGCTGATGTTTGATGGTTTATGCTTGATGAGCTTATGCATCGTGGCCAAACGGCACCCAGTTCGGCTGATTTTTTAAGACGTCTAGAGCGATAGATGGCTCTAACTTTCTCACCCCGGGCACACTGCCAAGGCGCGATAATAATTCAGACAAATGCTCTTGGTCGCGAGCAACAGATAGGGTTTCAATATCTAGAGTGCCTACCACCTGACATACCGAAAACACTTCATCGAACTTTGCTAAATCTTCTGCAACCACATCTGCAGGCCGACCCTCGACCTGAATACCCACCGCTACCATCATGGTGTAACCAACGGCTTCATAATCTGTGACTGCCACCACCCGCAGGCTATCGCCCTCTTCTAGACGACGCACCCGCGTGCGCACGGTGGCTTCGGTTAGCCCCAACTCGCTTGCTAGGGCCTTAAAAGGCATACGGCCATCACGACGCAAATGCGCCACAATGCGGTGGTCAACCTCATCCATATGTTGTGACGGTGCCGGGCGGAGATGATCACCATCGCTATAATCTGTCATGCATACTCCGACTATGTCGTCTAGACGGGTCGCCTCGACGGCGTCACCAATAAATTTTAATGAGAGGCGCTGTATTAGCTAAGCACCCAGCTTTTTTAAGACCGTGTTTTTAAGGCCGTGGCTTTAAGCTCGGTTTTCAAAACTTTACCTGAGGCGTTGAGCGGCAAGGCATCGAGGAAGGTCACATAAAACGGGACTTTGTAGGGCGCTAATTGACCGACACAGAAGTCTCGCACTGCGGCTTCATCAATATTGCTGCCCGCCTTGCTGACAACAAAGGCCATGCCCACTTCGCCTTGGGGCGCTTTGGGCACGCCAATAACCGCGACCTGAGCCACCCCGGCCAATCCGTAGAGGACTTTTTCAATTTCAGCGGGATAGACATTTTCGCCGTTCATGATGTACATATCTTTTAAACGGTCGGTAATTTTAAGATAACCCGCGGTGTCCATGACACCGATGTCGCCGGTTTTTAACCAACCGTCGGCGGTGATGGCCTCTGCAGTGGCTTCGGGCATATCGAAATACCCCTGCATGACATTGTAACCGCGCACCCAAACCTCGCCCTCGGTGCCAAGCTCAACTTCAACGCCGGTGTTGGCGTCGGCACATTTTAATTCCACCCCATCAATCGCGCGGCCAGAGGTAGAGGCGATAATTTCGGCCTCGTCATCGGGACGACAAATACTTACCACGCCGCAGGATTCAGTCAGGCCGTAAGCGGTAACCACGGTTTCAAAGCCTAATTTGTCGCGCATATCTCGTACCAGCTGAACCGGCACAGACGCGGCGCCGGTGACGCCGAGGCGCAGACTGGAAAGATCGTAGTTGTGGCGACTGTCATCAGACAATAGCATTTCATATAAAGATGGCGCGCCCGGCAGCATGGTGACTTTTTCGCGCTCGATGGTTTCCATCACTGACTGTTTGTCGAATTTCGCCATTGGCAAAATGGTCGCGCCACAAATAATCGCCGCCAGCCAACCCGCCTTGTATCCAAAGGAATGAAAGAAGGGATTAATAATTAAATAATTGTCGTCGCTGCGCAGCCCCACTGTGGCGCTCCAGCTTTGAAAGACCCGAATATTTTGTTCGTGGCTACACAGCACACCTTTGGCTTTGCCGGTGGTGCCCGATGTAAACAGCATATCCGCACTGTCGCGGGGATTAACTGCCCGTTCGATGGCAATAAACTTGGCGTCATCGACCAGATCGCCGTGATTGAGAAAACTTTGCCAGCTTCGTGTTTCATCGGCTCCCGCCAGGTCTACCGAGGGCAATAAAATCCGGTGTATCAAACTGGGTAAATCTTTATCAATTAGCGGCGCGGCGGTTTCAAATTCAGCGGTGGTCAGCAAGACCTTAACACCAGCTCGACGTAAAATATCCGCCGCTTCATTTTCTTGTAAGCGGGTATTTAAGGGCACCAAAATTGCGCCAAGGGATTGCAGCCCTGCCGCCGCAATAATCCACTCCGCCATATTTGGCGCCCATATAGAAACGCGGTCACCGTGTTTGACGTCAACGGCGCAGAAGGCCTTGGCGGCCTGCCGACGCAAATCGTTTAACTGGGTATAGGAAATATCACTCCCCATTTCGCGAATAGCCGCCTTAGCACCATATTCCTGGGCCGCCCAGTCAATCAGACGCGGCAGAGTCAGGGGCATATCGGAGAATGAAGCAGACGGTTCCAATAACATAAGACAGGCAATCCTAGTGGGCACATTTATTAATAGCAGCTTTTGTTGATCAATCTAAGTTTAGAAGTTCGCAGGCCACACAACAAGTGAAACGCGTAGTAATCTGTATTAATAATTACGCGTAACGAAAAAATTAGCCCTTAACTACCTATAGAATGCTCACGTAGCAGCATTGCTCTTTTGCGGTCAGCACCCCATCGATACTCACAAAATTCGCCCGTGCCACGAATAACGCGATGGCAGGGAATAAGATAGGCAATATTATTGCGAGCTATTGCTGAGGCCACTGCCCGCGCCGACGACGGCATCCCCATGAATTCTGCCAACTGCTGATAGGAACAGACTTCGCCAACGGGAATGGCCATCAAGGCCTCCCAAACGTGCATTTGGAACTCACTGCCTTTCAGCAATACCACCAAAGAATGGGATGGGTCTTGGGATGGCTTTTGAGATAAACCTTGGGATTTAGACACTGGACCGAATGCCTGCTCATAGATCGCCGTCGCCCGACTGTCATCACGTATCAGCGTTGCTGCTGCCCACTCCCGCTGTAGTTCAAACAGTAAGCTAGCCTCGTCATCAGCGTCGTCAAAGAAAGCCAATTTACACAGGCCACGATGATTTACAGCAATAAAGCAGCTGCCAAATAACGACGCACAACTGCCGTAACGAATCTGCAAATCGGCACCCATAGGGCGATATTCACCGAGCATGACGCGCTCGGTTTTTATCATTGAATCGGTTAGCCGGCTGCTATCGCTCAAACCGCAGGCAAACGCTGTCTTCATCACTGAGCTGCTGCGCAGCAAACGCTTGGCGTTCTCTTTGGTGAGAAACTGCAGAAATTGCGTGGGTGACAGCCCCGCCCATTCGGTAAAAATACGCTGCAAATGGCATTCACTCACCCCCACATGAGCGGCTAGCACAGCCAAGCTGGTCTGCTTTTGCTGATTCGCACTTAAATAACGAATAGCATGGGCGATCCGCTGGTAGTTTTGCTGTTGTGCGGCCACCGTACTCATAGCCTGCCAGTCTCCGCCATTTTAATGGCTAGAATTGTGCGGCCTACCATCGATCAATACCACCCGATTCTTGGTCCGCTATTTTCTCCCAGAACCAATCCAGACTGGGTTTTAGCATAAAGTCGAACTAAGCTCCCTAAACCTGTCAAACTACTGTGCTATAAAAGACCAAGCGCGAAACTGCACTCCTCACAGTATCGCCGCTAATGGACTGCCGTTTATTACGTGGAGAAGCCAATGGGCCGAGTCATTAAATATTTCGCCATCACGATTGTAAGCGTGGTTCTTGTAGTGATACTCGCAGGCGTATCGCTCGCGTTTTGGATAGATCCCAACATATTTAAGGACGACATTGAAAAGCTGGCAGTGGAGCAAGGTTTAATCCTGCGCCTAGACGGCGACCTGTCGTGGCAGATCTTCCCCAACATTCAAATTGTCATCAACGGTGCCAGTGTGGCCACTGCTGATGATGCCGAATTGATGAGCTTTGATAGCGCCCAATTATCAGTGGCGCTGATGCCTTTATTGAAGAAAGATATTGTCGTACAAGGCATTAGTCTCGGCGGCGTAAAGGCATCTCTGCTGGTCGATGAAAATGGCGTGGGCAACTGGAGTAAGATTGGCAAGCAAACCGACAGCGCTGCCAGCCAGCCAGAGCAAGCAGCAGGCAGCGGTGAAGCCCTGCAACTTGCCATTGCCAAGTTGAATTTAAGCGATAGCCAAATCATTTATAGCAACAAACAGACTGGCCAATATATTGAATTAAAAGGCCTGTCGCTGAGCGGCGAAAACATTCAGCTGAACAATACCGCCTTTCCGCTAAATTTAGACACCGAGGTCGTATTTAAAGACCCCAGCCAATCACTTAGCGGCAGCGTCAAATTTAATTCTAATATCACCATCAATGAGGCTATAAATCAGTTCATTATCGGCGACGGCATACTGGCGCTAAGTATTGATCACAAAAATGAAGTCGCCGCCGCATCGCTAAAAACCAAAGTACAGGTAGACGCCGAAGTGGATATTGCCGACGCTCTAGTTTGGTCAGTACCCGCGCTAAGGATTTCTGATACCAGCCTAGCTTATGCTGCCAACGACGGCAGCAATATAGAAATTAGTTCACTCACCTTTGACGGTGGTATTAAACCCGGTGGCGAGGCCAGCGTAGTGACCATTAACGGTGAGTTAAGCTATGGCAGCGCGACCCAAAAACCCATAGCCAGCAGCCTAAGTTTATCGACCAATTTTAGTATTGACGAAAATCTTAATATTATTAAAGCACGAGATTTTAACTTTAAGACCAGCCTTGGCGGCGAAGCGCTCAACTTAGCAGGGGATTTTAGCGCAACGCTGAGTCCCGTAGACTTCCAAGCTAAACTGAGTTTAACGACAACCAATCTCAAGAAAATCGCAGACTCGCTTAGCATTGAACTGCCGGTGATGGCGGAACCCAGCGCACTGAGTAAAGTCGGCGCGATGGTGTCGGTAAAAGGCAATAACAAAGGCATAGTGATTTCCGAACTGCTAGGCACCCTCGACCAGAGCACTATTAAAGGTAATGCCAGCGTTAATCTCGATAAAGGCAACGCTATTAAGCTGATCTTGAATATCGACAAAATTAATGTCGATCACTATCTTCCACCCGCGCCGCCGGTAGATAACAACGCTACCGCGCAAACTAACACTGAGCCCGCCGCTACCGCGTCAGTAGATACAGAAATACCGCTGCCCAAAGAGATGATTAACACGCTGGATGTCGATGCAAAATTACAGATAAGCGAGTTAACGGCAAATAATTTGCCGTTTAAAAATATTCTACTGCAGCTCATCTCGAGAGATGGCGTAAGCTCTATAAGCCCACTTAGCGGCATAATTTACGACAGTCCTTTTAAACTGGATGCCCAGCTCGACACGCGCCCCGACGAGGCCAGAATGCTTGTGCGTGGCAATAGCACGCAGCTGCCCCTGGGCAAAGTATTAAAAGATGCTGCTGCGATTGAAGAGCTATCTGGTATTAGCGATGTGAGCTTTAATTTAAGTACTAAGGGCAGCAGCGTCGCAAGCTTGAAAAAGCATCTAGACGGCAATATAGATCTTAGTGCGCAAAAATTGCGCCTCAACAATATGAATATTGAAAAGGCATTTTGTCAGTTAGTGGCGAGATTACAGCAGGACACCTTCGACCCTAGCACGTGGCCACTCTATAGCGACCTCAGCGATACGGTTACTAATATTGTTATTAAAGATGGCATAGCCCGCATTGAAAAATTAAATTCTGGCGTGAGTAAACTTGCCTTGAGCGGCAACGGTAAAATCAATTTAAATGATGACACTTTTGACGTGGTCATTAATACCCGCTTGGCGCAGGTAGACCAAGATGCGATGGCGTGTAAAATTAATAACACCAGCTTGTTAAACCGCGATATAGCCATTCGCTGCCGAGCGGATTTCGATAAGGTCGGCGCCACAAGCTGCCTGCCGGACTTTAGAATCATTGAAGATATCGCTAAAGAAAAAGCCAAGGATAAGATAGATGAAAAAGCCCAAGAATATATTAATAAGAAAATAGGTGGCGAAAACGGCGAGGCTGCGAAGCAGCTATTTAATCAATTTTTTAAGAAATAGATAATAGCGCTATATCCTTTCGCCAGCGAGCACAGGTATTTGCCGGCGTTACTCACTAAGTCGCTATAAGACTTGCTGCCAAGAGCTAAACTCGCGCTGCTGGGCGCCGGCAACGGCGGCGCAAATTAAAAAGCCCTTGGCGACACTGATGCCAGCCGCTAAGTTTGCATTGCTCATGCATTCATTTTTTAAATTATCTTTTGCCAGTAAATGTACAAATACCAGAATCGCCTGACTTAAGGCCTGACTCGCGGTTCTAGCGACCGCACTGGGAATATTAGCCACGCAATAATGGACGATGCCCTCTTGAATAAAAGTGGGCTGACAATGCGTGGTAGGTTTTGTGGTCTCAAAACATCCGCCTTGATCTACCGCCACGTCAACTAATACAGAGCCCGACGCCAAGGCAGATAAATCCTGCGCGCGAAGTAATTTAGGTGACGCCGCACCGGGCACTAAGGCGGCGCCAACGACCATATCAATATCAGCTAATAAATCGCGTAAATCTAAGCCTTTATTATCACGCACTGAAAACCGCGCAGATTTGAATTGCTCACGCAGCGCCGCTCGTCTTGCCGCAAAGGGCTCAATCAGGGTCACCTTAGCCCCCATACCCAAGGCTACATCCGCCGCATTGCTACCGACAACGCCACCGCCAAATATCAACACATGCCCCGGCTCCAAGCCAGACACGCCTCCCAGCAACACCCCTGATCCGCCCTGCGCTTTTTCTAAGCAATGCGCCCCCGCCTGCACACTTAAACGTCCGGCAATTTCACTCATGGGTTTTAATAAGGGTAGCCGGCCCTTTTTATCGGTGATGGTTTCATAGGCAATGCAGGTGGCACCACTGGCGATTAAATCGCTGGTCAAGTGCGAATCCGGAGCAAGATGTAAATAACAAAACAGGCGATGCTCGGGCCGTAGCAAAGCCACCTCCCTTGATTGGGGCTCCTTCACTTTTACAATGAGCTGCGCGTCTCGATACAAAGATGCCATGGACGTGGAGAGCTGTGCACCGGCTGCTAGATAATCATCATCACTATAGCCAGATCCAAGCCCGGCGCCGCTTTCAATAAATACGGTGTGGCTGGCGGCCACTAGGTCGGCTACTGCGGAGGGAATCAATCCAACGCGATATTCCTGCGCTTTAATTTCTAGAGGAACGCCGATACGCATAGATACTTTCCCTCGCCGGTTTAAAAAAATTATGTGCTAAGCCACTAGTTCCCATTGACCATCGCTATGCTGAACAAGGGATTCCTGCTCTAATTTAAGCAGATGCGCCCATAGCGACAACTTGGCAATTGGGTGGATGGCGGCGTCGACATCTTGGTAGGCAACGATCACTAAGTCGTCGAGGTCGCCTTTCTTTACTTGTATCAAAGCCGCCCGCACCTTGTCTTCTCTAGACTGGCGATGCGCAATTAAGTGCTCCACTTCCTTTATTGGGGTGTCAATTAACGTGCCATGTCCCGGCGCCAAGTAACTTAAGGGGTAATCAAGTAATAACCGCAGCGAGGCAATGTAGTCTGCCATATCTCCTGCTGGTGGAATGATCACCACGGTCGAACCCTGCATAATATGATCGCCAGTAAATACCGTACCGGTGGCCTCATGCAAAAAGCAAAAGTGGTTACCGACATGACCAGGGGTATGTATTGCCCGCAGCACGCTGCCATCGACATCAAAACAATCATCGTGGGCAAGGGAGCTAGTTGGTCTAAAGCTGGTGTCTTGATGGCCGTCGTCTTCGATTACCGCCCCAATTACCGGCACGGTATAACGCGCCTGTAATGCGGCTGTCGCCGGCGAATGATCGGGATGGGTATGAGTAGTGACTATACGCACCAGCTCGCCGCCCAGCTGCGCAATGCCAGCCTCAATTGCCGCAATGTGCTCGGGCAAATCAGGGCCGGGATCGAGAACTGTTATTTGTGTGCTTCCCAGTAGATAGGTATTGGTGCCAGGTCCAGTCAACACACCGGGGTTAGGGGCAACAATACGATGTACGCCCGGCAAAAGCGTTTCTAAGACACCGGCAGGTAACATAATCCAAACCTCGTAAATACAGTAAATTGCAGAGTAAAAGTGAAGGCCCGCAGAAGCAAGCGGCATCGCAACACATCGTAATATTACGGCAGTTGACAAAATGGATAACCGTATCCCACTAATGCTCAAATATGGTATGTTGTGTCAACGGATTTCTTCACCAAGATAGTAGTAGTGTAAGACCTACTGAGACTCGGACATATCGATGAAAAAGCTTTTGCATCTTGCCTTTAACTCAGAAGTACCCGACATCGGCGAACGCTATAGAATATTTGCCAGCGCCTTGGTTGTCATATTTATTATTGGCTATAGCATCGGCTTTTTACAGCTTTTGCACTTAGGCCCCTATCTCGGCCCCGGCCTTGGCGATCAGCTCAGCTTTCAACCGCTACTCAATAGCCTCAACGACTTAAATGCTAACAACCCCGGTATGTGGCTTGGGCTTATCGCCCTGCTGAGCTTCACTGTATTGTTTCGACTCGTTGCCATGCTCGGCGGATATTTTTTGTTCAAACGAGAGGAAGGTCAACCCTATCCCATTAAATGGATTGTGGTCTTTTTTCTGACCAATGCACTCAGTACCCTCGCGATTCCGCTGATGCTATTGGCATTGGGCGGCTTGTTTTTTCTATCCGGTCTAGATTTTGTCATTGGCTGGCACTGGGTGGATCATAGTGTCAGAGTTGCCCATCAATTAGTGATGGATTACGTGCCCACGCTGGTGCACGCACCGGCGCCACTTGCAGTGCTTATTATCGCAGTGATTAGCGGCTTTTTTCACTACTGGCTTCACCGCTTAGGCCACACCCAGCGGTTTTTGTGGCTGATGTTTCATCGGCCGCATCATATGACCCCAGCACTGATACAGTCCACCACGATGGCCGTGTTTACCGCACTGCCTTTGTTTATATTTGTGGTACTGCCCTACAATCTGGTGTTTGCTGCCTGTACCAAACTGTTTAGCAGCGAGCCGCTTTATACCGCCGTCATTATCTATAATTGCCTGATTTTGATTCCTGAGATATTCGGTCACCAAACCGCGCTATACCGTATGGCTTCGCGTAACCGCCTCATACGGCTAGCGAGTTTTATTTCTGGCGGCGGGGTCTATCACTATATGCACCACTCATCTGAGCCAGAGCATTGCGGCCGCAGTGGTGCGGTTAATTTAGTGAATATCGGCGGTGGACCAATGTTCATTTGGGATATTATTTTTGGCACTTACTGCTCGCTTAGCCCTACCACACCACGAGCTGGCTTGAGCGGGCAACCCGAACTGCATTTAAATCCACTGCGACTCGCGCTGGCTGGGATAACGCAAGTTTGCGGTGAGTTATCACGCAATCCAAGCTGGAGTGAGAAATGGCGAATTCTCATTGCCTCATCCGACTACTCGCCACCGTTCAGCACTGACTTTGCGGTGAAAGAACCACGCAGCAAATATAAACAGGCTACCCCCGCGGTGGCGACCTACGGCTATTCTTTTAGTAATGGGGCTGAAGTAATCGCCAACGCAGGCGCCAAGCCAGCAACAGAGCCGCAGAGCTAAGACCCGCAAACAACCCCAGCCAAAAACCACTGGGGCCCATTGCCGCCACAATTATGTCAGTGGTTGCCAAGGTGTAGCCTATTGGCAAGCCAACCCCCCAATAGGCAAATAGTGTTAGCACCATAGGAACAGCCGTGTCCTCAAACCCACGCAAGATACCATTTGCAGTAACCTGAATCGCATCAGACACTTGATACAAAGCCGCAAACAATAATAAGTAGCTGGCCAAAGCAATGATTTCGGCATCGTCGGTGTATATCAGCGGAATCCAATGTCTGCCCGAGACCAGTATGGTGACCGTCAACACGCCTATCGCTAGGGTGATTTTAAAGGCAATGGCAATGGCAATAAGCAGTCCGGCCTCGTCTTGACGCCCGCGAGCATGACCAACACGGGTGGTGGCTGCCAGGGCAAAGCTCAAGGGCAACATAAAGACCAGCGAGGTGAAATTTAACGCGAGCTGATGACCGGCAACAATAACAGCGCCAGACTGGCTGATCAGCAAGGCGATAATACAAAACACGCTCACTTCGAAGAAAATAGTGAGGCCGACCGGAAAGCCCAGCTTCAATAAATAAAGCGCGGTTTTTGGCTCCCAGTGGAAGGGACGCAAGCTTAGTCGCGCATTGCGATAGACGCGATGGCGGTGCACATACAGCAGCATCAATATGGCCATAATCCACATTACAATCGCCGTCGCCCAACCGCAGCCCACTCCACCCATTGCCGGAATGCCGAGCTTGCCGTAAATAAGCACGTAGTTGATGGGAATATTCGCCAACAGCCCGATCACGCTAATAATAAGGACAGGCCGAGTGTGGCTGAGAGCTTCAGTATAACTGCGCAACGCTAATACGATAGCAATTGCCGGCATACCCCAGCTCAGGCCAAAGAGATAATCGATCACCATGGGTCTTATCTCGGGATCAACATCCATCCAGATCAGCAGCGGCGCGGTATTACAAAGCACCACAACAGACAGTATGCCGATCCCCAAGGCGACCACCATGACCTGATGCATCAGAGGATTAATACGCTCTAACTGCGTGGCGCCAACTTGACGGGCCAATAACGAGGTTGCACTCATCAACATACCGGTCATAAACAGAAACACCGGCACCCAAATACTGGCGCCCACGGCCACCGCCGCCAAGTCGAGTGCAGAGACACGGCCAGACATGACGGTGTCGACGAAGCCATTTGCCGATTGCGCTAGCTGACCGCCAAAAATTGGCAGTGCCAATTTTAGCTGGGTTCGCAGTTCCTGACGGGCTGTAACAGACATGGATTTACCGAGGTGAAAAACCGCCATACTCTAGCGCAGCGCGACAGGTCTCGCAATGATTCCAGGCCTTTGCACGATTACTGACCTAGCCCTTCAGCATGCACAGCGCTGAACTAGTACCAGCGCCTAGACGGGCTCTAGGTAATCAGATTTATAAGCAAAGCCATTGAATAGACTTTGCTTCGTCGGAGAAACATCCTTAGCTTGGGTAATCGGCTAACTTCAGACATAAAAAAAGGAAGCCAGAGCTTCCTTTTTGAGAGGCTGTGTAAAACCCCATGAAATCAAATTACTTAAGCCATATTTTTGATTTCAACGATAGTATCAACATCTGCCTGGTAATCTACACCATCAATATCAAAGCCGAATAAACGGAGAAACTCACGTCTATAACCGGCGAAGTCGGTGGTTTCTAGCAGGTTCTCGGTTGTTACCTCATCCCACATTTGGGCGACCGCAGCCTGAATTTCGGGGCGCATTTCAAGACCATCGGCACGTAAACGGCCCTCCTCATCTTTAATAGGCGCATCACCGTAGAGGCTGTTTTTGAACAAGCCATAGACCTGCTCAATACAGCCTTCATGGCTGCCGTCGGCTTTCATGGCTTGGAACAATAAAGCTAAATACAGCGGCATAACAGGAATCGCCGAGCTGGCCTGAGTCACAACCGCTTTTAGCACCGAAACTCGAGCGTCACCGCCGGTGCGGGCAAGTTTTTCGCGGATATTGATCACGCGCTTGTCGAGATCTTTTTTGGCCGCGCCAATAGTACCGTGCCAATAAATATCCCAGGTTAGCTTATCGCCCAAATAGGTATAGGCAGTGGTTTTAGCGCCATCGGCTAGCACGCCAGCGTCGTCGAGCGCGTCTATCCACATTTGCCAGTCTTCGCCGCCCATGACCGCGACCGTATTATTAATTTCGTCTTCACTGGCCGCGACTAAGGTGAAGTTCTCGATGGTCTCTTTGTCCGTATTGACGCCGCGCTGAGTGACATCTTTGCCGATAGGCTTGAGCGTTGAGTTAAACACTTCACCGCTTTTAGGATGCTGACGACGGGGAGAGGCCAAGCTGTAAACCACTAAGTCTATCTGACCAAGATCTGCTTTGATTTCAGCGATGGCCTTATCTTTAATCGCATCTGAGAAGGCGTCGCCATTAATACTTTTTGCATAAATACCGTCTGCTTCTGAGAATTTATGGAATGCCGCAGAATTATACCAACCGGCGGTTGCTGGCTTTCTGTCGGTGCCTTCTTTTTCAAAGAAAATACCCAGCGTGGACGCACCCGCACCAAACGCGGCGGTAATGCGCGACGCCAATCCGTAACCCGTGGAGGCACCAATAACCAATACCCGCTTGGGACCATTGGGGATAGCGCCGTGCGCTTTTACGTAGTCAATCTGCTGACTGACATTGGCCTCACAGCCAACGGGGTGAGTTGTGACACACATAAATCCGCGCACACGAGGCTTGATGATCATAGGGAATCTTTGCTCCAAATAAAGTAAGAGTATTTCTGCATGGCGGGCATTATAACCAGCCTTGCCTGCCGGCACTAATACTCACCGTCAACATTGCATGGGCTGCCGCAGTGAGAACCCATTAGGGCCAAAGTCACCGAAAATAGATCAGGCAAAAGACGGCATAATCCGTTTAACGGATGCTATGGGTAAATAAATTAAAATAAGATTACGCATAATAAGATTTAGAACGGTGCCATATCGTCTCAACAACTCGCATTAATTTTATATATACGACTCGGCTTGCTACATTAGTCAAAGCTCAGTGTATGGAAAGAGTTGCCTGACAGTCGCTTCAATAAGACCTAATAATAGGATCCACCATGAGTCAGACCGAAAAATCGACCGCCACTGCGCCACGTAATAGCAAAGACATCACTCAGTGGGACATCGAGACCGATATCGCCATTATCGGCTTTGGCGGCGCGGGTGCGTCTGCGGCCATCGACGCTGCTGACGCCGGCAGCAAGGTATCTATTTTTGAGGTGGCGAGCGCCAGCGGCGGCTCTACGGCTCTATCAAGCGCTGAAATTTATATGGGCGGCAATGGCGGAACGCCAGTACAACAAGCCTGCGGCTACCATGATGATACCGAGAATATGATCAACTACCTGAAAGCCTGTTTTGGGAATCAGGCTGACGAGGAAAAAATTCGCCACTACTGTGAAAACAGCATTGGACACTACAACTGGCTGACTGGGCATGGCGTGCCATTCAAAATGAGTGAGCTCAAAGAGCGCGCCATCATGGCACTCACCGACGACTGCCTATTGTTCACCGGCAACGAAAAAGCCTACCCCTTTACCGAGCATGCCACCCCCGTACCCCGTGGCCACAACCTTGAGATAGAGGGTGATAACGGCGGCCCGCTACTGATGAAGATTCTCACTAAGGCGGTAGTGACACGTGGAGTCGATATTCATTATGACAGTCGCGCACTTACTCTAATTATCAATGACAGCGGCGATATTGAAGGCGTAGTAGTAAGAATTGATCAACAGGAGAAAACCGTGCGGGCTCGCAAAGGCGTTATTTTATGCGCTGGCGGCTTCTGCATGAATGAAGAAATGGTGAAAAAATACGCTCCGACTTTTGACTGCGGCTTAATTCCTATTGGCAACCCCGGCGACAATGGCAGTGGCATCCTCATGGGCATGGGCGTCGGCGCGGGCACCACTAATATGCATGAGTGTTTTGTGAGCCTACCCTATTACCCACCGGCATCACTGACCTACGGCATCCTCGTAAATGACAAAGCTCAGCGCTTCATCAATGAAGACTGCTACCACGGCCGCGTTGGGTACAACGCTCTTATGGCTCATAAAAATTCTTCTCGGGTTTATTTTATCACCGATGTTGAAGGCTACGGCGACTACGAAAAATTGAGCTATCTGGGCGCAACGGTTGCCGGCACCGGCGACAGTATTGAGGAATTAGAACAAGAGTTGGCCCTGCCGGAATCCAGTTTAGAGTACACCGTCACAAACTATAATAAGCACGCCGAAAATGGCAAGGATCCGTATTTCCATAAACATGAAGCGTGGTTAAGACCCATTAAACCGCCCTATGTTGCGCTGGACTGCACCCTGGGCCGAGGACCATTTTATCCCTTCTTTACTTTAGGTGGCCTAGACACGCGCCCATCAGGCGAGGTGCTAAGCCCAGAGGGCAAGGTGATACGTGGCCTATACGCAGCGGGGCGCACAACTGCTGGCCTTCCGCGCACTGCGGCGGGCTACGCCAGTGGCATGTCCGTGGGGGACGTGACGTACTTTGGTCGTCTGGCAGGTCAATCCGCAGCAAAGCTTGCCTAATATATTTTTTAGACACAAAAAAGCCCGCGCAGGCGCGGGCTTTTACTAGCGAGCTTGACTAATTTAAAGGATGTCGCCCAAGTTCAATAACTGGGTTTCACCATTACTATCATCAACACCGTCATTGTCGTTCACCATCAGTACGTCGCCATTTTTCATCAGCGCAATACCTTCTATCTTCTCAGTAACAAGACCGCCAGTCGCCAACATATCTGGCATGACGTCACGTACCAAGGACTTAGCTACGATGGCGCCATCGGCTAGGCCAGTGGTATCAAACTTATATAACCGTTTAATCACCGCATCTGGTCCACCCTGGTTGTCACGCTCGATAACTAAAAACTCACCGCCACCAATTGACGTGATTTCAGATAAGCCAACCCAGCCGCCATTTTGCGATTCTACCGCGTCAAGGGGATAGAATAAAAACGACCAGCTAGCTGCGCCAATATCATAAATACCAATACGCACACTGGCTTCACCTTCCCAGGCACGCTGAAAGGCAACATACAATTTGCCTTGATACTCGCTAACACCTTCAAAGCCGTTTTTACGCTGCAGCGCGTTAACAGCTGGCGGCAATGTTACCGCCTGCTGCACAAGCCCTGCCGCATTAGTTTTAATCAGCAGATTCATGCTTTCCACGGGGCCATCAACCGCGTTGCCTGAGCCTTCCGACGCTATCCAAACACTGCCATCAGCTAATTTAGCGATACCCTCTGGATCAATATTTACGGTGTTATCCGCATTGATTGCAGAAGCTGGTAATACTCCAACAGGCAGCGTTGCTAAAATACCATTACCGTCAGTGATACGTGTTTCCTTGGCAATCACTGCGGGCTCTTGACTCACATCAAGAGTGAAGATGCGATTTTTCTGGTAAAAACTGTCATCCACCGCATATACCAGATTGCTATTAGCTGGGTCTGCTGACAGCCCAGATATAGCGCCCCAAGAAATAGGCGAGCCATCCAGGCGATCTGCAGAAATCACGGTTGGATAAGCCGCAGGCGCACTGCCGTAGTAGTAGATATTAAGCGTTGAGCGAATAACATCATCGCGACTGTCCTTCTCACTGGCCACCACTAAGAGATTGCGAGATGGAATCGCCAAGGCGCCCTCAGGTGCAACCCCAGCAGGGAGTACTTGCTTGAGCATGGGCTTGGTGAAATCCGCAACGTCATAGACAAACACCACACTTGCGCGCTCGGAATTTACAAACAAATAGCGCTCGCTACCAAATACGCCAAACTCAGCATTCTCTGGCTCGTTACCTTTGTTTTCAGAGCGGCCCTCTGGGTAGTGGCCTAAGCGTGCCGTTAATTGATCTAAGCTGTTGCCAGCTTCATAGACCACGTCACCGGCGGTGTTAAAAACGCTGAAGCTGCGGCTACCGCCGTCTAGATCACCTTCATTAGCCGTTACAAAGTATTCCGTCGACAACCAGCTAACGCCGTCTGGTTCACGCAAGACCGCACTTAATGATTGGTTCTGCGAAATAATATCGTCTTCATTAGTATCGATGCCCGTCAGATCAACCGCACCCGCGCTAAAGTGATTGACGATGCTGCCATCCGCCAAATCCACTAAAATAATATGGTTATTTTCCTGCAGTGAAACTAGCGCAATATTGTCGCTATTGATGTCGACAAACTCAGGCTCTGGATCGCTGGGGTATAAATCGGCCAAGCCGGTAATGGCAACCGTTTGAGTTGTCCACGTCGACGGCTCACCGCTTAAATTCACAATCACAATACTGCCAGCGGGGAGTTGCGGGGGGGTGCCGTCGCCAAGGTCTTCGTCGCGTTCGTTTTCAATGACCACCACCGCGAAGCTGCCATCTGGGCTGACAGCAACAGAATCTGGCTGACCGCCAACATCAATACTGCGCACTACACTGCGGCTCGCGATATTAATGACATCTAATGTGCCTGACACATTAATGAAGTCTGCTGAGGTATTAACCCCAACTAGCGCGAAATCACCTTTCACGGCAACCGCCGTGGGCTCACCAGACAATCCTAAAACGCCTAATACCGACGGTTTGGATGGATCGGTAATATCGACAAAGCCAATACGATCGGCGGGACTGTCGGTGTAAATTAAGATCATGCCATCGGTGCTGGCAGTAACAATTTCGGCCGAGGTTTCGTCGTCGGAGTCGCAGTTGGCATCATCTTGAAAACAAACGGGGAATGCCGCAATGCGGTTAAAGTTTTTGGCTTCGTTTAATAAGGTTGATGCGCAAATATAAGAAGTGTCCATTACTTCGCTATCCGCCAAAGCATCATCCGCATTAGTATCGCGGCCTGATTCAACCATGACTCCACCGCTGAAACACTGTGCGTTTCCAGCCTGCAGACTGGTTTGACGAATCAAACTGTTCAAACCATCGCTACCGTTTACGCCATTGGCACCGTCTACGCCATTGACACCGACACTGCCTAGACCATCTATACCGTCGCGGCCATCATCGCCGCCACAAGCAATAAGAAACAAGGGTGTCGCAATAGCGATACCCCACGCTAACGCTGTCTTTTTAAGTTGCATCATTACTCCAAATATAAATCGCGAAACATTAATGATTAGAGAATACAGAGAGATTGCGACAAAAAATTGACAGTTATATGTCAATAAAATGGGATTTATATGACAGGGAGATTTATTAATGACATTAAAAATACGCAGTAAAAAACCATGTGGTGCCGAGGCGAGACCTCACACCGCATGGTTTCACGATACAAATTTATTCAGTCCTGATATCCGCTGATGTGTTTAGCTGCCTGATAAGCAAAGGTCATTGCCGGGCCCAAGGTAGCACCCGGTCCTGGATATGTTGGCAAGACTGCGGCGCTGCAATTACCAACAGCGTACAAGCCGTCTATTGCGCTACCATCTTCCTTCAGCACTTGACCATTGGGATTGGTGGCCAAACCGCCCTGAGTACCAAAATCGCCGGCCTCTAGGCGCATGGCGTAATAAGGTGCCTCATCGATAGCTCCCAAACAGGGGTTGGGCTCAAAACGCGGGTCGCCGTAATAACGGTCGTAGGCAGAATCACCGCGCTGAAAGTCTTCGTCCTTGCCGGTTTTAGCATAGCCATTCATTTTAGCAACTGTGGCCTCTAGATTGCCGGCATCAATACCTAGTTGTTCCGCCAGCTCACGGACGGTGGCCGCTTTACCCACTAATTTAGTCTCGAACCATTCTTTGGGGATAGTCCAGTCCGGCTTTAGGGATGCAGTCATCAGCGGTCCCACAATATAGTCTCGACGAAAGCGTGCATCGAATATTTGATACATGGGCGAGCACGGCGCGTCATCGCTATGCTGCCTATACAAATCCTTTTGGAAGGCCATATAATTTTGCGACTCATTGGCAAAACGCTCACCGCGCAAATTGACAATACAGGAGCCGGGATAAGACTTTTCCATAATACTTAAACGTGGCGCCGGCTCACCGGGAACAGATACCGTGGTGCACCACCAAGCCCCATCCATCAAGCGTGTTGCGGCACCCAAGGCCAAGCCCTGCTGAATAGCGTCGCCGGTATTGCCCTCTACGCCGCCACTCCAATCAGTGCTGGTTGGCGCCGGCAAGTATTGCTCACGCATTTGCTGGTTGCGCTCAAACCCGCCGGCCGCCAAGACCACACCTTTACGAGCTTGTACCCGCATGGATTTGCCATTACGGCTGACTACGACCCCCACGACGCGGCCCTCCTCTACAATTAATTCCTGCATGGGCGAGCTTGCCCACATCGGTATATTGCGCTTTTTAAGCGAATACCACAGTCTGGCTACGCCCGCTGCGCCGGTACAAATTTGGCGGCTGAGGCCGTTACCACGAAACCACCAACCTAGGTCAAAGGCCCACTGCGCGACCAATTTCATTGTTAGCCTTATCCAGCCGGGTCCCTGCAAAACCAATAGGGCCGCCTCGACTTGGGTAAAATAAATTTTGCTGAACATCCGCATCATATGATGACTTGGCCGCAGGCGTTGGACATCATCACCTAACAGAGACGAGTCAAATCGCTCTGGCTCCATTGAACGATGACCGGTTCGCGAACCTTCAATATCGGTGTAGTAATCTGGGTAGTGTTCTAGGGTTTCATAGCGCACATCGCTGCGCTCATGAAGAAAATCGATCATTTTGGGACCGTTGATCAGATAGGCATCAACCATGTCTTCTGAGACCACCCCCGCAGGCGTGGTGCTGAGTAAATACTGTTTAGCGTCTGCAAAACTATCTTTCGCGCCAGCTGCCTTGGCGTAGCGGTTATTGGGTATCCATACACCGCCACCAGAGGTTGCGCTGGTGCCGCCAATCTTGGCTGATTTCTCGACGATGAGAACATCACTCACGCCCATTTCGTAGCAGCTCAGCGCAGCAGTTAAAGCCCCGTTACCACTACCAACGACGAGTACATCGACGCTGTGATCCCACTTTGCTACTGTCATTATTTTTGTTCCCACTAACTTATTTGGCCTTGATAGGCTCGATCCGCGGCAAAAACCAAAGGTCATCAATTATCGTAAAACGCCCTTCAATAGCCCTCTATCATAAACCGCCGGCATTGCCAGCCCTATCATCCGTCTGTATTAGCTATATACAATGGGTAGAGATGGCTAGGGCAGCACAACATTCAAGATACGCCGATGTTATACCTTCAATACATGACCCAGCGATATAATCTAGGCATTTAATTCAACCCTTACCTTAATTACGGCCAGTAACTATGACCCGCTCTACAGCCAAGACGTCCCTCGCACCATCTCTTTACCAGCGCTTTCTAGAACGAGCGATTATTCAACACGGCTCGGTAATGGCGATTGAGGAAAGATTGCCAACAAACTTAGACAAAGCCGCACTGATCGCGATTAAAGATGACCGCTACTTAGCGGAGATGGCAGCCTGCGTATTCAGAGCCGGCTTTGTGTGGAGAATAATCAGACTAAAGTGGGAGGGTTTTGAGACCGTATTCAATAACTTCCTTCCCATTTGGGTGGCATCGAGATCGCCAGAACAGATAGAAGATATGGCGACTGATACGCGCATAGTGCGCAATTTAACCAAAGTGAAATCGGTGCAAGAGAACGCCCTATTCATTCTGGATATACAACGTAAATTCGGCAGTTTCGGTGGTTTTTTGGCAGATTGGCCAGAGGACGATATCGTTGGATTATGGACTTACCTTAAAAAACACGGCAACCGTCTGGGCGGTAATTCAGGCCAATACTTTTTACGGTTTATGGGAAAAGACACTTTTATACTCAGCCGCGATGTCTGCACTGCATTGTGCGCCGAGGGTATTGTCGACAAAACAACGATCACTAATAAGCGCGATCTCGCCGCGGTTCAAGCCGCCTTCAATGAAATGCGCAGCGAAAGTGGCCACTCGCTGGCTGAATTAAGTATGATTTTGGCTTTATCGATTGGACCAGCTTAAACCGTCGCTGCCACACAGGCCCGCTGAGTCAAGCTGAAAACCATTGCACCCCATTAAGTGGGGTGCAACCTTAATAGATTAAACAAGGCTGGGCGCTGTAACGCTTAGGTCACTGGTCGTCACTCTTAAATAAAGAGTCTCAAGTCATGCGCCCCAAGTCGCCATTCTTGGTAATCACTCTCAAGGAGAGTTCACAGTAAAAAGCACCGCTGTTTATAACCGTCAATCTCAGTGGTTGTGTGCGACCACTCCGACTTGTGGCATATTCGCCAAACCAATATCACGGGCGTGTTCTTCAAAATCTTTATTCTTCCAGAAAAACGCACCAGGCATGGTGGTAGGAATAACAAGAACATAGAAGAGCGTGCGGCTTATCAGGGCTGTTAGCAACACTGACAGGCAGACCACTAGCGCCAGACCCAAGCTAATTGCACTCGGCGCAAGCAATAACAGCAGTAGTGCTGCAGCGACATTCGCGACGATCAGGCAGTTTCGCAATACATAACTCTTTCCAAATACCGTGCACTGAATGTAATGCGACACGCTGCCTTCATTATTCGCGGTGTCCATGGCAATCGCATGACGCCATAATCCCAGCCCTTCCATTACACTGCCGATCACAATTCCGCCAAGAACAATAATAAATAGCTGATTAATATCGTCACCAAGCACCACGAGCGTCGGTATACCCACTAGCCCAAGTAATATACTTCCCAGCGTTATCGCTGCTCCTAAAAACGACGTCGCTGTCTGCCAGTGATTCCAAAACGGCCGCGCGGGAATTCGGTAGCAGCGATACATATAGTAAAGACCGACCGAACCTGCGATCAGGGCCAAATACCCAGATACCGACGCAGTGGCATCGAAGCGTCCCCAATCACCTAATACATTTATAAAGATGTCATTCGCTGGCAACATCAGCAATAAATGTAATCCTGCAAACACCATATAAAGCAGCATACCTAAGCCTTCGCGGCATACCGGCGAATGTCGAAGATTATTAAATCCCCGGTAAAACCGCCAGGGCTTGCCCAGATGTGTTGCCGACACCAACATGCCTAGTCCTGCCAACCCGACGGTAATCGCCATGAGAGGGATATACATCACCGAGTCACGCAATGTGAGGACGCTTTGAATACCGAACTGGGCGCCCAAGAATGCAATAAAAAATGCGCCTAGTGAGACTTGGCTAACCAAGGTGAAAATCACCAAAGGATTTTCCCGTGAACTCAGCTTTGCTAGACTCCACTTTTTCTCAATACCTTTTTTCTGATCAACCACTGGGCGATATTGACCGTCGTCGCCCTTATGATATTTAACCGACATGCCGTCGGTACGTGTCACTTCATCCGGCATGTTTTTAATCTGCTGAAAGCGGATATTGGGCTGGGTGATTTGTGGATCAGGGAAACCGGGGATACTGGTCTTACCCTGCTCACGATTATCAGGCAGATCATCAACCACCCCAAAATCCAGGGCATTACCCAAGCAGGCAGATACACACGCGGGCTTAAGATTAACTTCTAGACGGTCAACGCACATATTGCACTTTGAGACTTGTCCCTTAATGGGGTCTAGCTGGGGCGCATTATAAGGACAAACCCAGGTGCAATAGCCGCAGCCAAAACAGGTGTCTGGATCTTGTAAGACCGCTCCATACTCGGCGTGCTTGGTATAAGCAGCAGTTGGACAGCCTTTCAAACACACCGGATCATCACAATGATTGCAGGCCATTGAAATATTCATACGCTTAAAATCTGGGTATGTACCGCCCTCAACATAACCCACAGAACGAAAACTGATGTGCGCAGGATTGTCGTTCTTTTCGCTGCATGCCGCTTCACACGCATGACAGCCAATGCAATTGTCCGCAGTAAAATGAAACGCGTGCTGTTTATTACGGTTGGGGTTTACACCCACGCCAGGCTCTTCGTTTATAAACATTTCTCTATCGACTGGCAGCGCGCCACCAGTGCGAGCAATTAAGTCTATTGGTGCCTCGTAATAATTTACTTCCGGCGCGTTCGCCTCCTTGAGAAAGGCGTATGCCGGTTCATCGTCCCTTACTTTCCACATAGTAACTGCCTTTAATCGGGTAGCTCAGCGATCAGCTAAGCTAGCTCTTTATGACTAATTTCACTCTTATTCCCCACCGCCGCTACTGAGCTAAGACTCAACAGCGCAGCACCAACTCAATACGCCCGACGCTCAACATTCAAACGACCGGCTTCTTTCTGATCTATTTCCTCAATGCGCACCGCACATTGTTTGAAGGCCGGCTGCCGCGAATGGGGATCGAGTAAACCCAGCGACAGGCGATTCACACAGTCGTGGTAGTGCATCGGAATAAATACCATATTGCGGGGTACCCGCTGAGTAAGCTGGACCATCACAACGGCGTCGCCGCGTTTGGACACTAAGCGCACATAACTTTGGTGTTTCACGCCTTGCTCACGCGCCGAATCTGGGTTCATTTCCATATACGGGGTAGGACTGAATTTATTTAAATTACCAATTTTTCCGGTCTTGGTACGGGTGTGAAAATGCTCAACCACCCGCCCGCTGTTTAGCCAAAATGGGTAGCTGTCATCGGGCACTTCATTATCTTCGATATAATCCATCGCTAATAAATTAGCCTTACCACTGGGAGTCGGATACACCCCATCGCTGTAAAGCCGCGGACTGCCGGTTTCGTCTCCTTCGCGCATTGGCCACTGAATTCCACGCTGCGCCTCAATCAAATCATGGCTCATGCCGGAAATATCCAAATTGCGATTATCCCCCTTAGACAGCAACTTCATTTCGTCGAATATGTCTGAGGTGCTTTCGGGAAACGTCATTGCCCGGCCGCGCTCAAAACGCTTTGCCAATTCAGTAAACACCCAGTGATCAGGTTTAGCTTGTCCCGGCGGCTCAATAAATTTGCGCACTAAATTTACTCGGCGCTCCGTATTTGTTTGCACGCCCTCTTTTTCTCCCCATAGCGCAGCAGGTAAATAAACGTGCGCAAAGTTAACCGTTTCACAGTCCTTATAACTGTCTTGAACCACCATGAATTCGAGTTTTTCTAAGGTTCTTTTGATGCGCGGCTGATTGGGCATCGAAGTCAATGGATTAGTTGCCACAACCCATAAGGCCTTAATCTCGCCGGACTCAATAGCAGGAAAAATATCAGTTTGCTGGAGTCCACGCTTGGCGGGGAAAAAGTCGGCATCTACCCCCCAAAACTTTGCTACCTCATCTCGATGCTCTTGCTTTTCTAGCATGCGATAGCCAGGCAGACCAGAACACGAAGACCATTCACGGGTACCCATGGCATTCGCCTGACCGGTAATAGACAAGCTGGTACCGCCAGGAATACCGATGTTACCGGTAATTAAATTCAGATTATTAATACCGCAAACACCATCGGTACCGTGGGTACTCTGGTTAATCCCCATCGTCCAAATGCTCATCGCCGCTGGCGACTTGGCGTAGATCCGCGCGACATTTTCAATCATATCTGCGTCAATGCCACAAATACGCGAAGAGGTCACCGGATCGTACTTAGCGACGGTGGCCTTTAATTCTTCAAAGCCATTACAGTGCGCTTGAATATAAGCTTGGTCCTGCAGCCCTTCAGCCAAAATGACATGCGCAAGCGCGTTCAGTAAAACCAAGTCTGTTCCGGGAGTGATGGGTAGATGTATATCGGCAAACTGGGCAAACATCGTTACCCGCGGATCAATCACAATCACAGGGAACTTGCGCTTTTCCAAGGCCTCTTTCAGACGCCAATAAATGATGGGATGTTGCTCTGGCAGATTCGACCCAAACGCCATGAGACAGTGGGTGTCTTCAAAATCGTCGTAGCAACCGGGCGGACCATCCGCGCCGAATGAGCGCTTGTACCCTGACACCGCAGATGCCATGCACAAGGTGGTATTGCCATCGTAGTTGTTGGTACCAATCACACCGCGCACCAACTTACCCAAAGTATAGAATTCTTCAGTCAATAACTGCCCTGTAGACACCACCGCAATGCTGTCACGGCCATACTTTTTTTGTATGCGCATAAATTCTGCAGCCGTTTTATCTAGCGCGGCATCCCAGCTGCTAGGCTGAAATTCATCGTATATTTTATCGCGCATTAGCGGTTCGGTACCGCGCCCAGCAGTACCACTTAATTCATGTTCAAAAATGCCCTTTATACATAACTTACCCTGATTAACCGGGGCATTGCCCTTACCCCTGCTTGCGACAGGCTTACCTACCGCATTCATACCGACCTCTATAGAGCAGCCCGTTGAGCAATAACCGCAGACAGCGTATTTCCAGTCCACGACTTTCTTATCCACTATCGTGATTGGCTTACGATTTTTCCGGCCGAATATCATTCAATTCTCCCTCCCGCCGCAGAGCACTAAATTAAAGCACTAGCCTGACAGCGAGCTATTAATATTTGCACTACAACAGTGCAAATACACCTGTTTATGGCTTCCATGGCCATTGAAATACAAGATCCATGCCACATAGATATGGCGGATGTTAGGGAGTCACATAAGCGAGAAAAATTGGAGCGGTGGTCGAGCTGGGATCGAGCGGCGACTTAGCGAGGAAGGGGGGAAAGACCACGAGATACAGCGGCAAAAGATAAATAAATAAGAAAAAAAGGGGCCCGAGGGGCCCTTTCTAATGACTCACATGTGAATCAAAGTTTATTCAACGACTTCTGCCCGCATAACTGCGATAACGCGACGGTTAGTATTGCGGCCAGCTGATGTTTTGTTATCAGCTATCGGACGCTCTTCGCCATAACCAACTGCTCTTAAGCGATTTCCAGCAATACCGTAATCACGGATCAAGGCATTCCGAACCGAGTCAGCACGACGCTGTGAAAGTTGCTTATTATACTTGGCCGCGCCATTGCTATCAGCGTGACCTTCAACAACAGTACTTATACCACCAAACTTATTCATGAAATCAGCAACCTTTTTCAACTCAGCTACATAAGAGACAGGAATGGCATCAGAGCTATTTGCGAAGTTAATTTCTAACTTAACACTTACTGAATTCTTGAGTACAAACTTACAACCAAACTTATCAACTTTACGACCTGCTGGAGTACTTGGGCACTTGTCACGGTAGTTAGGAACGCCATCACCGTCTTTATCCAAGGCACAACCGTTGGTGCCTACTGACACGCCTGCTGGTGTGCTTGAGCACTGATCAACACCATTTTCAACACCGTCGCCGTCTGAATCGCTAACAACGGGCGCTGGAGCTGGAGCTGGAGTGGAGGTTCCACCGAAGGCATAGCTTAAACCGATAGATAGGATGCCATCGCCAGTTTCATTATCTGTGCCATATACATAACGTGCATCTGCACGTACCGACCAAACACTGTCGATAACGTAACGTAGACCACCACCAGCCATTATCTGCGTGTGCGCATCATAGCGGCCGTTATTGAAATCGGACTCCACCACACCAAGACCACCAGCCACATAAGGTATCACTTTTGAGTCGTTGCTAAAATACCGCAAAACATCGAGACTAGCGCCCATCACATCTTGGTCGATGCCGCCAAGGCGGTGGCCTTGGGGCTCACTCCAAAAACCACGGAGTTCAAGACCCCAATATTTACTAAATCTGTGTTCAGCACCGAAGATATAAGCTACGGCGTCGTCAAGATTACGACTATCATCGTAAGTCATGGCACCAATGGCAGGATTTAGATACCACTTTCCTTCGTCTGCAGCAGACACCAATGTAGGACAAATCACTGCAGCAATAGCAGCACTGAATAGGATTTTACGCACAACTCTCCCCCAAAATATTTTTAAAATGCTCTTAACTATCCGTGTGGACATGTCATGCAATCACAATAACACGCACGATAATCGTTATACGCCTGATTTTGTGTAATTTTAACAAGCTATACGTAATTTCACTGAACAATTTAAATCAATATTTTGGCAATGATATCAGCTACTAAAAGGCCATAAATTCAGGTATCTTTTATGTCAATGATCAAAATAGCCGTATTTACACCTATTAACAATATTGTTAGTTAAATTCACCAGCTCATTGCCTGCTTTACAAACGGAATAGTTAGCTTCCGCTGTTCAATTAAACTCAGGTGGTCTAATACATTCAGTAAATCAAACAAGCTCTTGGCATCTCGCTGACAGCGGGTATAAATATACTCAGCGACCGCATCAGACACTAGGATTCCACGTATTTTAGCCTTGAATTGCAATGCGGCCATCCGCTCCGACTCATCCAATTCAGACAATCTATAACTACTTAAACTCTGTAAACGAGACTGCAAATCAGGTAACTCGAGCGTCAATTGCGAATGCGGGACCGATGACGATACCAATAGACAGGCATCTGTGGTCAACATATTATTATAACAATTAAAAACGGCTCGCTCCCAGTTATCGTGTCCCACAATGAGCTGCAAATCATCAAAACACAGCAGGTCTAGATATTCAGCCCCTTCTAATAACGCTTCAGGATCAAAATCAATCAGTTCCGCGAGTGGAATATAGCGCGCATATCGTCCCGCCGCTTCAGCCAGATGACAACAGGCCTGCAATAGATGGCTTCGACCCCCGCTACCGCAGAGATATATCCACTTTTCTCCACCGCCACTCGCTTGCTGCTTAAGTTGATTGACCAATAGCCGATGACGCTCGGGAATATAAAAATTATCGAAGGTGGCCTCGGTATCAAGCTTTAGGGCCAAGGGTAGCTGTGGACTTGCCATTATTCGTCGATTTCCAGCTCTACCACGTCGCGCGTACTTTCATAAAGCTCACTTTGCTTATAGTAATCGTGAAGATGATCGATCATGACTTTAATAACGGCGGCCACCGGCAACGCCAGCAGAATACCGACAAAGCCAAATAGCTGGCCACCCGCCAAGATCGCAAAAATGACAACGACCGGGTGAAGGCCTATCTTGTCGCCAACTAACATCGGCGTCAGCACCATTGATTCAAGCGCTTGGCCAATAGCAAAAACGGCGGCGACGCCCGCGATTGGCCACCAACTGTCAAACTGAAAGAAGGCTGCCAAACCCGCCGCCGAAATCCCAATGATAACGCCCAAATAAGGCACGATACTGGCTAGCCCGGCAACCATCCCAAGCACGAGCGCAAGCTCAAGTCCGACGATCCAAAGACCCAAGGTATAAGTGACCGCCAAAACCAACATAACCAGCAGTTGGCCACGCGCAAATGCACCTAAAATCTCATCACACTGCTGAGCAATTACAACGGTACGAGCCTCCATCGAACGCGGCAGCAAATTCCTAATGGCCGCCATCAGTACATCCCAATCTCGCAATAGGTAAAACGTAACTACCGGCACCAAAACCATATTAGCGCTCCATGCCAGCAAGGCCATACTTGAGCCGCTCACCTTATCCCATAGATAAAAAAAGATGCCACCGGCACTGCCCCAATGTTTACTCAAGGCATCACGTGCAGCATCCATTGGCTTTTTTTGTTCGGGTAAGTCGAGATGATGACGCAGAGCCGGCAACCCCGTTTGCTGAAGCCAAGCTACGCCATCATAAGTGCGTTCGATCAGCAATTGGATCTGCGCGATCAACAGGGGCACAGTGACTAGCATGACTAACACCGCAAACAGACTAAGTACGAAAAAAACCGTAACCACCGCCATTGATCGCGCCATTCCCCGGGCTTCAAGTCGGTCCGCCAGCGGGTCGCCGATATAGGCCAGCACCGCGGCAAGTAAAAACGGCATCAAAATTGGCGCCAATAAATGTATCAGCAACATAAATGCGGCAGCGGCGATTAGGCCCCACACTGGCTTGGACAATCCAATCACAGCTGCTGACCCGCCCATTGATAATAACCGCGCACCGGTCTTGGCAATGCGCTGCGCGGATCTGCGCCGGACTCCAGTAAACGGCCATCTAAGCTTAAAAAGCGTCGCACTTTTTCCATATCATCGTTAAGAACCAACTCTAAGATCAGCTGATCTTGATCAAGCCAAACGGTGTTGGCGTGCTGAATAACCGCCAAACCCTCTAGATAGGTCACCAGGCTCGCATAGCTGGCGAAATCTTTAATACCTGAAACGTGAATCATGGTGTTGGCACTATTGCCGGCGTCGGCTGCCACTGAATAGGTAGCCGCCTGCATGTCGGCCAGATAATCAATGGGGGGCGCTAGCGCTTCGGCCTCGGTCATGCCCTCACTATCTAATCGGAGTGATTCGCTATCCTGCAGTACAGCCCAGCTTCCTATCCACTGCCCGGTCGAAAATTGTGACATCCGGCCCATCAAAATGAAGGACGTAGAGTAGCGAGCAGACGCTTCACGAACATCATCCATCGACATTTTCCACAACTCTGCGGCACTCAAATTTGCAGAATCAGCTAGATCGAACAAAGGCATCTGCACAACTACGCCGCGCCGCCGGGCTTCTGTCTCCAGTGCCAATAGCAATTTGCTACCCGCCTCAGCACCGATAAATTGACGACCATCTATGGTGTCGGCAATTAACCACACCAAAACCGCTGGACGGTTTGCCGACCATATTGGCAAACCCGCCGATTGCAGCGTGGAATTGACCAGTCGAGGAGAAAAGCTGAGCTTTAATTCTAGCTCATCAATGCCCTCAGTATTTCTACCGCGCTGATAGCGATACTGAGTCATGAACGGATCCGGCTTAGCAAGCGCCGCCGCCACCACCGAATTGTCACGCACCTGACGCTTACCAGATACACGAATAAACACCCGCTCTAAGGCGGTAGCCGCTCCCTGTGTCAATGCGGCGCGAGACTGGGATTCAACCATGATCTGGTCATCATATAAATTTCCAACAGCTGCCGCTACAGCCTGACTAGACAAGGCTAGCAATATCGTTAAGGCCGACACCAGCACCCGAATATTTTGTATCACTTTATATACGTCCTTTTCCCTGCTGCGACTGGCTATTGTAGCAAGCCGTCAGGTGATCGTCGTGACTAGTGGCAAAAAGTCACCCTTTTGCTGCTGAATTAAACTTTCAATCAAGCTAGAATAGCGCCCTCTTAGAGGACAGCCAACAATTATGACTGACACCAGTAAGCCAAGCTTAAATTATAAAGACGCCGGCGTAGACATTGACGCAGGCGATGCACTTGTAGAACGTATTAAAGAAGTTGCCAAACGCACTCGTCGCCCAGAGGTCATGAGTGGCCTTGGCGGCTTCGGTGCACTGTGCCAAATACCCACCGGTTACAAAGAACCTGTGCTGGTATCTGGTACCGATGGCGTTGGCACCAAACTTAAACTGGCGATGGAAGTCGGTATTCACGATACCATCGGCATAGACTTGGTCGCCATGTGCGTCAACGATCTGCTTGTCACTGGTGCAGAGCCCCTGTTTTTTCTCGACTACTACGCTACCGGCGCATTGAACATAGATATTGCGGCCAGCGTAGTTAGCGGTATTGGCAATGGCTGTGAGCAAGCCGGCTGCGCATTGGTTGGCGGTGAAACTGCCGAAATGCCCGGCATGTATGAAGGCGACGACTATGATCTTGCCGGCTTTTGTGTAGGAATAGTAGAAAAAGCCAATATCATCGATGGTAGCTCGGTACGTATCGGTGACAAATTAATCGGCGTCTCCTCATCTGGCCCACATTCTAATGGCTACTCGCTGGTTCGTAAAATTATTGAACACAGCGGCGCCAAACTCGACCAAGCATTCGGTAACAGCACGCTGGGCGAAACCCTCCTTGCACCCACTAGAATCTATATCAAACCCATTCTCCGCGTGATTAAACAATATCGCGTGAATGCGCTCGCCCATATTACCGGCGGTGGTTTGCTAGAAAATATTCCCCGGGTATTGCCACGTAATACCAAAGCCGTTATCGACGGCAATAGCTGGGAGCGCCCAGCAATCTTTAATTGGTTGCAAGAGCAAGGCAACGTAGAGGCGCGCGAAATGTACCGCACGTTTAACTGTGGTATCGGTATGGTTTTGGCGGTTGCCGAAGACGACGCTGAGCGCGTTATTGATATGCTGAATCAACAGGGCGAAACCGCTATGCTAATTGGCAGTATTGAAGCTGCAGGGGAAAACGACCCAAAAATCGTAATTGAAGGTCTGTAACTCCATGCCTTACAAGCTGGTGATCCTGTTATCTGGCGCCGGCTCCAATTTGCAGGCATTTATTGATGCCTGCGAAAGTAAGGCATTAGCTAATACCGTAATAAGCGCCGTTATCAGCAATAAAACCGACGCCTTCGGTCTTATTCGCGCCCAACAGGCTGGTATCGCAACCGCCTGCATTGATCACAAAGCATTCGCTAATCGCGAAGACTTTGACAGCGCGCTTAAAAATAAAATTGACGAGTTTGATGCTGACCTAGTTGTCCTTGCTGGGTTCATGCGCATCCTCACCCCCGACTTTGTGCGGCACTATCTAGGCCGACTCATTAACATCCATCCATCGCTGCTACCCAAATACCCCGGCCTGCACACTCATCGCCGCGCACTGGATGCTGGCGATACCGAAGCCGGCGCAACGGTACATTTTGTCACCGAAGAGTTAGATGGCGGCCCGCCAATCATTCAGGCAAAAATACCGATATTTGATG
>JBKEFB010000007.1:0-51041 GCA_046712405.1 Zhongshania sp. | reverse complement strand
TACAAGGTCGCAGACGACGAAAAACTCGAAATATGACCACCCAAGCCCTCGTTATTGTCATTGGCGCGCATCACCATGGCCAGGGCGTTCCAGCGGATCATAGAGCGTATTTTACGCTCCATAAATAGGTCGCCGGGCATACGGCGCTCATTGCTGGGCTCAATGGTGTTACGAAAAGAAGTGGTAATTGCAGAGGGAAGTTCAGTGCCGGCGCGGGCTGCGTGCTTGGCCAGTCTTTTCATCAAAAACGCCGTACGTGCGCGCCCGCCATTTTTTAATACACCATCAAGGGCTTCTAACCACTCTTGAGTTTCTTGGGGGTCTAGATCTTCGCGCAAATCATGATCTTGGTACATACACCGTCCTTTACAAATACAGTGGGCTGCCCAGACCAGCAAGCATTGTGCTTGAATGTGTTCCGCTTACAACTGATTAGCCGAAGAGCGATCAGCTCCGCGATCAGCCTGTGAGTGACGGTTATCACCTGGCCTAGCTGGGTGAAACGTGAGCCTTTTGAGCAGGCGAGCACCCGAATACAGAAGTTATTAGCTAGCCTCAAACTCTGGCTTTCAGCGTCTGGGCGACGTAAATTCTCACAGCTTTTCAGCCATAAATCAACTGAATGCTACTATTTTTTATATGAATAACTTATCGCATCGTTATGGTAGATTGTATCAAAAACAAGGGCTTACGCCCCACTATAGCCCACATCGACGTATCAGTCGAAACGATATGCTGGCAACGCGCCCTTAAATTGACTAGGTTCCCCGCTGACTTTACCCCTGGGCACTGCCTGCGGCCACTTACCACTATTATAGATCAACAAGGCACGCTGCTCGGTCTCGCCAAGATCGCGCTGGGTCAGCGCCAACCAATCGGTATACTGTAAATCACCTAGCGCCTCGACTAATTGAGCTCGACTATTAAATTCTGAATAATTATTCAGCAGGTCTTGCCAGTGACGTCCGGCAGCATCCGACAAATTTTCTGGCTGCTCGGCAAGCCGCAGCGACAAGCTGGCCTTATGTTTTTCAAAGGTTGCCTCGTCTACGCCAACCTTGACCCACTGCTGGATATACGCCGCAATCTCGCCTTGCACCGACGCGGGATCTAGCACTGGCGACTGAACCAAAAACATCAGCCCTGCAACGTCACGCTGAGGATATACACTGGCGCTAACGATATAGCCCAACTGTTTGGTAGTACGTAGCTGATGATAGAAGTCGGCACTTAGCATTTGTGCCGTTAAACCCATCGCCACCCTCCCCTGCAGACCACTAGTAGCGCCCTGCAAATACATCAACACCGCACTATCGTCGTGTTCTGCCGGTATTTTTCTCACCAAAGTACCCACTGGAAGGTGGGTAATAAATTGCGCAGATGACCGTATTTTTAGCGTCACAGGTAGCGCCGTATCCACCAGCCCAGCGAGCGATTTGGCGTCTGCCTCACTAAAGTTACCGTCTACTAACATGCGTAATTTTAGATCCTTCATCACGCTCGCCACATGAGTAGCCACCGCAGTCATTTCGGTTGTTTCCGTTGCCGCCTGGTGCGCGCTCAAGCTTGGCGCTTCACGGCTCAACATCCGCGGCAATTCAGCGATCACTTGTTGATAGGGTGACTGCCTACTAGCATTTTCAAACTGGCGCAGACGCTGAGCCTTTAATCGGTTAAAGCGCGCTTGCTGCCATTCTGGATTTTTTAATACCAGCAACAGCTCGCGCAATAATTCACCCTGCTTCTGGTTAAATCCGCCAACACTGACTTGAACACCCCGCCAACCTACTGACACGCTAAAGTCCAAACCTGCCAGCTGTGCGGGATAGGCAAGCTCGTTTAGCTGGTCTTTAACCATCCGCAACCACAAATCGCTTTTCGCCCGCCGCTCGGCATCCGCCACCACTTCTTGGGATTCAAGCAGTAAATACACTCGCCCCTTTGGCAACTCAAAGGTGTCATCAGTATTAAGCCATAGCTCTACTGGCGTATCTGCAAGCAATTTAGGGCTGGCAGAACCATCACCCTTCTTCAAGCTAAAATCTGAGGCAATAAAATTATTCTTCGCTGGCAGCCCTAAGCCTGCAGTATTCGTCGAGGTCCACGTGCTTAACTGCTCAGCAGTGATGTCGCGCACACTATAGGAGACCTGATAGCGTGGTATCTCGACCTCGGTTTTCACCCCCGGTGCAACTAAGCTAATAAAGCTATTCTCTGGCGTCATCACCTCAAGAAATTCTGCCAACAAAGCGGGGCGATACTCATCCATTAGATACGGACCGCGCAACAACTCCCGTGCGGGATATTTTTGAAGACCCATCGACAACTGCACGACTTCATTAATTGGCGCTGGCTGCGCCCGAAACATAAACTCTTGGTTCGCCAAACCCGCCTGCTCAGCAAAGCGCCACATTTCAATACCATCGGCTCGCAGCAGCGCAATACCTTCATAAATCAGACCGGCAATCTCATCCACATGCTTAAGACCGGACTCCGTCAACGCAACATCAATGCCAAATAAAGCGCCACCCTGATAATCTAAACTCTGGCCAGCACGCAGGCTGTCTACCCAGCCCCGTGCCTTCAAGACCGATAACAAGCTACCACTGCCCTCATGACCCAAAACATTACCAATATAATTCAAGGGTTTCATATGCCAGTACTGCTCGGCGTCTGGCACCGGAAAATTTACCGACAAGGAGCGACGATTTTGCACTGGCTGAATATTTATCCAACGCGGCAAAGTGCCGGCTGTAAATAAAGGTTGCTCAATAGATATAAGATTCAGACCGCGGTTTTTTACGCCAGTAAACTTAGGGAGTACCAAGGCTTCTAACTGATTGAGTGATTCACGACCAATAACCGTTAAGGTCATGATATTGGCTGAATAATTCTTGCCATAAAACGCGAGTAGCTGCTCGCGCAACGCGACTTCATTATCACTGCTCAAGGTCTCAAGATTGCCTACTGAGAATTTGGCAAAGGGATGGTCTTGATTGATCTGAGCCTTAAAGACTGCCAATTCTCTGCGCCCATCATCGCGGATACGAGCGCGATATTCTGAGTTCACTGCATTCACTTCACGCTGCACGTATTCGGCATTAAACAGCGGCCCGACAAAAAATTGAGCGAATTGATCCAGTGCCGGCTCTAAGGAATCCGCGCTAATATCGAAAAAATAATTGGTGTGCTCAAAACTGGTAAAGGCATTATGACTGCCGCCATTGGCGGTTATAAATGCCTGATATGCACCGGCCTCAGGATATTTTTCAGTGCCGAGAAACAACATATGCTCTAGGAAGTGAGCTAAACCTTGATAGTCCTTAGGGTCTTGCCGACTACCAACATTGACGTCCAGCGAGGCTGCCGCCTTATCGGCAGCCGGGTCTGAAATCAGCATCACCTTTAAGCCATTATGAAGTTCGGTGTAGCGATATTCTCGCTGATCACTAGCGGGCTTTAACACCGCGTTAGTGTCGCGGCTATCAAGCCAATCAGAGCTCAGCCAGCTACACGCACCCAACTGAAAGAACATGACTATCAAAACCACTGATTTTAAATCTCTCACAATCCTTCCTTCACCTTATTTGAGCATTAGATATCGTTTGATTCGCCTGATAGCATGTCGCTAGGATAAAACTCTGGCGCTTTTGGCCGGGGCCAAGCATATAAAATCGCTTTTACTAGGGTTGCCAAGGGAATAGCAAAAAATACCCCCCAAATACCCCAAATACCCCCGAATGCCAACACGGCCACAATAATTGCCACCGGGTGCATATTCACTGCCTCAGAAAACAACAATGGCACTAAGACGTTTCCGTCTATCGCTTGAATCACACTGTAGACAATGAATAAGGTTAAAAACTCCCCACCCCAGCCCCACTGAATGAAACCCACCAACAATACCGGCAAAGTCACCACCGCCGCGCCGATGTAGGGAATAACAACTGAAAGACCCACAGCAAGGGCTAGTAAGGCAGGATAGTTCAAGCCAATAACAATAAAGGCGATATAGGAAACCACCCCAACAATAACGATTTCAACCGCTTTTCCACGAACGTAGTTGGCCACCTGAACATTTGCTTCCGCCCAGACTGATTTTAATAATGGTCGCCTACCCGGAAGAAAACTTGCCAACCAATCCAGTATTGTTTCTTTGTCTTTCAGAAAGAAAAACACCAATATGGGTATGAGTACGATATTGATCATTAATCCTAAGACATTGGGCAACTGAGCAATCGAGAAAGACAATAAATATTGACCAACCGAACCCAACTCCTTGCTTGCCAAGGCCATCCAATCTCGAATCTGTTGCTCAGTAAACATCTCTGAGCGCTGTGGCAACAGCAGTAACAAATGCTGCAATTGACGCAGCATGACCGGCAATTCCTGAAATAAGTTGATCAACTGCTGCCAAACTAGGGGTAATAAGATTACCAACACACCAAAGAAAATAGTCACAAAAACCGTATAGGTAATGGCAATGGTCAGCCACCGGGAGATACCCATACCACTGAGTCGGGCCATCAGGCCCTGCATCATAAATGCCAGCACAATGCTCGCCATAATCGGCACCAAGACATTTCCCAAGGTCAGCATTAGCAGCAAGCAGGCGACAATCAACAAGAGCAGAACAACAGTCTCCTCTTCTGCAAACAGGCGATCAAACCATGAACGAACGATACCCAGCATAACTGAGGTTCCTATAAGGTTGGTAATGTGAGTTGGGCAGTGTTACTTCTTTTTAAATAGATAGCGATAAGTACCGACGTTATCTTCACTTAGCAGCAAGACATGGCCACTTTGCTTAGCAAATACCTCGAAATCTCTGACAGACCCGACGTCTGTCGCTAACACCTCAAGCACTTCGCCGCAGGTCATTCGATTAAGCGCCTGCTTGGCTTTTAATAATGGCAGGGGGCAATCAAGCCCTATCGTATCCAAAAAAACATTAATATCAGTCATAATCTCCGCGCATAACATGATAAAAACGCTAGTATAGCTCGGCACGTCACCAGCCCCAAGCTAGCACTTTTGCCGAATAACAAGGTCATACGTTGGTACGCTCTTGTATGATCAAGACTCAATCCTGATTTTAGCGATGTAAGGGATATACGATTGACAGTGTTTAAACATCTACTCAGTATTTTTTTGCTGCTGAGCGCAAATTTTAGTCTAGCCGATAATAGCCCATCAGATAATTTACCCGACCTTGGGGACGTTACCGCATCGCGCTATTCCGCCCAACAAGAGCACGACCTGGGTAGGATGTGGCTGAAAATGTTCCGCAATAGTGTGAAAACTATAAATGATCCTTTAATGCAGGACTATATTGAATCGCTGTTGTACCAATTGGTCTCTAACAGTGAATTAAAAGATCGGCGCTTAGAGGCCGTAGTGGTCGACAATCCCACCATCAACGCATTCGCGGTACCTGGTGGGGTCATTGGGGTGCACAGTGGCTTATTTCTCAACACCGATAACGAAGCACAACTTGCCGGCGTTCTCGCCCACGAAATTGCCCACATTAGTCAGCGGCACTTTACCCGCTCGCTAGATAAATCTGCACAAAGTACGATTCCAACCTTGGCGGGCTTACTGGCCGGCATCATACTCGCGGCAACGGCTGGTGCCGATGCCGGTATTGCCGCCATTACTGCCACGCAGGCCGCAGCCCTCGATAGCCAGCTGCGCTTTAGTCGTCAAAATGAGCAAGAAGCCGATCGCCTGGGCATGGAAACACTCGTTAAGACTGGTATGGACCCCAGCGCTGTTCCCGCGATGTTTGAAAATATGAACAATAGCCTGCGCTACGCCCGCTCCAAGCCGCCAGAGTTTCTGCTAACTCACCCCCTCACTGAAAGTCGCGTCAGTGACAGTAAGAATCGCGCTCGCCAATATCCAAGAAGGGTGTACACCGACAATCTTAATTTTCAGCTATTGAAAATGCGAGCCACACTATTCCACAGTCATAATGCTGAGGATCAACTTAAAAACTGGTCCGAACCTCAGAGTGTTAACGGCGAAGCCTATCGCTACGGCGTAGTCATTGCCTTAATAAAGTTAGAGCGCTGGGACGAGGCCAGAGAAAAGCTCGCACCCCTGTTAAGCGATGGCGGCAACCGAATCATCTATCGTATTGCCGAAGCTGACATTCTTATTGGTGAAAAAGATATCGACCAAGCGATCGCCCTATTAAGCCGGCTGTTAGCCATCACACCAGGTAACCATCCCTATACTATGTTGCTTGCCGAAGCCTTACAGGACGCCAATCGCTACGACGAGGCAGACCTACTGCTCAGCAAGCAAACCCATGAGCGACCAGAAGATCCCAACCTATGGTATCAGCTAGCAGAAGTTCGTGGTTTAGCCGGTAACATTTTTGGGGTGCATGTCGCCCGCGCCGAGTACTTTATTCTTGTCGGTCAATTTGAGCGCGCCAAACAACAGCTGCGCTATGCCTATAAGCGCACAGGGCGCAATCATATTGAACAGAGCCGAATCAGGCAGAGACTAAAAGATATTGCCGATATGGAAGAAAAGTTGAAGAAGCTATAAATACCCGGCACATTATAAATGAAGACCACGATAGCTATCAGCTGAAACAAAAACGCCGCTTAATTCAGCGGCGTTAAATTTAATTTGGCGCTGGGTAATTGCGAAGATTAACGCTGACCGGCGGCGAAATTCAACATCCGGGTGAGAGGCTTCATGGCCTGCACGCCTAAATCTGGATCTATAAACACCTCATTTGAACCACTTTCCAATGCCGCTGCTAAATTATCCAAGGCATTCATTGCCATCCAGGGACAATTTGCACAGCTACGACACGTTGCCCCGCTACCTGCGGTAGGAGCAATAATAAATTCTTTGTCTGGCACCAACTGCTGCAGTTTATAAAAAATACCTTGATCCGTTGCCACAATCATTTGCTTATTTGGCAGGTCGCGAGCGGCATTAATAATTTGCGTAGTCGATCCCACCATGTCACCTAATGCGGCCACGCTGGCAGGTGACTCCGGATGCACCAATACCGCTGCATCTGGATAGACCTGTTTAAGGTCTAAAATACCCTGCGCCTTAAACTCTTCGTGAACGATACAAGCACCATTCCATAGCAACACATCGGCGCCCGTCTCTCGGCGAACATAGTCACCTAGATGCTTATCCGGTGCCCACAAAATTTTCTGGCCTTCGCCGTCCAAGTAATCAACGACATCCAGGGCAATACTGGAAGTGACAACCCAGTCAGCGCGAGCTTTTACTGCCGCCGAGGTATTAGCGTATACCACCACCGTGCGGTCGGGATGGGCATCACAGAAAGCAGCGAACTCCTCGATAGGGCAACCAATATCCAAAGAGCAGGTGGCCTCCAAAGTTGGCATTAATACCCGTTTTTCTGGCGACAATATCTTTGCGGTTTCGCCCATAAACTTTACACCGGCAACCACCAATGTAGATGCTTCATGATCGCGACCAAATCGCGCCATTTCCAGGGAGTCAGACACACAGCCACCGGTTTCTTCAGCTAGAGCCTGAATGTCGGGATCGGTGTAGTAATGCGCCACCAGAACGGCATTTCGCTCAACAAGAAGACGTTTAATTTTTTCACGCAAAGCCGCCCGTTCGTCAGCAGGTACCCGGGGTCGGTCATGCAACTGCGCCAAATGTTCGCGAACCACCTGTTGCGCTGAAGCTAGTTCCTCCATAAATCCATCTCTTTGTCACGGATACTCGGACGCGGAGTTTAACAGATTTGATTACGGCAGTCCCAGCGATAAGGTCCATACAAATAGCACTCCCTGCCATTAAGACCGCAATTTAGCGCTGGTTAAAATATTTAATTTTTTATTTTAGGCAGACTAGCAACTCGACAACACAAAATAAAAAATAAGTAAAAACTATAAATATCATAAACTTATGAAATAAAATCTGTAAAAAATAGATCGTTCAGTAACCATCAAAATTTAGGTATACAACTGTTGACAAATAAGCGGATCACACCTATTGTGCACACATGTTCACTAAATTATGCACATACGTTCACTAAATACTTAATATCGCTGTGTCGCAGCTGCCAAAATATGCAGTTAACACAATGAAAGGAGAAAATATGAGCCTCGCCACTACAACATCACGCAGCGTATGGCGTCGTATTGTCGATACGCCAATTATTAACGCACTTGCCGCGCCACACGGTATTGGCCGCTATCTAGAAGTGATCAATCCAATGTGGTCGCTAGATAAAAGTCGAATTCCCGCACGCATTAGCACCATTACTGCAGAAACCGACGATAGCGTGAGCATCGAGCTATCACCAAACGGCGAGTGGACACAGTTCGTGCCTGGACAATTTGTTCAAGTATTTATCGAGATTGATGGTCGCCAGCACAGCCGCAGCTATTCTCTTAGCAACAGCGCCTATAGCCGTAAACCGCGAATCACTGTAAAGGCACACGGTGATGGCTTTATTTCTAAATACATCAATACCCATTTGAAAATTGGCGACCGTATCAGCTTATCCCCCGCGCTAGGTGAATTTGTACTTCCCCAGCAGATACCTTCAGCCCTGCTATTTATTGCTGCCGGCAGTGGCATTACCCCGATGATGGCAATGTTAGAAACACTGCTAGAGCATCAGCACAGCGGTGCTATCACCCTGCTCTATTACAGCCGAAATAGTGCCAGCTGTATATTCCGCCGGCGTTTAGAAGACTTGGCAAAGAACCACCCTAACTTTTCATTATTATTGGTCTATAGCACTAGCTCAACACCGCAGACATTGCGTGGCCATTTCAATCAGAGCCATTTGCTTAGTGCAATCAATTCAGAGAACGGTCTTGCAGAGCACACTGGCGCCATCACGCTGCCGCTAACATATGTCTGCGGCCCGGAAGAACTAATTAATGGGGTAAGCGCCGAATACGAACTCTTGGGGCATAGTGCAAAGCTGCGCAGCGAGCGATTCAAGGCACCCACCTTACAGGCCCGCGGTGAAGCCAGCGGCAATATTGCCTTCAAGCAAAGCCAGCACATCATTAATAATGATGGCCGCGCGCTACTAGATCAAGCTGAGGAAGCCGGCTTAAATCCTAAATCAGGCTGTCGCATGGGTATTTGCCATACCTGCAGCTGCCTAAAAACCAGCGGCACCGTCCGCAATATTAGCACCGGTGAATTAAGCCACGGTGAAGAGCATATAAGACTGTGTGTTTCGCAGGCCCTAGGCGATATCGTCCTGTCGATTTAATGACTACAACAAACACTACTACCAGCTATTTAAAGGGGTAAACCCATGACTAAAATCACACTGAATGAAGATCAACTTGCCGCCTTTGGCAAAGAAATACACGCAATAAAAAACATCGCATTAAAAAAGCGAGGAGCAAGGGATGCTAACTACATAAAACGCTTGGTGGCGTTTCAACGTGCACTTGCCATAGGCTCGCGAATCAGTATCTATGCCGCCCTGCCGTTTTTACCGTCGATTGGCTTATCAATAGCCAGCTGGCCTCTGTTTTGGGTCCTAATCGGACTAGGCAGTATTGGCCTAGGCATTGCCAAAATTCTTGATAATATGGAAATCGGCCACAACATCATTCACGGCCAGTACGACTGGATGGGTGATCCACGCTTTCACTCCAAGCACTACGATTGGGACACCAACTGCCCCAGCGAGCAGTGGGCGCACTCGCATAACTATGAGCATCACACCTACACCAATGTGTTGGGCAAAGACCGCGATATTGGCTACGATATTTTGCGAATGGACAAGGCCCAGCCTTGGCATCCCGCTTATTTAGCCAATCCTATTGCGGCCACTTTATTGATGTTATTTTTTGATATGGGTGTTGCGCTACACGGTGTCGATATAGGCAGCCTGCGTTCAGGTAAACGTACATTTCGCGATGTTTGGCCAGAGCTAAAGGCATCACTGCGTAAAACGGCAAAAATATGGGGCAAGGACTTTATTTTGTTTCCCGCACTTGCTGGCCCACTATTTCCCATAGTTATGGCAGCCAATGCGGTAGCCAGTCTAATTCGCAACATCTGGAGCTTCACTATTATCTTCTGCGGCCATTTCCCCGCCGAGGTGCAAACCTTTCCGTCACATGTTTGCGACAACGAAACCCAGGGCCATTGGTACTACCGTCAGCTCTTAGGTTCCGCCAACCTTACGGGGGGGAGGCTCTTCCACATTATGAGCGGCAATTTGTCTCATCAAATTGAGCATCATCTATTTCCAGATGTGCCTGCTCACCGCTATGCTGAGATGTCGGTATCGGTTCGCCAAGTCTGTGATAAATACGACATACCGTATAACACCGGTCCGTTGTGGAGTCAGTACGCCTCAGTGTGGGTAAAAATATTTACCTTGGCGCTACCAACGCGCAACACCACAGACGCAATTCCTGCTTAAATAGCAATGTAGGATTGCTACAGTCCCTGCTGGCCACATCCCGCAGGGACTTGTAAACTTAACCGCTATATTCTGTCGCAACGCTGGCACCCTCAATGTCGACCATGCACCATCGGTCCAATGTAAGTTAAACGGTGCGGTAACTCTAAACTAAGAGTCCTTATCAATATGAGCCGTCCCCAAAAGCGCCATCGTAGCCACGGTGATACGCTAATCAATACTCGGCAAGCCTTGCTAGAAGCGGTACTTGAACTGATAAACCGCGACAAGAGCTTTGACGGCATCAGCCTGCGTGAAGTCACCCGAGAGGTTGGTATTACGCCGGGAGCATTTTATCGCCACTTTCCAGATATGGACAGCTTGGGTCTAGAGTTAGTGAACTCTTCATTTAGCACGCTGCGCTCAATGCTGATCACTGTTCGCGCCAACCCTATTCCAAAAGATTTAATTATCCGTCGTTCAGTAGAAACGTTTATAACCTATGTGCGCGCCCAACGACGCCAGTTCCAATTTATCAGCCGAGAAGCAGCCGGCGGCGTTGCCGTTATTCGCAACGCCATTAACGAAGAATTTAAGCAACTCGAGGTAGAGCTCGCCAGTGACTTGGCGTGGCTTGTCAATAGCGACAATTGGAGCGAGGAAGACTTACAAATGCTCGCCAGCCTTATGATTGGATCGATGATTCAAATAGTGAACCAGCAACTTATGGGCAGGCCGCGAGGCGAAGATGACGCCGAACTAATGAAAAAAGCAGAAAAACAACTCAGGTTGGTCGCTTTAGGTGCTAATAAATGGCATAGCTCCGACACCCAAAAAGATGCTTGATCAAGATCCGCAAATATTAATTGATGCCGTTAATCAAGTGATGCCCTTTGGAAAATATCAGGGCCGAAAATTACTGGAACTCCCAGAACCGTATTTGGTATGGTTCCACAAACAGGGTTTTCCGGCTGGCAAACTCGGCAATCAACTGGCGTTGATGTACGAGATTAAACTCAATGGCATTGAAAACATGCTAAGACCATTGCTGCGTTAAGTCCGCAAATTTTATAAACCCACTGGCGATGAGTTTATAAAAGGTATTTGCATTGTGCCCGGAGAATGATCCAATAAGGCAATTACCAACACACCTCGCTTTTTTGGATATAACACGCCAAGATCACTCAATTCTTGATAGTAAGACAGGCTGCGCATTGAAAGCAAAAATCGATGATTTTATCGCCCCACTCTGCCACGAGAGTATCGATATTCTTTATCAGGATGAGCACATACTACTTATAAACAAGCCCACTGGCTTGCTGAGCCTCTCTGGAAAGAACCCCTTAAATCAAGACTCGGTGCATTTCCGTCTACGCAGGCTCTTCCCAGAAATTACCTTGGCGCATCGCTTAGATTTTGGCACCTCTGGCATCATGATTTTGGCATTGAACAAGGCCATCAACGCCAAGCTTACTAAGCAATTCCAATGCCGCAGTGTGCAGAAAACCTACCTAAGCGAATTATTCGGGCATTTAGAGGAAGACACTGGCGTCATAGATGCGCCGATTGCAAAAGATTCTGAGAACTTTCCTATCGTCAAAATATGTGTACAGTCGGGTAAGCTCGCCCAAAGTCACTTGCAAGTGATCGCAAGACTGCTGAATCCAACTCGCACGCGCGTTCTTTTCACGCCAATAACCGGTCGCACCCATCAACTTAGAATTCATAGCCTTGCCATTGGCCACCCTATTCTGGGCTGCGATTTGTATAAAAACCAACACTCAGAAAAGTTAGCATCAAGATTGCTATTACACGCCGACTCGCTGGCGTTTGATCACCCGATAACAGGCGAAAGAATGTCCATACATTGTCCATGTTCTTTTTAGTATTGTTTGTACATTGAGATCATTTAACTACTAACAAGAAACACCAGCTCGCTGCCATGCACTAAAAGCAAAGGCAGCTCCCCGTTTAAATCGCTAGCCACCCTAATAGGGATTGCAGCGCAGCACGACCTTACCAGTAATCGCGGCGCTATCGATGCGTTTATGCACTGACTGCGCTTGATCCAAATCAACGATGGCATCGATCTTGGGCTCCAAATGCCCTTGCTTTAACAAGGCGAACAAATGACTCACATCCTCTTTAAACTGCTGTGGGTGTTTTTTACGTCGGCTATGAATATTGTAAAACTGACTCTCCTTGCCATCGGGTATCATCCGCCACCCCATCAGCAACTTAAAAAAGCCCCAAAATAAGGACGGCACTTTCTCTTCGCCGGTGGTTAGCTGCAAAGCACCAAAGCCAACCAGTAAGCCACCACGCTTGAGGCAGCGATAAGATCTTGTCCAATTGCGACCGCCAATCGTGTCAAACACCACATCGACACCCTCACCACCAGTGAAGCGCTCTATCTCAGCAACAAAGTCATCTGCTCGGTAATCGATGGGCTCAGCCCCCAATGCACGCACTGCGTCATGCTTGCCCTTTGAGGCCGTGCCGTACATTTTAAGACCTTGCAACCGCCCTAGCTCCAGCAATCCTGTGCCTACTGCGCCCGCTGCCGCATGAACTAGGCACGTGGAACCCGCTGGCAGTTCCCGAATCCGTGTCAGCATTTGGTAGGCCGTGGTATATGACAAAATCATCGCCACCGCCGCGGCGGGGTCCAAGCCATCCGGCGCGGCAATCAATGACTCTGTAGACACACAAAGATACTGGGAATAGCCACCAATAACGGGCATATCCGCCACGTACTGCCCTAGCTTAAAATCATTAACCCCCTCACCCAAAGCATCAACAACGCCAAACCAATCATAACCAAGAGTAAACGGTGGTTTATCCTTAATAGCGTAGTACTGACCCTGACGAATAATGGTATCTGTAAACCCAGTTCCAGCAGTCAGCACTTTTACGCGCACTTCGCCACGCTTTGGCAGCGGCAAGGATTCTTCTACCCTTAACTTTAGAACCTCAGGTCCACCAAATTCGGCGACCTCAATATAGTGATAAGATTTATTATTGACCATAGCTCACTACCTAACGATATAAAGGTTTGATAATACCCTGATGGCGGCTTAAAAAACGCTTCACTATCGTCATGGCGCCATATTACAACCCTAGCCAAACCGCTCATCATTAAGCGACACCTAGGCATAGCTCACCGGAACAGCACTATTAGCAACTGAGCGCATTGTTTGGACGTCTAAGTCGGAGTCAAAATAAGCGGTCTGAACGTACACGCGGGCGGCAAATATAAGCATCAAGTTCGGTGTTTGCAAACATATGTAGCGGCATCTACTTCCACCAAGATACCCCTTAGTCGCCCCATCAACGACGAGCAGTAAGCATCATCCACAAATACTTTTTATAAATCGTATGTTAATACAGGCATGTGGTCTTAGAGTACGCAATAAGCAAAAAGTCAGTGTAAATTCAAGCGTTTACTACTTCATATATTGTAACTTTCGATGCGCCGAGAGCAAAATATCATCTCGACAATAGTCGATCATTAAGTCAGTTGCGAGCATAGGAAATTATTTAGTCTCAGGTCGCCTGCAATTAAAATAAATATTAATAAATTACGTGGCTAGCAAGATATTTTTCTACATTTGACGGCTATTCTAAAAGAGTCTAAGCAGCGACCAAGCGCACTGCGCTCCACAGGAAATCGATCGCTTCTAATGATGTACTAAAGCACCTAATATAAGACTCCCACGAATTCAAATCTTGCCGAAGAAGAAGGCGGAGCTTATCTTCACCCAACCTCTTCTTATACCTGCTCATGATGCAATTCAACGCTTGCAGAACCCCATCAGGAGGTTCGGCAAGCGTCCAAAAAACGACTTGGGTCCTAGTAGACCTATTCCTCAGCGGCAGTTTCTAAGTAATTACCAACAGCCGTAAGTACAGCCTCCCATTCTTTGGGCGCTATGGTGTCACTTGGGTCGTTACCAAAGCGAACGCCAACAGTGTTCAAGGATGGCGCAACGCTTACCCGTTGATGGGCGTAACCAGACGCAGTGTAATTACCAGAATCTTCACCGCCCCAATGTGGCCACATATAACCACGTGGACCACCGCCATTGGCTTTGTCGTAGTTATGTGACGCTACCGTCCAGGCTTCAGGAACAATCTGCTTGCCATCTAAGCTGCGGCCACCACGGCGGAAAATTTCACCAAAACGAACCATATCCCGTGGTGTCGCCATAAGGCCCATTGACGCGAAGGTATTACCTAAGCGGTCATGCATTACCAAGGCATCATCTTGCATACCGGCTGGCTGCCAAATTTTTTCTGAGAGAATATCAGCGTAGGGCTGGTCATAAACTCTCTCAAGCAACCATGCCAACATCTGTGCATCGCCGCTATTGTAACGATAATGATCACCGGTAGGCGCTACACGTGTGAGTTTAAGCAGGTACTCATCGCGGGTCATACCGTAAAGACCGTTTGAATGGTAATCAACACCCATTAACACCAGCTGTTCGGGCTGGTGCACAGGCACATCAACCCAGTAAGTGCCCGACTCCATTTGCAGCAAATCTTCGACGCTTACGCCTTCCCACACGGTAGCAACTGCCTCGGGAATATACTTTGTAATGGGATCGCGAATCGAATACACCAACCCTTCTGCTACTGCAATACCGACTAACGCGGTGGTAACCGACTTGGTCACTGACCACATATGAGCACGTGTATTAGAATTAAAACCGTTTTGATAATGGTCATATATGAATTGGCCGTTATGCATAAACGCTATCGCATTAGTGGACCCGCTATCCATATATTGCTCAATAGTCCGTGTGCGACCATTAACTTCATAAGTAAGCTGGCTCAAGTCAATTCGAGCCTCAGGCAGTGCTGGAGCGGCAGGATTAGCCTTAACAACCTGCGTCGGAAGGATGACAATGACCGTGGTGGCGTCTACCGGCAACAAAAGAATGGCACCTTCACCATCCGTTGTATCCTCAACATTTCGTGTTAGCTGGCCGCCGCTCAGCAACAGCTCTGCGCGTGCTTGCAGCAAATCCGTCAGTGGTCCAACGCCAGGAGTAAGCTCATCGGGAGTTGGGTTAAATCTGCCCACATGCATCGCAATCACATCGCCAAGGCCATCAGGAAGCGTTGCAATTGCCTCGGCACCCTCTTCTGGATCCGACGGAATTGAGTAAAGGCCACTGCGTTCGACAACATATCGCAGTTCTTCAAGCAGAATCACGCCTTCGTCTGGTGGCTCTGACGTTTCGGGTTCTGGGGCGGGGCCGCCAACGTCGGCTGAGTTAGGCTTGTCGGTACCGCCGCATCCTGCCAGCGCGAACGAGGTGATTAAGCCGCCTAAAAAAAGACGCCAATTTATTGAATTCATTATGCTCTCCGTAGCCTTAAGACTATTATTTGATATTAAAAACGGCAACAAAGACCTAATCATCCAAGATGATCAAGTCGCAATAGTGTTGCTAAAACTGTATTTGCATCCATGCTTAGCTAATGGGATTTTAGTAGAAAACCAAACGCAGCTAGTTTCCTTGAATTTGGTAGATATGTCATCACTTTGCTTGCCATTCCAATGGGACGCCGAGTGCACTGATACCTAGCCCTGTTAAGATATTTTTAGTCACAGATTAGATAGCCAGTTATGCACACACAATAAGCGTACGCGTCTAAGCGATTCTTAAAATACGCGCATACATCGGTAATACTGGCGAGTCTTAAGCTCAAACGTTGGTTTATTTTGAATGAATCCCCTGAAGAACGCCTACCCCTATCATTCTATATATCCTCGACGGCAGTTTGAGAGCTATCTTGCACGCGCAGCACGCAATATCTTTGTTCCCAAAAAAATCTCAGTTATAGCAGCCAAATTCACAGTGAAATTCTGCGCAGCATTAAAAATAAGGAAGGTGTTTTTCAGCATCGAAGAGCTTGCGATAAAATTAGCGATGCAGCCGCAAACACGCCCCCGCTGTCTGCGTGATGAACCTATCGATGTCGCGTGTTACGCGCACATACGCGACGAGATGCCGCTATTTATATGCTAAATCACTGTACTGGACTTTATTACTGCATTCACTGCCTAAGGCCGAAATATCTCTAAGGCTCGCAGCCAAAAAGGAAGTTGATTTGCATCCAAAACTGACCCACTATTCGTATCCAGTGTTTATCCACCATAAAACACTTTTCTTAAGTCACAAATACCTCTAGTAACGATTTATTGATGGATCAATGTATCGTACCTATTCCGCGCTACTGCGGATGGATATTCAATGCAATTCGATACACAGCCTTCTATTCTGAGCCGGGCCTCCCTAGAAAACCCCCTATACTATCTTGAAAATCTGCACACGGTTATTCACTGGGTGAGCCGTCATCACCGCGACTTATTTCATCCCGAAGAGCTAGATCAACTCAATGCGCTGATAAACATACCATTGAGCGCACAGGCACTACTGGCACGAATGGTGATGCGCAAAGGCGATATTTTTCGGGTAGACACCCTTCAATATGGCGAGATTCTGTCGACGAAGGAGGCACTAGACACCCTTGAATCGGCAGGCTTTGTTGATCAAGCCCCAAGTCTAGACATCCAGCAGCTGTATCAGCACTGCCGCCACAAAGAACTGCAAATGCTATTGACTCCGGCACACCACGCGGCCGCTAAATCCGCTCGCAAGACCGACCTGCTGCCGCAGCTACAAGACATGGCAGGGGGGGATCTATCACGGTCATTAAAACGCTGGTGGCCTAATGCCTCATTTACCATCGTGGCGCTAAAGTGCGGAGTGTTGATGAACCGTGTTCGGCTTATGTTCTTTGGCAACCTGTATCAGGATTGGTCTGAGTTTGTACTTGCAGAGCTGGGTCATCAAGTCTACGAAACCGTGGAATTCAAGCCCGAGTCGCGAGCTTTCCAGCATCGACAAGAAGTGGATCAGTATCTCGCCATCCATGCTTGCTACTTGCATCTCGCCAATGAGGTCGCGATAAGTGACATCTTGCCACTCTGTCCCGACGCTCTCGGCAACTCTTGGCTGGAACATCGTCGCCAGCGCCTGCTTTTTCAGTTGGCTCAACACGCCGAGCGCCGCGATGACTACACAATCGCAACGGCACTATATTCGCAAAGCTCCCTTGATGAAGCTAGGGTTCGACATTTCCGCTTGCTAGAAAAACACCGCGGCGGCGAGGCCGGCGCGACCCTGCACACACTCGAAAAATCGACAGCGCTGACCAAACGCCCAGAAGCGCAATTACATCTGGCTCGCATCGCTCATCGCTTGCGTCGCAAGTCGGGAATGGCCAGTAAAGCGCCACTCAAAATGGCTATTCCCAGCAAAACCCTAACACTCGAAAACAAAGGTCTGCGGGTGGAGGCGGCAGTGCTAAAGTCGCTCACTAGCCACGATGCAGCGGTCGGCTTTTACACCGAAAACTGGCTATTTACCGGCCTTTTTGGGCTACTGTTTTGGCCCGTACTTTACGAGCCACTGCCCGGCGCCTTTTTTCACCCTTTTCAATCAGGACCGGCTGATCTATTCAGACCCGATTTTGTCCAGCGGCGCAGCGTGCAGATTAAGCAGCGCTTGACTAGTCTCGACACCAAAGAATACCGCTCGCTGATTATGCAATGTTGGCAACAAAAACAGGGCGTCGCTTGCACCCTCATTCACTGGTCGGCATTGAGCCAAGAACTGATAACGCTGGCCTTGGACTTAATACCTGCCAACCACCTCAAAATCGTTTTTCAGCATCTACTCAGTGATCTGCGGCACCATCGCAAGGGCATGCCCGACCTGATACTTTTCGACCAATACCAGCGCAGCTATGAGCTTATTGAAGTCAAAGGCCCTGGCGACCGGTTGCAAGACCATCAGCGCTTGTGGATTGAAAGCATGCTAAAAGCGGGGCTTCCGGTTTCTGTTGCCGAAGTGGTCTGGGAGCCGATTTTATGAAACATGTCTCGGTTAAATCACTGTGCGAGTTTGCCGCGCGAACCGGGAGCCTAGAGTTTCGGTACACGCCTGCACCCAGCGCTGAAGAAGGTATTATCGGGCATATGACGGTGCAGCAACGACGGCCAGATCCCTATGTCGCAGAGTACGCTCTAAAAGCGATCTGCGAAAACGTAGAGGTCAGTGGCCGAGTCGATGGCTACTATGCGCATCAGCAAGACTGTTTCTTGGAAGAAATAAAAACCCACCGCGGCCATGTCGATCGCATTGGACCAGGCCGCCGAGCCTTACACTGGGCTCAGCTGAAAGTGTATGGCGCTCTGCTCTGCCATCGCGACAACCGCAACGCCATCACCCTGCGACTGACCTATTTTGAGGTCCGCGACGAAACCGAAACGCCGGACGACCGCATTTTTAGTGCCGATACGCTCCGGGATTATTTAAGCATGCTGTGCAAACGCTATCTGCTATGGGCGGAGAAAGAGGCGCACCATCGTCAGCGAAGAGACCTAGCACTGACCACACTTGAATTCCCCCACGACGGTTATCGCACTGGCCAGCGGGATTTAGCTGAGACGGTGTACAAGGCCGCCAAATCTCAAAGACCACTGCTACTGCAGGCGCCCACTGGTATCGGCAAAACGGTTGGCGTACTTTTCCCCGCCATGCGCGCCATGCCCGACGCCAAACTCGATCGTCTGTTTTTTCTAACCTGCCGCAACACCGGCAGAAAACTCGGGCTTGAGGGACTTCGGACCATTCTCGCCAAACACAGTGAAAGTGTCCCTATTCGCATTTTGGAATTGTCATCACGCGAGGCTGCTTGCGATCACCCAGACAAAGCCTGCCATGGCGATTCTTGTCCCTTGGCTAAGGGCTTTTTCGACCGCTTGGATGATGCCCGCCAAGAAGCCGTGGAGATGGGTTTTCTAGATCATCAGACACTGCGTGAGATCGCTGGCCGGTACGCTATTTGTCGGTATTTTTTGGCTCAAGAGATGGCGCGATGGAGCGACATCGTAGTCGGCGATGTTAATCACTACTACGATCACTTCGCTCTTCTTCACAGCCTTACTCAGCAGAATGAATGGCGGGTGATGCCGCTAGTAGACGAGGCCCATAATCTAATAGACCGCGCTCGAGGGATGTACAGCATCGTGCTCAGCGAAGCTGAAATGCTCTACACCATGAGTAAGGCGCCGGCGCCCTTGCTCAAGCCACTTTCGGATTTAGAAAGTGCGTGGTCAGACATGATTAAACCGTTTTTAGAATCAGACATAAGCATAGACGGAGAACAAAAGCGTCGCTATTTCTTACAAGCAGTACCGGAAAATCTTAATAATGCGCTGTATAGCCTAATCGCGGCGATTACTGATTACCTTAGCGACCACCCCACCGCAGGAGATGTTCAGCATGTTCTGTTTACCGCCTTGGGCTTTCTTAGACTCGCAGAGAAATTTGGTGAACACTCGCTGTGTACATTGGAGTATTCACTCGCTAGTTCTGGTGGCCGCGTCAAAGCGGGTAGCGCAAACCTCAGCATCGATAATCTTATTCCGGCTGACCACCTCAAGGAGCGGTTTACGGACGCCTGCAGCACGGTATTGTTTTCGGCGACCTTATCGCCCCCTGACTATCATTGCGATTTGCTCGGCATGCCTGAAACCACGGTGTTTAAGGACATTGAAAGTCCCTTCCACAAAGATCAAATTGATCTGCGTATCATTACCAATATCAGCACCCGTCAAAGCCAGCGGCAAAACTCTCTATTACCCATTAGCGAACGTATTAGCAAGCAGTTCTATATAGCGCCCGGCAACTACCTAGTCTACCTAAGCAGCTTTGAATACCTAAACGCCATTCATGATTGCTTTGCAAAGCAGCATACCCAGATCAAAACGTTCAAACAAAGACCGGGCATGACGCCCGACGCGCGAGAACAGTTTATTGCCGATGTGAGTGACGAAACGCCAAGTGTCGGCTTTGCCGTTCTCGGCGGGGTATTCTCGGAGGGCATAGACCTCCCTGGCGACAAACTCATTGGCGTTTTTGTGGCCACCTTGGGACTACCGCCACACGACGACCTGCATGAAGTCTTGCGCGAGCGCCTACAGCAGCGCTATGGCGACGGATACGGCTATACCTATCTGTATCCCGGGCTGCAAAAGGTGGTGCAAGCAGCTGGGCGATTAATCCGCACACCTCAGGATAGCGGCATAATCGAACTGATTGATGATCGCTATAGAAAGCCCGCATTAAAACGGTTACTGCCAAAATGGTGGCAGCAGTCAGACGACTGACCAGCAAAGTTAACAATAACCAACTCACCGGGATTATTGACGGCGCAAGCGGCAATAACGCTATTAAGTTATGTCGCCAGCCTAAATTAGTACATGCAAAGCATAGCCCGTTCAAGCACATCAGGCTCTAAAACCATTATACTAACGGCCCATGTCAATCTGGCCAAAATTTTGAACAACGCCAATAAAGCCGACCTAATACTTGTGTTCGTGACCCTGTTGGCCGCCATCAGTTGGATGTTTTCAAAGGAGGCGGTATTGCAGATGCCACCTCTATTATTTATGTCAATACGCTTTTTTCTGGCAGGCTTGCTACTTGCCTGTGTCTCTTACAAAGCGCTTGCAAAGCTGGCTTTATCCGGCTTGCTTCACAGCGCCCGGGTAGGCTTGGTGTTTGGCGTTGCTATGTGCTTTTGGGTCACTGGGCTCGCCAAAGCAAGTCATGTAGGGGAAGCGGCGTTTTTGGGCAGTCTCGGTGTGGTGATGGTTCCCGTTATTGCTCGAGGGCTATTTCATGAAGCGATTCCCCGCAGCAGCTGGCTCGCATTACCGATAGCCGTGCTTGGTCTTGGTTTCTTGTCACTCAGCACGCCAATGGATCGCGCCCTAAAGTTGGAAACTGCACATATTCTACTACTGACATCAGCCACCTTTTTCGCTTTGTATTTCAACTTGAATACCCGAGTCACCAATACTCCATCGTCGATACTGAAAAATGGCGAGAACATAAAAGAAACCAAGGTTCCGGTACTCGCCTTAACGACAATTGTGCTTGGCACCACGGGTATAATTACCGGCTTTGCATCGGCGATACTTGAGCCTTGGCATCCCACCTTAGCCAATCTAAAGCCCGAATTAGTGAGCTGGATTGTGCTTTCAGCCACTATCGGTACCGCCCTGCGCTTCTTACTTCAAACCTACGCGCAAAGTCTGACCGCTAACAGCCATGGCGTCGTTATTATGATGCTGGAACCACTGTGGACCACCCTAATTGCAATGGCTTGGTTTAGTGAAACCATGACCGCAAGCCAATTAGTTGGCTGCTTTTTGATTTTATTGTCACTAATCGTAAATCGCTTCAAAGCTATCAGTCAGCTTGTGCGGTCAAGATAATCGCTGCTGGGATCATCTCCGAAACTCGCCATCTTAGTTTCAACCATGCAGTCGCTTTGATTAAAGTTTTAGGCATCGAGAAAGCGCATGTAGTGCATAGCAACCCTCGCTGGATCCTCTACCTGCGGATAATGCCCTATCCCCACCAATACCCCGAGATAATCCAGCCGGCAGTTAAGCTCTTGATAGCGCGTGACCATATGGGCGCCCGAAACCGGATCAACCGAGCCATTAATAAGCGCCAAAGGAATAGTCGACTTTTGCAAACCAGTCACCCAGCGCTCGCGATGCAGTTTACGATCTCGCATATAGGTAATTAAATTATGAAAGATATGCTTACCGTCTTTCTCGTTAATTAGCTGCCAGAATATCGCTAGCTCCTCTGCCGTCGGTTTCGTTTGCGGACCAAATACCGAGCTAAAGTTGGCACTAAACTGCTTAAAACCGCCTAATTTATTCACCAGCGGTCCCAGGGGACTAAGCAATAATTTTTGCGTCAATAAGGCATGATGGGTCTCTGGGAATAAGCCCCCATTTAAAAAGCAGCACGACAACCATCGACCTGCGCCCTCGCCTTCTTGCTGTCTAACCAATAACTCCTGAGCGACGGTATCGCCGTAATCGTGGGCCAGTACATGAAACTCACCCAGGGACTTAGCCGCCACCAGCGCCTCAATAATATCGGCCTGACCGTGAATAGAATAAGTGCTCACATTGGGTTTGTCTGAGTAACCAAAACCCAACATATCGAGGGCAATAAGCCGGAAACGGGTTTTCAACCCATCCCAAACGCCGGACCAATCCCAACTTGAGGTTGGAAAACCATGAATAAGTAGCAACACCGGTAGCTGACTATCGCCCGCATCTTTAACAAATATTTGATGGCCACATAAATTCAACCACTCGCCACTTGCCTTCCAATGGGTAAGATCATTTTGTAAGTTACCTGCATTCTCAAAACTCATCGCTACTCCAGATTCACCATGATGATTGACTAACCACAATATTAAAGCATGGCAATTAAAACTGAACTTGACGTCTAGTTCAAGTTTTGGCTATATTGCTAACGTCGCCATTGAATAAACCATAGAACCACCAATTTGAGCTTAGCAATGAAACCACTGCCTACACAAACTAGAGCCAAACAAAAGCGCAGCGCTTTAATTACGGCAGCAAAAGAGTGCTTTGCTAAATACGGCTATGACGACACCACGGCCAAATCAATTGCTAGCTGCGCCGGCGTAGCTACAGGTACCTTTTATCAGTATTTTAATAATAAAGACGACATATTGTGTGTCATCGCACAGCAGCGCATCGAAGATCTTTATCAACAAGTACCGTCAGCAAAAGAACTATTTACGCTAAGTGAAAAAGCGCAAAAAAACAGCGCGAAAGCCTATGCCAGCCAAGATATTTTTTACTATGTGCTGCACCTTATCTACGCCTTCCATGAAGAAGCGCCCGAACTGCATCAAGTATTAGAACAGCGTAAGGCCTTGGATCCAAGACTAGCGGAGATTTTAGGCCAAGGAGAAACTTTATTGGACGAGCGCGTATTATTATTCGTGCAAAGCTTCAATATTGAAAATGCAGACGCCGTTGCGTTTAATTTATTCGCCATGGCCGAAGGTTTGGTACATCGCCACGTGTTTGGCAATCCCACTCAATCGAAAGCCACCACACTGCAATTGGGTGCAGTCATGCTCGCCAGCTATTTTGACCATTTATAAAATAATAGGTAACAAATCATGAACTCATTAGCACTAGTCGATATCGTGATAAAAAATGCCAAAATTTTTAATAACGGCGAAACCGCTATTATTGAAGACATCGCTATCGCCAACGGCAAAATTATCGCTCGTGGTAATAACCTCAATACAGAAAACGCAATACGAGTGATTGATGGCACAGGCAAATGGCTAATGCCGGGATTCTTTGATATTCATACCCACTACGATCTAGAGCTTGAATTCGCTCCCGGCTTGCCCGAGTCCCTTCGGCATGGCACGACCAGCGTGGTTATTGCTAACTGCAGTTTAGGCCTAGCTTTTGGCAACCAGCGCAGTGGCAGTGTAGATCCTATTGTCGATTGCTTTGCCAGAGTAGAAAATCTGCCTAAGTCCTTTTTGCGCAGTTGTGCAGAGAAGGTCCACTGGGACTCACCAAAAGCCTATCTGGAACATTTAGAACAGCTTAACCTTGGCCCAAATGTGGTGGCATTAGTACCGCACTCGATGCTCCGTATTGACGCCATGGGTTTTGCCAACAGCATTAGCCGCGACCCCAGTGACAATGAGCTACAGACTATGCAGACCAAGCTGGGCGACGCACTCAAACTCGGCTACGCGGGCTTTTCGACCGACGCCCTGCCCTTCCACTACCTAGCCAATCAACCCAATTGCGAAAAAACCATACCGACCCAATTCGCTAAATACGGCGAGCTTAAAAAGCTTACCCAAGTGGTGCGTGACCACGGCGCGGTATGGCAGGCAACGCCACCTAAAGACAGCGCCGTTAACACCATTAAAACGTTTCTGCTAACCAGTGGCCGGCTACATAAACGACCATTGCGAACGACCGTAGTAGCTGCATTAGACGTTGCCAATAACTGGAAAATATTACGTTTAGCAAAATTACTGGCTAACCTTTTAAACTCTAAGCTCGTCCAAGGTGACTTTCATCTTCAAGCCCTGGGTGCGCCATTTAAGGTTTGGTCAGACGGCGCAGTAACGCCACTATCGGAAGAAATTCCTGAGCTAAGACAGCTCAACGAAACCAATTTAGAAGATCGTGCAGCTAGGCTTAGTATTCTCAACAATCCTGAGTACATCATACGTTTTCGAGCGATGTGGCTAAAAGGGAAGCAAGGCTGGGGTTTAGCAAAACTAAAACGCGTGCTGAATATTGAAGATTACGCCTTCAACCGCAAGCTCAGTGATATGACCGTAGAAGTCTGCCCGATTGAGCATTGGCTTGGCCTGAATATGCAGCACCTGCTGGACCGCATCATTGCAATTAAAAGCGGTAACATCCCCAGTGATATTAGTGAGCAAGAACAAGACATCATCAACCGCGACTTCTTTTGGGTTAGCGATGAAGCCGACTTTATGCTGCAGCTATTGAGGACCTTCGACCTTGACTTGAGCTGGAGCACGGTCACCGCGAATCGCAATCCTAAGACAACCCGCGAATTGCTCATGAACCCCTTACTTATGCCTGGCTTTAACGACTGCGGTGCACACCTAACCAATATGGCGTTCTATGATGTTAATTTGCGCAGCCTGAAGCTAGCCTCCAGCGGCGGCGACCAAGACATCACGTATATCGTGAAGCGCTTAACCAAAGATGCTGCGGATTTATTTGGAGTAAAAGCCGGCACAATTAACCAAGGTGATATTGCTGATTTAATTTTGGTAGACCCAGCGCAGCTAGCCAACTACGACGGCGAGGCCAATGTTATTCGCCAGCATCGCACCGAATATAATCACGAGCAATTAGTGAACCGCTCTGACGGCGTGGTACCACTGGTGATGATTGGCGGTCATATCGCCTGGGAAAATGATGCCTTTAGCACCGAGCTTGCAATTAAACCGATGGGACGACTACTAAAAGCTTCTGCCGCGTAGCCCTGCAAGGCTGCGTAGTTAGAAATGCACTCAGTACCCGTCATTTTACGATCGATAGTGGCAGAGAGAAATTGCTTGTTAGCGCAAGCGCGCTCTGCCAACCAATATAGTTAGCCGTTCAAACCAGCTGCAACCATTCTTTGAGGCTGTTTCCAATATCGGCAATTTCCTCACCACAGACTTCGTGCTGCATAGGATAACTGCGATAGTTGGGTTTAAAGCCCATGCTTTGAAGAATTTGATTAGCGGTATGACCCATAATTTCTGGCACCATGGGGTCTTGGCTGCCATGAAAAATATGAATAGGCAGGGCCTTGTTCGCTTCCGACAGTTTTACTTCCTTGGCGGTGGCAAAATACGTAGACATGGTCATTAAACCCGCCAGGGTCTTGGGGTAAGAAAGCGCGGCGTGATACACCACTGCCCCGCCCTGACTGAAACCCGCCAACACAATCCGCTCACTGGCTATACCCGCATCCAATTCGCGTTGAATTAATTCTCCCACCGCGGCAGAAGACGATTCTATCTGCACTATATCAATCTCGCGCTCTATCGACATAGCGAGTATGTCGTACCATGCGGGCATCACCATGCCACCATTGATCGTAACGGGTATCTCTGGTGCATGGGGGAATACGAAACGAACACTATGATTATCTGGTAAACCGAGTTGAGGCACCACGGGAACAAAATCATGGCCGCTAGCACCCAATCCGTGCAGCCAAATCACGGCAGCATCTACGGTACCTTGCGGTTCTACTACTTCACATTTGAGCAAAATCTAGCTCCTGAGCGTTAATAAGTTGCGGGTAGAATATCACGGTCAGACTATTCAAGTCTGTGCTTGAATAATTCCCATGCTTATAGGAAATGCCTACAGGCCATTGCCTATAAGCATGGCCTCAGAACACACCCGCAATCATTTTCCCTTGCGCACCTTAATGTCGACTATCGCCTGAAATCCTTCTTCGTTATCTTGAATAGTAACCCCTGACACCGAATACTTGGCATCACTAATTACCATGCCTACACCATCTCTCACTCGAACTCGGCGGGTGATTGGCTTTGCTTGCAGGGCAAAATCTTTTGACTTAATTTCATAATCATCTGAAATATCAATACCGGTACCACTCACTACGCCAGACATCACCTCTGCCAGCGATTCATCGTCAATATACTGAGAAGATATTTCCTTTATCTCAGCGATTGAGGTAAGTTCTGAAGAGTTGATCTTTTCGGTGATTTTTTCGTTTAAGCTGGCAATATCTTGGGCATCATCAATTTTAGAGCTTACGCCCTTTAAAATTGAACCGCATATTTTGGCATAGGATTTTGATGTTGCTCTTGGCGAGGCTTTAAGAAAAGTGTCTATCCAGTATTTTGTTTTCTTCCCAAGGTTATCAACAACAAAGACCCCTTGAGAATCTGGCAAAATCAAAACACCCTTTTGTATCTTATTGAGAGAAATACCACTTCGTTCTATTATATCAAAAGAGTTAGAAGATTCTGTGATTTCAATAAAATCATCTTTGCTCTCAATTTTAATAACGGCGAGCGCAGTAGACGTCACTCCATCTATTCCTATCCCTGAAAAGAGCAGAAAGACAAGATCGCCAGCCGATATATTTTGATGTACTGAGGTTGCGTAGAGATGCTTTGCAACAGCCTGAGTCTGCTCAACAAAGGCGCTTGGCTCGTTAAATATCTTTGCAGAAATAGCTGCCATCGCATTCAATGACAAGTCGGACTCATGAAAGAAGTCATATATTTCTTGCTGTTTTGAAAGCGGAATAAGATAGTTCTGAAAAAGTAGTTCTACTAATGAATCACTGACCTTCGATTCTTCGTTTGCAAGACTGATGCCTTCTTCGCGTATTTTGCTGCCCACTCGATGCACTGCAACATTTGTTAGTCGTGCAGAACTTACATCCAACATTTTTTACTCCACTGATTGCTCATTATTGATGTCGATTACTTGCTGAATCAACCCAAAAAACATCTACATTATTAGTATTAAGGCGACAACTCGTTGCCAGCAGCCCATAACGACGGAACGTTAAAGCTGGAAGCTTACTAGCGCCATGAAAACAGCTTCACGCGCTAATGTCAGCGATATGTGCGCGCTAAGGGACAGCAATAAATCGCTATTCCATTGCACTTACCCCAGATCCGAGCTCAGCACCTATCGATCGTCAGATATCACAGAGACGTGTTAACGACCCAAAATCCCGCGAGCTATTACTTCCTTCATGATTTCTGAGGTGCCGGCATAGATGGTTTGAATACGGGCATCACGATAGAAACGCGAAATAGGGTATTCGTCGGTATAACCATAGCCGCCAAATAACTGCAGGCAATCGTTCACCATTTTTACCTGCATTTCAGTGGTAGCATATTTAATCATGGCGGCATCTTCGACAGTCATAGTACCGGCAGCAAACTTCGCCATATGCTGGTCAAACAGCGCTTTACAAAGTTCTAAGTCAGTTTTTAATTCAGCTAACTTAAACCGTGTATTTTGAAACTGACTAATGCTCTGACCAAAGGCTTTGCGATCTTTTACATAGTCGCAGGTAATATTAAGTGCACCTTGCGCGCAACCTATGGCGAGTACAGCACAACCCAAACGTTCTCTGGGCAGCTCTTGCATCATATGGGCAAAGCCCTTACCTTCTTGGCCTAGTAACGCTGAGGCGGGCACACGCAAATCGCTAAAGAATAACTCGGCAGTGTCGCTGCTGTGTTGGCCAATTTTCTCAATTTTACTGCCCCGTGAAAAGCCCGACAGACTCGCGTCGACAAGGAACAAAGACACGCCCTTGGCGCCAGCCTTAGGATCGGTTTTGGCGGCCACTACAACTAGGTCAGCATGGATGCCATTACTGATAAATATCTTTGAACCATTAATAATATACTCATCACCGTCGCGGATAGCGCTAGTGCGCAATGCGGCCAAATCGCTGCCAGCGCCTGGCTCTGTCATAGCCAGCGCGCCGACAACGTCACCGGTGATCATAAGAGGTAACCAGTGCTCTTTCTGCTCGGTGGTACCCAAATTATAGATATAAGGCCCGACAATATTTGCATGAATATTATAGCCAGTGCCTAAGCCCGCCAGTCCCAACAAACCCATTTCATCTTGAATCATCTGGCTAACAGCAAAGCTAGCGCCAGCTGCTCCATATTCTGGAGGCATATCTACTAGCAACATACCCGCTTGGCCCATGGTGCGCCAAAAATCTCGGGGCATGATGTGGTCTTTTTCCCACTGGTCGTAGTGTGGGAGCACTTCTTGCTTTAAGAAGCGCTGCACCATATCGCGATATAAATTAAGTTCTTCATCGTTTGCATGAGGCGCGGTCATAGTTGTTCCTTTTCATAAAGGTGATTAAAATCGGTTTACCAGGTATCTACAAAGCGTCGCCCTAGGCGAGGCTGCATTTTCTTACTGGCGGCCTTAATAGCCTTGACAATAACTTTGCGGGTATCAGATGGGTCAATCACTGCATCAATTTCCAAAAACGAGGCGGCTTCAGTCGCTTTGCCCATATCGTACATTTCTTCAACAAGTTTATTAAATAGTTCTTTTTTCGCCACCGGATCTTGTTCCGCGTCGAGTTCTTTCTTAAAGCCTAAGGTCACCGCGCCTTCTAAACCCATGCCGCCAAATTCGCCGGTGGGCCATGCCGCACTGTAACTAGGTTTAGCAAAACTGCCTCCAGCCATAGCCATAGCGCCAAGGCCATAACCTTTACGCAGAAAAATGGTAACTAGAGGCACATCAATAGCGGCGCCAGCAACAAAAAGACGTGACATTCTTCTTACCGCAGCAGCTTCTTCATTGCGAGGGCCCACCATAAATCCGGGCGTATCACAAAGGGAAACTAAAGGAATGAAATAAGCATTACATAGCTGCATAAAACGAGCGGTCTTTTCTGAGGCGTCGGAATCAATAGCACCTCCCAGCACTTTGCAGTCGTTAGCTATTAAGCCGAAAGGCTTGCCTTCAATGCGAATAAAGCCGGTGACAATACCGCGGCCATCGTTTTCTCGCAGCTCAATAAAAGAGTCGGTATCTGCGATGGTATTAATAATATTGCGCACCGGATAGGCGTAGCGACGATCTTCAGGCAATAAATACTGCAGCGTGCGCTGATCCGCACAGCGCCAGTCACTGATACTGCCCTGAAAAACACCTAATACCTTTTTGGCCATTGCCGTGGCTTGTGCTTCATCTTTAACGACAATATCTACCACGCCATTTTTACTTTGTACTTCAATAGGACCAATTTCTGTGGGCTTAAAGATACCAATGCCCCCACCTTCAATCATCGCCGGACCGGCCATACCGATCCAACTAGTTTGGGTGGCAATAGTAATATCAGCACAGCCAAACAGGGCGGCATTACCAGCAAAACAATAGCCATTAGCTACCGCTATGCGAGGCACTACACCACTAAGACCAGCCCACAATGCAAAGGAAAGTATATTCAATCCCGCTATCTGGGTGGTGACATCGGTATCACCGGGACGCCCGCCACCACCTTCAGCAAACATAACCACCGGCAGCTGCTGTTCTTTGGCGACGGTTAAAATACGATCGAGCTTGTGGTGATGAAAAAAACCTTGGCTACCGGCAAGCACCGAGTAGTCATTGATAATAACCGCGACGTCACAGTTTTCAGGGTGTAGCTCACTATTAATTGTGGCGGTGCCGGTAATAACACCGTCTGCTGCCGTGCTAGTTCTTAGCTCTTGTTCTTCAATGCGACCACGCTGCGCGGCGACGGCAAGCTGACCATATTCTATGAATGATCCCTCGTCGCATAAATCACTCAGGTTCTCGCGGGCAGTGCGATAGCCTTTATTATGCCGCTTAACTGCCGCCTCAGTACGACCTTCATCCAGGGTATTGTGATGACGCTTATTTAACTGCTGCAACTCAGCGCGATCGTGTTTAATGTCTTTAGAGGTCACTACGATTGAATCCTTAGAGATAAGGGTGCCGAAATAAGCGGCTTAATGATTCCGAGATGGCAAAGCGGATCTCTTCAAATCGTCTTTAATAAATTTTCCGCTATTGTGGGTCTTGGAGTAAGACTCGGCAAACAGTATTTTATCTACCTCGCCTTTATGCAGAAAAGCCACCAAAGATTGCTAGCAAGACCTAGAAATGCATGGAGAGACTAGACGACTTCATCTGCTCTCCCCCTGCTACCTAGCTAAATCAAACAATAGAGTCAGTTACCACCAAGGATAAAATGCCGGCATATCTTTGGACGTTCGATCTTTAAACACCGGCGCGCGCTTCTCGAGGAAAGATTGAACCCCCTCTTTGCCACTCGTCTGGCTGGCATAATAGATAGCTAATGAATCCACTTTATGCGCCTCAACCGGATGTGCCTGTGCAGAGCACCGGTACATCATCTGCCGTGTCATTGCGATGGCCACAGGGCTGTGCTGGGCAATGCGCCGTGCAATTTTATAGGCTTCTTCCAGCAGTTGATCGGCAGGGACCACTGCGGTCACAAATCGTCCGGCCAAGGCCTGTTCAGGCTTCAATATCTCGCCGCTATAGACCCATTCCAGCGCTTGTGAAATACCCACAATACGCGGTAAAAACCAGCTGGAACAGGCTTCTGGGGTGATGCCAATTTTATTGAATACAAAGCCGATGCGGGCGTGCTCAGAGGCCAGGCGGATATCCATGGCACAGGTCATGGAGGCGCCGATCCCAACAGCCGCGCCGTTAATAGCGGCAATCACGGGTTTGTTGCAATCGTAGATTGCCAGCGTCACAAGGCCGCCGGTGTCGCGCACGCCTGCGATAATCTCAGGATCCTCGAGGCGGTTTTCCATATCGTCCATGGTTGGCTTCAAGCTTTCGTTCAGGCCGAAGACGTTGCCGCTCGCAGACAGATCCATGCCCGCACAGAATGCCCGACCTTCGCCGGTTACCACCACCGCGCGGACTTCGTCGTCATCGCTGGCACGGTTAAAGGCCTCAATCAACTCATCGGCCATCTCTAGGGTGAAGGCATTTAGATAGTCGGGACGACTCAGAGTGAGGGTCAAAATATTATCGGCAACGTCGTAGCGCAGGGTGTTGTAAGACATAGTGAATTCCATAATTTGAAAGAAAGTTAATTACCGGTGAATTGAGGTGGACGCTTTTCGAAAAACGCCGTGGCGCCTTCCGCAGCATCTTCGGTGCCTTGGGCGAGCAAAAACTGATCGGCATCCATATAGCTAACCGCGTTATCTAACGCCGTGGTGCTTACGTTGATCGCACGCTTAACCATCCGCACGGGTATTGGTGGCATGGCAGCAACCTGTGCCGCCAATTCACGAGCTCGGTTCAATGCCTCGCCAGGCGCGCAGAGGTAATCAAATAAACCCCAACGCTCAGCCGTGGTGGCATCCAATGGCTCAGCTAAAATGAGTAACTGCTTGGTTTTGGCTGGACCAATAAGGTGGGTGAAGCGCGGCACGCTCTGCCAACTCATATTCATACCCAGCTTAAGTTCTGGCACATAGAAAGACGCATTGTCCGCCGCAACGCGCCAATCGCAGGCCACCGCCAAGGCTGTACCGCCGCCGATACACCAACCTTCAATGGCAACAATAGTGACCGGTTCCAGCGCTTCCCACGCCGCACACATGGCGGGACCCACCTTTACCAGTTGGCGACGCTCCGCCACGGTCATACTAGCGGCCTTAGCGGTTTCAGGATCCTTAAGATCCATACCTGCACTAAAAATAGCTGCGTCACCGGTCAAGATGATTGCACTCAACTCGCTGTCGAATTGTAATTCCTGAGCGAGACCTGTCAGCTCCCGCATCAGCGCATTGTTCAGGCTATTAACCTTGTCGACAGACCGGAATGTGACTTCCAGTACCCGGCCGTAACGGTGCAAGCTTAGGTATTGCCACTGCGTGTCACTCATCGGTGTCTCCTGTTGGCGTTCTGCGAAGCCTATTCAATATATACCTGCGGAAGATTTTAACATTGGGGCCAGCACTCGCAATTATCTTGCAAGCATCAGCGCCTGAGTGCTTTGACTTGTTAGCTTGAGTTCACTGCGCGCTTGAATAGACAATTTTATCATCGTTGATCGTTTCGAGAATCTTTATGTTCTTAATTTCCTTTGGGAATATAGTGATTGGGTTATTATCAAGTATCACGAAATCTGCCTGTTTACCGATTTCAATAGAGCCCTTTATAGACTCTTCAAAGTGTTGATATGCGGACCACAAAGTCATTGCTTTTAATCCGTCCAAAGGTGAGATTTTATGCTCTTCACCAAGAGTTTGGTTAGTTCGAGTGACGCGATTAACTGCACTATCGAGAATTCTCATTGAATTAGGGAATGTAACAGGTGCGTCCGAATGAATCGTGAACTGCATTTGTGCTTTATTGAACCACCCTGTTGGTGAAATATTTTTGGCACGCTCGATACCTGCTACGGAGTCACGATGCCAGTCGCCCCAATAGAAAGTGTGCATCGGATAAAGTGCAGGAAGAATCCCTAATTTTTTAAGTTCATCAATTTGATCTTTTCGTGTGAACTGCCCATGAATCATTACTGTACGGTGGTCACCAAGCACTTGTTCCTCAGAGATCTTGGACACAAGTCGAATTAACTGATCGATAGCGGCGTCACCATTAGTATGAACAAGCACCTGCCAATTATTCTGATAAGCTAATTTCATCCACTTTAAGGCGTCATTGTCTGAAAAAGCGGGATATCCAGAATAGCTTTCTGTTTGACCTGCAGGTGGCTCATAGTAAGGTTCAGTGAACCATGCTGTTTTTCCTTGCGGCGACCCATCGAAGGTCAATTTCACACCACCAATACGAAAGCCACTGTGATATTTTTTCGACATAAGCTCACTATGTAAGATGGGATTATCTTTAAGCGCCTTGATATCGGGATATGAAATAATATCTAAATCAAATCCAGTTGATGCCGAAATACTTGGCAATAAATTAAGAGTAGCCAAATTCGTTTTCCCATCTTGCACTGTCGTAAACCCGTTTGATAAGTAACTATGCTCTCCAGCTTTATACAATTTAACTAAATCTTCTCGGGTGAAGTCGGGTATTAATTTAAAGAAAATCATAAAGTGTGCATTTTCCTGCATCACTCCACTAGGGGTTTTGCCATCGGCTTCTCTTTCTATAACTCCGCCTGGAGGGTCTTGTGTTTCTGCGTTAATCCCCATCAATTCAAGTGCTTTGGTGTTATATACTCCCAGATGCCCAGACTGATGCATAACAACTATAGGCAGTTCAGTGGTAATCCCATCTAAATCGTGACGGTTAGGGTGGCGTTTTTCTTCAAGCTGGGAGTCATCGTAATTAAAACCGATCACGACATTGTAGTTTTTTACAATCGGAGACTCTTTTATAAAATCTCGTAATATAGCCTGCAAGTCTGCGATCGTGTTTACAGTGCCATCAGGTGCAGGAAGCAGGTTCGCCACCATAGCCTGAGCGCCAACACCCGAAAAATGACTATGTGCATCGACAAAGCCTGGCACGATTGTATTCGACTTAAGATCTACGACCTTAGTATTCGCGCCTTTTAGCTTCCTAATATGCTTTGAGCTTCCAACGGCTGAAATCAGTCCATCTTTAGTTGCAATAGCTTCGGCATAAGGATTTTTATCATCTATCGTGATCACTTCCCCATTGATATAAATTGTATCAGCATAGTTTTGACCTTGCTTATCGCATGAGGTAAGAATAAAAACAAAAAATATAATATTAATTTTTAGAAATTTCATTTTATGACCCAATGTTATTTTTTTATTTTACATAATACTCGTATAATCGGTAAAATATAGCCGGGTGAATATTGGACGTCGTGAACAAAGATAGCTGTATTTTAACGTTTTGAACTACTTTTAGTGTTTAGTTTTCATGAATTACTCGTACTGATCTTCACCAGTTATATAAAATCCAAACCATTTTCATGAATCAGGATATTGACTTACTTTTGATACTTTTAACTCAATAAATTTAGGCTGTTAACTATTAATTAATTGTTCAAAAAAATACGCTCCAAATCATTTATTTTAAAATCAGTGTATATTTTAATCTACATTATTACTTATCTGTTTTCACACCCTCTATATTTTAAAGTACCAATTAGACCGGACTCATAAATAATTATGCGTGAACAACTATAAGCGTGATTCAAGCTATTTTCAGGCTCTTCATCTGACAAGAATTGACCAGTTATATCTAGATGCTCAACCATAATCGATCTACCGAGGTCTAGTAGATAAGTTCTATCTTTTTACGTAGCTTGAATAAACTCGAAATTCATTTAAACCTCATTGACCACTACAAACAGTTTATTGTAGTGACTCTGGTCACATACCACTTTAATTGCCTTATCAAGGAGTGGGATTCAGTTTTAGTTCAAAAATCAAGGTAATTCGATGGGATAGCAACCTCAAAATTGGCGAGTGTCATCGAACGAAGACTAATTCTCTTTATTTCTCCCAAACATCTATTCCCTTGATCATATCGCGTATTTTATAAATTTCAATGCGTTAAGTAGCGCTCCAATGGGTTAGTGAAAATGACGCTACTAATCACGTGCCTTGATGGAACGGACGCAGCTCATAAACCAGATACATAACCGGTATATTCTGAGGCTATCATGGAAGACATCCACCCTACTACTTCACCCCGCTCAGGTGCTATCCTCACAGAATTGCGTTTACATATCTGCCAGAGTGCTCTCGCTTACCGGACAGAACAAACTTACTCACATTGGGTGGAGTGTTTTATACGGTTTCATGGCTGAAAGTATCCAACAGACCGCCGTATGACTAATGTTGAGGCAGGCAAACAGCGCCCCTGCTCGTCATTATCGTTCCGGGTAGACTCAGTTAAGAGATAAGTTAAACAAGAGTATGGTCAAATAAATACTCATTATGACCTGTAGTAAAATTGAAGCTGTCGAAATGTGACAGTAAAGCCCGAATATTAAGAACATCACAGTAGTGCCACACCTAAAGCTCGTTCTAAAAACGATCGCTTACAAATATTGGTATATGCATAATGAGTCAGTTGATATTTCAAGTTATTATTAAGCAGTGGGATAAAAGCCAACGTTCACCATCACATGTGAGTGCACGTGCGGCCCTACCCATTCGCTGTACCATCGCCGCAGATCCGGCTTATTTCGTATTGAATAAAGCCTGCATTATTGATCAGCACGGAGACGACGTACCAACCAGCATTTTCAAAACCGGTCGAATAAAGACCGCGGTGCTGCCAGACGGACGCATTAGCTTCGATCGGTTTCAGATTTGCGGCGACACCGATGAAGATGTATTAGAGTATTTAGCTAAAGGCAAAAAACCTGAAATTATCGGGGCATTGAATATGGGCTGGATTCAGTGCCAATATACATGGCGTTACGGAGTCGAGGAGGGAGGTCATAATTATTGGATGTATGAAGAGGTAACCCTTAATGCCGTTTGTACAGATCAGTTCGATGTAGACTATTTTTTAAAAACCGAACCTAGAACTATTTTTTCGCCCTGCTCTGAATATTTATTTTGATGACAAATAAGGTGTAATAATGGTGCTGACATAATAACTGCCAATCTCCCCCAACCCGACGCATGACTCAATCAAATATGTAAAAACACCATCGATTCCCAACTAAAATTATTCAATATTTCATCTGGTCATACCATTGGTTCAGGCTCGGTGATCAAACTCGTCATCTATATATTTTCATTCCCAGCAAGAGAACATCGAGTCTTATAACAGGCGAGTCGTATTAGCATATTTTTATAAACAGGCATTAACTTTGTATCTTTTGGCACATGGATTGGCATTGTTTAAAGTCATAGCGCAGTTAAGGGGCATGCATCGCAATTCACGGGGAATTACAATTAAGTTCCTGCTCGGTCCTTTTATATAAAAGACAGCAGCCCATCGGCTGGAATAATCTTTGTGCCAGACATTTTTTTATGGCATCGTATTATTTATTTTAAATGGATCATGCTCGATAAAGCTGGGGACGCACAAATGCCTGCAAAAGATACTGCCTGTCCTGTCCTCTGGGACAAAGAACCATTGATGCGACTACTAGCAGGAAAATTTACGCCTGCAAGCCTAGGCATCTGGTTTTTTGTTTGCATATCAATGTCGCTATGTATCGCAGCGAACCTATTTCAGCCTGGGTTTTTCGATAATATAAGCTGGTCGATTTCTATTGTTTTTCTCTTTCCTTTTTTGTTTGGCTTCAGTTATAGATATTATCAGGAGATCCCGAAATTATTCGACCATCTATTTGATGACATAGTTTTGGGCGGCTCTGACAACAGGAAATCTGAGTTTTACAAATGGCTAGACGTACGCGTTAATAATTACGCGGTGACGATCCTAATATTCATTTTCTCACTATCAATTACATTACTCTTTTTTTATCAGAAGAAATTGGGTTGTGAAGCAAGCTGGATGATAAACGGGGATCGGCCCAGAATCCCGATTATAGGTAATACATATTTTTGCAAATTCACTGGGGTTGGACTTTATGCTGCCTTCATTCAACTCATAATTACCTACTGGTGTATGAATCTCGCCTTCCGCGCGGCAATCTGTTACTGGGGTCTGTACGAATTTTTTGAGAACAGAAAAAAATGGGATTTTCAAATAAAAATAAATGTCCTGCATCCTGATCGTTGTGCGGGTCTGGGCCGAATTGGTGATGTTGCGATGTTGTTTAATATCATCATTTTCATTATTGGCGTCTATGTTTCACTAACCGTCTTCGATAAAATGCTGCTCCAAAAAAGCGACCCCCTTGCCGACTTCACTGTCCCACTTTATCTGGGTGGTTATGTTCTATTAGCCCCAATGATGTTCTTTCTTCCGCTTGGATCGGCGCGTCTTAGAATGAAGGAAGCAAAGATCGATTTTCTGCGTCCAATAAGTGAACGATGTGAGCAACTGGCAAAGTTAAGCGCTGTAGGTTCACCAGAAAAATCGGCACAGGCTGTCACAGATTTCTTCGAAATGGATAAGCTGAGAATACAAATAGAAAAAGAAATCCCGATATGGCCATTTAATTTAAAATCTTTTTTGAAATTTTCTGGGGCTATAGTTTTCCCGATTATGCCACCCGTAGTAACATTTGCGGGCAATTTCATCGGCCGATTTTTCCCAGGTTAATCAATCCACAAAATAACTGGGCAGTCATGTTCATTTTCACTGATGTCTTGGAAAGAAGAACAAGCAAAGGAGTCAGTGTTGTTGAGAAAAGTGGTCAAGTCATTTGAATCCGCGTCATCCTAATAAGCAAGTTACACGGTTTAGACTGAATGAATCAACCGGGCGCTGTACCCGGTTTGGAGTAATACAGAAAGTGCTATCGTTCCCTGCTCAGCTCTCGTTAACGCGGTCGGTACTCGGCGCAGCGACCGACCGAGGTAATTCATCAGAGTCTCCAAATGGTTGCCTCCGCCGAGTCGTGGAGCCGGATTAATGGGGGCGAACGCAGCAGTGCAGCGAGTCCAGCGCACGCAGTGCGTGATGTGCCTAGCCTCGTTAAATATTGGCTATTGGTAGAGACAAGACAGCTACTTAAAGTGGCTCTCTACTAGCTTGTTTGCTTCAAGCCACATGGTAGAAGAACCTTTACTGATAGTTGGTCCATAGCGTTCTTTTGCTTGAGCCTCCGTAACATCGGCCTCAGTCCAAGTACCTCCGCCTGTTGCAACGTTATGGATCAAAGGCTGCATTCTGTCTAAAGCTTTAGCGAATGTAGCATCATTACTGGCACCCGCTTCGAATTCTTGCCAAAGTTCAATCAACTCCTTACCTTTACCCTCGGGAAGTAGCCCAAATATACGCCGTGCTGCCTCTTGTTCCAGAGCCTCTTGGTTTCCGTTATGAGTAGATTCATGTATTGGATGGTCTCCGGCATCAATTTCAACAATATCGTGGATTAGAAGCATCCTAATGACACGATTTATATCTATTTCTTCGTTTGATAAGTCTGAGAGTATTAACGCATACATCGCTAAATGCCATGAATGCTCAGCTGAATTCTCCCTACGCGACTGGTCGATGAGCGGGGATTTTCTCACTATATTTTTGAGCCGATCTATCTCTCGTAAAAAGGATAATTGCTTGTCCATGGCAGGTCCTTGAATAATAGTGGAGATAAAAATAGTTGGTTATAATGTGTAGCGAAGCGAAACTTAACCAGCTGTTTTCGTTCCGTTTAAACGCATTTTTAGATGGTTATTCATTAAAACTAGGAAGCCAAACATTTCCTCTGAACATCTTTAAAGGGACTCGTTTTTAAATAGTGTAATACAGCGGCTACATCTAATGCTTTTTTGCATAAGTTAATAAAAAACTTATATGGGTATACTAGCTCCCAGTGACTAGCGAGTTTGAACTCTTTTTCATCAATTGCACTCACCATGGCTACTTTCTTATAGAAAGCATCTTCCGATACGTATTGACCGACCTCCACTCCGCGCCCTGATTTTCTGTATTCATTGAAAACTGAATTTCGATACAACCACAATAAATTCTAGTGTTTTCACTGATAAGGTAACACTTTTCTGATTTTAATATATTTACCACTCTGAGCTTGCCAAAGATCGAGGATTATTTCTATTCCAACATCTTAGATAATTGGTTTGTTGTTACTTGTTATACTATTTGACTTTGAAAATTTACGCTCAAATTGTTGAGTTGCATATTTTCAAGCTTATTCGTAGAGAAAGGCAAGTTGAGGGTCACCACAAGCAATCTAACCAAATGAAAAAAATCACTTTTTGACTTACCAGCCAGTTGCCTCACAAACAAATAAGAGCGGTAAACCGTTGAAAATTATGGCGTTCATCAGGAAATGTACTTTCGATATAGCATCAAAAATTGAACAAGATAGGATTTTGCAGTATGCTTCCTTGTTAGCAATATTTTGCTCACACTCGGAAACTTTAATTAAGCCTAAGTAATACTATTTAAATCTATAATTTTGCTTTTCAAGCGTTTTCATACCATCCAACCCTAACTCTTGCTCGAACCACATAACGGTATATTCTGACGACTCATGCCATATATCACTCTGGCCGCCTTATCAAGGAGTGGGCTTCAGCTTTTCTTAAAAAAATTTATAAAATTCAATGATATAACAACCTCGCTGGTAGCGAGTTTTGGTCAAAAGAAGACTAATTCTCTTTATTTCTTTTAAATATCTCTTTCTTTAATCATATCTCGTTTGTTATATATTTCAAGGCGTTACGTAACTTGCCAATGAGTTGATAGAAACGACTCCACTGCTCATATTATCTATAGATGGCGCCACAGTAAGTACGCAGGAATTTTAGCCTTTGATGTTTTCTGCTTTAAAGGCGTTTTTTCCCTATCAGATAGTCTTATTGTTGACTAGTTACGTTTATGATTATAAATTCAGCGAATGCCCGCTTATTACTGTGAATCCAAAGGGTCAATTAACCAGTGACAGAATATCATCTAAGATACCTCGATGGCTGGCTTTGTTCCTATGTAGAGATCTTAAAGGATAGCCTTTTTAGAAATAGCAAAGCCATTCATATGGGCCATATATCAGGTATTCGCTAAGCGACGAGTTAATTGATAACATTGCCTATAGTTTTTCACGTCAAAGTTTGTGTTTTAACATTCATTCTCGATGAAAATATTAAAAGTGCCGATTTATGGACGCTCTAAAAATAAAAATAAAAAAGGATTTTTTTATATGACTTCCAAAATAATTAACGGCGAAATAAAGGTAATTTCTTTAATACTAGGCCGTCCAGCTCTGTTGCTGACGGCGGCAATGGTATTAGTTGTGGCAGGACTGAATGGGCTGGGAGGCGTCAAGAAAGACCCTTCCGTCGATGCCTTTGTCCCGCATGGTCATCCTGCTGCGCTGGCGCGTGATATGGCGCGTGACGTGTTTGGCCTTGAGGACCCAGTTGTTATTGCTCTCACCGCACCCCCAGGTGAAAGCGCTTTCACCCCTGCACGTTTGGAAGCTCTTCGCCGCATCGACAAGGGTGTACGGGGCATCGATGGCGTAAAAAAAAGCGATGTAGTTAGCTTGGTAAGTGAGAATGCCATCCTGGGTTCGGGCGGCGATTTAGACGTGTTACCGATTATTGACGAATCACCACTGACAGTTGCTATGGCAGAACAGGCTTGGGAAAGATTCCGCGCCATGCCGATGCTCTCCAACCTGCTTGCTACAGACAGTGGTGACATGCTCGTCCTTATTGTGCCCGTTGAAAGCCCTAATAATGCGGAGGCGGTAGTCGAGGCGATCAAGGAGTTGACATTTAGCGAAGCAGGCGAGGATTTAGGCGTCCATGTGGCGGGTGTTGCAGCCATGAATGCGCGCTTTGCTAGTATAATCGATAGCGATACTCTGATGTTCGTGCCAGCTTCGATTTCCACCGTACTGTTCATACTCTATTTCGCGCTGCGCCGATTTAAGGCATTGCTTGGTCCTATATTCGTGATCGTCGGAGCGGCTGGCGTCGCCATTGGTGTAATGGGCTGGGTCGGATCGAAGTACTATTTGATCACAACAATACTGCCCATCGTGATCATGGCCATTGCCGTGGCGGACTCACTGCACATTTGCACTTACTATCTTCGCGCACGCGCTAAAAACAAGGCACTTTCAGCGCGGGGTGCTGCGTCTGAGGCCCTCCACAGTGCCTGGCTCCCTGTTACCATAACGAGCGTGACCACGGTAGCGGCGTTTGTCGGTATGTCTTTTGGCGCGGCGATGAAACCGATCAGTGAATTTGGTATCTATGCTGCGCTAGGTGTAATCGTCGCCTGGGTTCTCAGTCTTACGGCGCTCCCAGCGATTCTTATATTAACTGACCTGAAGCCGTCAGCCTCTAACTCGATCGCAAGCGAAGGGCGAATTGACCGCTTTGTTAGCGCGCTTACTAGCTGGAGCTTTCGCCGACCCAACATGGCCATACTGACAATGCTCTCGGTAATTAGCTTGTTAGCTGTTTTAGGGTTGCAGGCGCGGTTCGATTATGAGCGCCAACGATACTTTCTTGCCAATGATCCTGTGCGTATTGCCGACAATGAAATCAATAATCGGCTCGGTGGTGTTAATTTTCTGGATGTTATTGTCACGGCCAAAGAGCCAGGTGGCCTCATGACAAAGAGCGCGATATTCAGCATACAAACGCTACGTAACGAGATGGCTGCTTTACCGCGAGTGACGAATGCGAGCGGTATTGACGAGTACATTTCACTGATGCACGAAGTGCTAACCGGCGCAGAACCGGGCAGCCTTCCAACCCGAGAAAAGGCGCCAGCGCAGTACATGTTTTTGTACGAAGCCTCCGGTGCGCCAGAGGACTTCAAAAAGGTGCTCGACTACGAACAAAGTCGTGCACTGATTCGCGCCCAGCTTGCTACAGACAGCTATGCGATGACGTTGCCGACTGTAGATGCGCTGGAAGAACTTGTCGAAAATTGGAGTGCGAGCTCCGGATTGAAGGCGGAGATAAGTGGCCGCGTGGCAGTGAACGCTGGCTGGATGGATAAACTGTCTGAAAATCATTTTCGCGGTCTTGGCATGGCACTTGGTCTGGTGCTTTTAGCTACACTGATAGCATTTCGCTCACTTGCATTCAGCTTGCTGTCAACAGTACCGGTTCTGGTAGGGATCTCTTCTGTCTACGCCTCCATGGGCGCTTTCGGCATCGATATCGCTCCGGCTACATCAATAACTGCGGCGATTGCCACTGGGCTGGGTATCGACTTTGGTGTGCATCTCATTGCACATCTGCAGCACGCGAAAAGACAGGGTTCCATCGGTATTGAGGCATTTTCCGGCGAGTATACCGTGGTCGCGCGGGCCTGCTTTTATTCAGCCATTGCTTTGGGAGTTGCGCTGGCTGTTATCTGTCTTTCTTCGGTGCCAGCGCTGCGTTGGTTCGGGCTGCTTGTGTCCATGGGCGCGTTTGGCTCACTGCTCGGTGCGCTGCTTATCGTTCCTGCACTTTGGTCTGCTTACTACACCTTCATCACAAGGAAGTCTCACAATGCCGTTTCTGTCTAATATTTTAGTTGCTTTTCTTTCACTGCTACTGCTCGCCACAACCGGCGTTGCAGCACCACTCACTGCGCAAGAACTTGCTGTGCTTGTGGCGCAGCGACCCACAAATGAGGGACTTGTCGGGACCATGGGTTTTCGTCTGCAAAACCAGTCAGGAAGTTTGCGAGAACGCCAGGCGCAATTCATAGTTTCTACGCACGATGATCTGGATCGCATTGCGATCTTCTTCACCGAACCAGCGATGATCGAGGAAACTGCGTTTCTCAGTTTTGACCACGCTAATCTCGACGACGAAAGCTGGCTGTACCTGCCAGCCACAGACCGTGTTAGACGTCTACCAAGCTCTGATCGGGGCGACTCTTTTATGGGCACTGATTTGACCTTCGGCGACGTCAAGGACAGTTTCAAGTTTGGCCTTGAGGATTGGGTATTTAAGACCGGGGTTGAGGAGGTCGTAGATGGCATCACCTTTCAAGTGCTTGAAGGTACCCCTAGTACGCCAGAAATTGCCAAAGAAATGGGATACGGTCATTTTAGAGCCCGTATCGATACGGCGACGAGGCTCCCAGTTATGCATGAATTTTCCGACATTGACATGGCGCCATTAAAGCGATTTGACCTACTGGAGGTCGGGCAGGTGGGCGGGATGAATATGGTGATTCGTTTCACAATTAAAAATCTTCAGACCGGTCATTCCACTGACATTCATTATACTGATATGAGATCTGTTCCGGATCTCGATGAGAGCCTGTTCGATCCGAATGCACTGGCCTATGGCATTCCCGATGTCCGGGAGTAAATAAATGATACGCGCACTCGCGTGGCTGTCTGGATTGCTCGCACTAGCTCCTCTTGCTTATGCGCAGAACCCGAAACTTAACGTCGGACTTAAGGTCGAGCAGATGCTTGCGGTTGGGCTAGAAACAAAAGATCTGGACCAAGCCCGGCTTACGCTATTGCCTGAAGCGCGCTTGCGCTGGAAACGCAATTGGTCCGCCGAGTTGGGTTTGCGCCTTGAGGCAGCCAGCAGTGATACTGGCCTAGGTACGCTTAGCACTTACGATGATAATTCCCAACCTATCGAACTCGGGTCTGATGCGCGACTGGAAATAGATACGGCTGTCATTAGGTGGCGCAAGCGCGCTAATCGGGTCACGGTTGGAAAACAGACATTAGCTTGGGGAGTATTGGACGGCCTTCAGGTTACCGATCGCTTCGATGCGGTGCGCCGGCGCGAGGGAATCTTTACACCAAACAGACCGGAAAGGATCTCTCGCTGGGGCATGCGTCTTGAAACAAAATGGGCGGGTATACAGTGGGATGCCGCCACAGTTTTTGATGGTACGGGTGATCAGCTTGCAAAGTCCGGAGATGTCTTTAGTATCCGTGCGCCACGGTTGCGCGCCGGGCTGCCAACCGACGCGCCCCTGCCAGACTTAGACGTTTCAGTGTCCAGTAAGGTGACTTATGGGCTGCGTGCCCGGCGTAGCCTCGGCGCTACGGATGTCGGTCTGCTTGTGATCCAAGGGCCTGACACAGAACCTGTAATAACTAACGAGGGTGGGCAGATCACGCTGGACTATCCGAGACGTACATTACTGGGGATAACCTTCCAGCGCGGTTCAGGCAATCGGGTCTGGAGATTCGAAGCGGCCTTCATCCCAGATCAGCGTGTGAATCTTATTAGTCCAACGCCAGTTACTGGCCAAAGGAAGCGCTTGTTAGCAGGTTTCGGCCTAGATTGGGACCTGCCCGACAGCGTATTCATTAACCTCCAGCTAGGCGTTGACAGCATCAGCGGTAAGGGAGCTGTACGCCAAGATACCGATGTAATCACAACGCTACGGCTGCAGAAATCCTTCGCTAACGACAGGCTGCTTGCCTCTGTTGAAATCCTCAGCAATCTGGCTGATGGCGATGGCGCCTATCGGCCTGGAGTTGCCTGGCAGGTCAATGACGCACTGCGGCTGGAGACTGGCCTAGACCTGATCTGGGGTGAGTTCGATGGCCTGATTGGTCAGTTCAATGGAGATGATAGAGTTTGGCTTCGTGCTACGTGGGCGATGTGACATTTCTCCTCTGTAAATGACGTTAGAGTATAAATACAGTAGTTTTGATAGGGGCAGTTGAAGTGTGAATATGTGTGGGCAATTTTTCCCCTAAAGACTTTTTCTTCTGATAAACCAGTACTCGCGCTATTACTAAGATGGTTGCCGCAATCAAGTGATGGCGGGATGCTCTTGGTGGTCAATTAGTTTGAACGGACGAAGGCTGTTGCAGACACTGAGCCCGAGTCCACCGAACTATCGTCAAAAGGTGTTTCATCAGCGCGGTTATCCGCAGGTAACCGCGCTGCCCTGCTCTTCTAGCCGCTTTTTTATTTCAATGGTGCCAGCTGGGGCGACGCTCGCCAGAGCACCACTACATTGTAATAATAACCTTACCTCGGGCGCGACGCTGAGTTAGACAATTAAACGCCTCCTCATACTGCTCCATCGGAAAAACATCAGTAACCACGGGCTTGAGCTTACCCTCTTCAAACATCTTCCAAAGCGCTTTCACATTACTTTGATGAACTTCGGGTTCGTGGGCTGAGAAGGCACCCCAAAACACACCGACCACTGAGCAGCCTTTGAGCAGCGTTAGGTTAAGTGGAATTTTAGGAATGGGGCCACTGGCAAAACCGATAACCAGAAAACGTCCGTTCCACGCCATGCAGCGCAATGCGGCTTCTGAAAAGTCACCACCAACCGGGTCGTATACAACGTCAACACCACGGCCTTCAGTAAGCTTCTTAACAGTTTCTTTTAATGGCTCTTCGCTGTAATTAATAAATAAATCAGCGCCTTTGGCTTTAGCGACATCCAGTTTCTCTTGGCTGCTGGCTGCGGCGATCACTTTGGCACCCATCGATTTGGCGATTTCCACTGCGGTGACACCAACACCACCACCGGCACCCAGCACCAACACCGTTTCGCCGGCTTTTAGATTAGCGCGCTGCTTGAGGGCGTAGTAGGAAGTGAAGTAGGTAATACCAACGCCAGCCGCTTCTTCAAAGCTCAAGCCGGCAGGCATGGTTAGGACTGATTGCTGGGGCGTTACTAGCTTTTCTGAGAAGGAACCGAAGGCGCCCATTGCGACCACCTTGTCACCAGGTTTAAAATCTTTAACATCTGCACCCACGGCTTCAACAATGCCAGCGCACTCGCCGCCCGGCACAAACGGCAGTTCGGGTTGTATTTGATATTTCCCTTCGATAATTAGTGTGTCAGGAAAATTCAGGCCGCCCGCCTTTACATTAATTAGGACGTCATTGGCGGTCAGTTCCTGCACCTTCCACTCAGTATCTAAAACCAGCTTGTTGGCGGGGCCAAGTTCTTTGCAAACGATTGCTCTCATAGTTTGTGCTCCTGTGTTTCAAATTTTTTATTGAGTTATAAATAAGCTAGCGGTATTTTTCCAGCTCGGTTCGCGTCACTTGACGCCGATGCACTGCATCTGGACCGTCAGCCAAGCGTAATGTCCGCGCTGCCATATAAAACTTAGCTAGAGCGAAATCTTGTGATACGCCATGCGCACCGTGCATTTGTATGGCCTCGTCAATCACCTACAAGGTAACATTAGGCACCATCACTTTGATCTTAGATATCCACGTTTGCGCTTCACGCACGCCAGCACTATCGATAACATGCGCAGTCTTTAGCGTCAGTAGCGCACCATATCGATATTCATGCGTGCGTCGGCAATAATGTCGTCGTTAGCGCCTAATCTAAATAAAGCCTTGCCGAAGGCTACACGAGACTCGACGCGCTTGCACAACATCTCCAGAGCACGTTCCGCCATACTAATGGCGCGCATACAGTGATGAATACGGCCTGGCCCCAAGCGGCCCTGCGAAATTTCAAAACCCAGGGCCACGCCCGAATATCATGTTTTCTTTAGGCACGCGCACGTTGGTAAAACACAGGTGCATATGTCCGTGAGGTGCGTCGTCCAATGACAACACCATCTTGGGATGCAGTATTTCGAGCCCCTCAACATCCATTGGCACAAGAATCTGCGAATGCTGTTGATAAGGGCCGGCACCGGGATCCGTTTTGACCATACAGTTCATGATTTTGCAGCGCGCGTCGCCGGCACCACTGATATAAGTTTTTTCACCATTGAGCACCCACTCGTCACCGTCGAGTAAGGCCGGTAAGGCCGGTAAGGCCGGTAAGGCAATATTAGCAGCATCGCTCGACGCAACATCGGGCTCGGTCATAGCAAAGCAGGAACGAATCTTTCCATCTAGCAAGGACTCTAACCACTGTTTTTTTTGTTCCTCACTACCGATACCGGCAAGTACTTCCATATTGCCAGTATCGGCGAAACGCGCTCCGATACGCCTATACCCATTGAATACATGCTCTGCTCCGGCCTTTACAGCGAAGATTGGCGAATGTGTTGGCGACAGTGTTCACCCAACACGCCCACCGCGAACCCGAACAGTGCGAACTTTGGGTTAGTGGTTTGGCCGTGCTTATAGCGATAGTAAATTTGTTGAAGAATAACGGCATTGCGGAAATAGCCGTAAACGGCGTAGAAATCAAAGTTATTGATGCTTATACCGGTTCGCTCTGCGTAGTAGTTAAGTAATTCAGCGCGGCTGGGCATGCCGGGTGCGTTGCTGGGCTGAATTACGAGGTTTTGCATGACCTCACCATCATCAGCCTGCACCCAGTAGGCTAGGGTATTCGCCAAATCCATTAGCGGATCACCGAGGGTGCTTAACTCCCAATCCAAGACAGCGTCGACCTGAAAATGATCGTTTGGCGAGAGAATCACATTATCGATGCGGAAATCTCCGTGCACAATACTGTGCCGGCTTTCATTCGCGGGCATTTTGTCTAGCAGCCACTGTCGAATATCAGCGTAGTCTTCCACGTCGTCGGTGAGGGCTTTGACGTAGCGTCCACTCCAGCCTTCAACCTGACGTTTCACATAACCCTCAGGCTTTCCAAAATCAACTAAGCCGACGGCTTTGTAGTCAAGCTGATGCAGATCAATAAGTTTGTCGAATATCGAAAAGGCTAGCTTGCGAGTGTCGACTGCTGACAGATTCCATTCCGTAGGCAATTCGCGACCAATCAATGTGCCTGGCACCCGCTGCATAACAAAAAATTCCGAGCCTATCAGCGTTTCGTCGCCACTGTAAAAGTACGTTTCTGGCACCGTGGCAAAACCCGCTTTTAGTGCCGTCATAATCTCGTATTCGCGGGCCATATTGTGGGCAGATTTTGCCTTGGTACCAAAAGGTGGCCGGCGCAGCACCAATTCCCGCCCTTTACCTGCTGCGCTGTCTGGATACTGAATAAGGTAGGTAAGATTAGAGCTGCCGCCCGAAAACTGGCTAATTTCGGGCTGTCCACTCAATCCATCTATATTATTTTTTAGGATGCGGTCAACGGTGGTGACATCTAGCTCTTCGCCCTCGCGAACTGCTCCTGCCTCGTTTTCAGACATCATCAAACTCCCAGCAAATTTTTGCGCAAACGACGCATTCCGCTCAACCAGCGATCGTAGTCTACCGCCTTACGCTGACGATAAGTTTGAACATCGTCATGAGTTAAGATCAGAAATTTTTCTTCAGCAAGCCCCTGCATAACGCGCTCTACCGCTTGCTCGGCTGTGATAATGCCGGGCTGCTGGCTAAGATCGTTGTCTTCGCTGTGGCCTATCATTTGCGTGGCCACGTATTGCGGGCACAGCGCAGAGACCTTGATACCCTGATCCCCGTGGGTGATGGCAAGTGATTCGGCAAAGCCAAGAGCGGCATGCTTTGTGGTTGAGTAAGCTGCATCACCAATTTGGTTGAGCAGCCCCGCCGCCGAGACGGTTTGCAGAAAATAACCACTACCGCGCTCAATCATGGCCGGCAGTACCGCGCGTGCGGCATAAACGTGGGCCATAACGTGAATTTCCCAGCAGCGCTGCCAAACGGTGTTGTCTGCTGAGGTGGCATTGGGGCCACCGTCGCCAACGGCAATGCCTGCGTTAGAACAGAACAGGTCTATAGGCCCAAGGGCTTTTTCAGTTTGCAGCACCAGCGCCTGTATTTGCTTCTCGTCACTGACATCACACATCATGGCTAGGCCACCGGCGGCCTGAGCTACCGCTTGTGCAGCAACCAAATTGAGGTCTGCCACCATCACTTTGGCACCTTCTCGAGCGAAGCGTTCGCACATGGCTTTACCAATGCCCTGCGCGCCGCCAGTTACTACGACAACTTTGTTGGTCAGTTCCATATTTACAGCCTTTTATTATTTTAATGGGTAGATTGCGATATCAGGTGCAAGCAAGCTTCCTAAATACAAATTTCCGTCGAACTCATTAACACTGGTAATTGCGTAAAAACGTTCACCGCTGCCTTGTAAATTAGTCACCACCTCACCGTTCAAATCCAAGCCCAATACGAAGGCATATTGATCTTTGGGCATAAGCGCCGCACTTGGTAAGCCGGTGATCAGTTTACGCAGTAGTATTTTATCGGCCAGTGCTTCCAGCTCGGCACTGCGCAAGGACACCAACGCCACCCAGATGCGGTCACGACCATTAAAAGAAAGATTGTCCGGCATGGCTGGCAGACCATCAATAAAGACTTCAGACTCGCCAGCGCGCTCGCCCTGCAACCACAAACGCATGATGCGAGAACGCCCAGTGTCGTTGATCAGCACCCATTCGTCATTGGGGCCAAGCGCAACTCCGTTGGCAAAGGCAAGGTCTTCAAGATGAACCTTGGTTTCACCGCTAGCGGGTGAATAACTCAAAAGGCGGCCTGTTGCCTGCGCTTCAATGAGGTCAAACATAACCCCTTCATAACCAAAACGCTGGGAAGCATCGCTGAACCAGATGGTGCCGTCATCGGCAATATCCAGATCATCGACAAATAGCATCGGCTTGCCATTTGCGGTGTTGGTTAACACCGTCACGATGCCCTCAGTGCTGACAGACAACAATCCCTTTTTAGAATCAGCTACCAACAGTTGGCCCTGCGCATCAAACTGCATCCCTAACGGACGGCCACCCGTATTGGCAAAGTCACTGAGCGCACCAGACTGCGGATCGACGCGCACAATACGGCCATCACTCAAGCCGGTATAGAACAAACCATCGGGGCCACGGGTAATATCTTCTGGCCCATCGCCTCCTTGCATCGATACCAGTCGCGAAGTGGCTAGTAGAGTATTTTTCTCGAACGGTCCGGTTAAACCGGGATTTGGCGATGGCTGCCAGACCACAGGCTCAATGGGGGAACGCAAGTAAAGTGCCACCAGCAAGATCGTGCAAACTAAAGCCAAACCAACTAGCAGCCTGATGATTATTCTCATTATAAGTGCTCCGCTCAGTTTCAGGTTTTGAGCCAGCTCTAAAACCTAGTGCCAGCGATTATCACCCGCCCGAATGGAGGGCGACCAAGACATTCGGTGTCAGGTTATTCCCTCTGGCACCAGCGTTGCGCTCGAGCTATGCGCCTGAATGTGGGAAGTTATCAGCTCGATAAACTGAGGTAGCAATGGCGTCGGCAAGTCATGACCCATGCCATCGATCAACTCGAGGCGGGCATTGGGTATGTGTTTAGCGGTGTCGATTCCACCGCTCACGGGTACCAGCAGATCGTCTTTACCGTGAATCACCAGCGTCGGCGCTATGATACTTTTGAGTGATTCAACGCGGCTTCCGCAAGCAGTAATCGCAGCCATTTGCCGGACGGAGCCGGCAGGATAATAACTACGACGATACGCCAAGAGAAGTTTCTCACGCAGCACTGCTTCATCGGGCTGATAAGCTGGGCTGCCGATAATTCGCCAAGTACGCACCGCACTTTCAAGGAAAGAGGCCTCATCGCTCGCTGATTTCGCGGCAAGGCGCAGCAACACTTTTGCCTTTGCCTGCGGCAAATTTTTATCACCGCTGGTCGACATTATTGACGTCAGTGTCCGCACTCGCGACGGGTGATGTGCCGCCATCAACTGAGCGATCATACCGCCCATGGATGCCCCCACAAAATGCGCGGCCTCTATGCCGAGGGTGTCCAGCAATGCCACCGTATCGTTTGCCATATCCCGCAATTGGTAGGGAACTTTCAACTGAATACCGAGCTTAGAAGCCAGCATCAGTTTTAGAACACTGGGCGCACGCACACCGTCTAATTTCTGCGATAAACCGATATCCCGATTGTCAAAACGGATCACTCGATAACCCAGATCCGCCAACCCTTGGCAAAAGGACTCAGGCCAAGAAATCATTTGCGTCCCCAGCCCCATAATAAGCACTATGGCCGGGTCCTCAGCTTCGCCAAACTCCTGAACTGCGAGTTGAATATTTCCCGCTTTAACCATTTTTTCTGCTTTCATATAAACTCTTTTAACCGACGTAAATGTACTTTCGAGAATAAATTAAAAACAGCGCTTAAAGGGAAACATCCATCGCTGTGCACCTAGTGCAACAAATGGCTGCCAATTTTCCTCGGTTTGAGACAAACGATCTGCGAGTAAGCGCCATACCGA
>JBKEFB010000006.1:0-57556 GCA_046712405.1 Zhongshania sp. | reverse complement strand
CTATCATATTAGCTAATAGGCCGGCCCTAATCTGACGGCTTTGGCGGCTCTGCTCACCCCACTGGTAATTAGATACCGCCCCGCCGGACTCAGTGTAGCCATCAACTTTGCCGCTCAATAAACGGGCGCCCAGTGCTGGAGCCACACTCAACGTTTTCGATGACGTCAGCTGATAAGCCACCTGACCATCAAAATGCCACCCGTAGCCATCGGTGCCGCCACTCGCTGTAAGCGCACGATCACCTAAATTAAAGCGGCGATCTAAATCACTGTAGTCAATAACGCTCAAACCCACGCTACCTTCTGCCAACCACTGACCCTCGCGGTAGTTAGCTAAACCACTCAAACCAACACTGGTCGCTGAAAAGTCAGCGCCGTCGGTATCAGTCTCATGTTGTGCCATATTTAGCGCAACCCCGACACTCATGGCTGGCGACACGACATTACTTATACCCAAGGTGAGATGGGTGGTTTGATGATCACCACCGCTGGGAGTATCTTCGCCAGCGCCACTGGCGTTAATGAAGATCCGGCTGGTATTTTCATACCAGCGATTGTCGCGCATAATTTGCGTCAAACTGTCATGCTGCGTGCGCGCAATGCCCAATGCAATGCCAGAAAGCTGGCCAACGAGCTGCGGCGCAACCACAATATCAATTAGGTAATCACCGGTAATTATGCCGACTTTACCGGTAGGGTGAACACCGTCATTAAATAATAATTTATCCGGATCTGGACTGCTGCCGTCAATACCGAAAACCGGATGCTCCACACAGTCACTGCCAACGTCATCAAAACACATATACCGTTGATCGAAATTTGCCAGCGGTCCAAATGCGGGATTCGTGCCGTTAGCAAAGCCATAGGCTTCGGCATTATCAGAGATGTAATTAAGAACACCGGCTAAATCTACTGGAATAATATTGGCTTGACTAAAATTCGCAAAGGTCATTAAGGCCTGATTATAGCCGGCAGCACCCGCAGACGAGGTGGCAGCAGAACCCGGCGCCCCCAATTCTTGAGCCTGAACAGCAGCTGTCTTGCCTAGATCAGGCAAATTGCTGAGCATAATATATTGACCACCGGCGGCACTAATGGCAGCAACCCCAGCGATCAATGTTTGTGCCGAGTTAGCGATAGTCGCCGCATCGGAGGCGGTACCTTTGAGAAAATCATTACCGCCGCCGTCGATCAAAATCAGGGTCTTGGAATTGAAGCTACTATTGTCGGTTAGATAAGCAGGCCTTGCCACCGGCTCGCCTGCAGGCAAAGCCAAGCCGGTGCCATTGATCGAATTTAAAATATCTGCCGTTTCATAGCCGCCCACAGCGTAGTTTGTGCCGCCAGCGCCACCTGCAGCCGGATCGGTAGGTAATCCCAAGGCCATACCCAAATATTGGGGCGCAATATTTGCGAAGGGCCCCACACTAAAATCACCGTTGCCGTCGCCAAGCCGGTTAGTAAATCGTAGTCCAAGATTTCCGCTATCTAACAAACTGTCACCAAAAATGACCAGCTCGTCAAAATAACTTTGCGCGGACAAAGGGGAACAAATTAATGAAGCCACACATATTGCAATTAATTTTCTCATAGTATATCACCTGCTTTTTATTGCCTTAGTTCGTCGTCAATGCGGACTTGCTTACGCTATTCTGGCGAAGCAGCTCAACCAAACCATGCCAAGTTTTAGTCGACAACATAATATGCTACAAGACCCGGTTTAGAGCCGAACAACAATACGGGTATATACTGATAACAACTCAAACATAGAAGACAAATTACACTTACGCAAAAGCAAGCAATATTTAGAGGGGAAATAACAGTCAAAATGACTCGCGCCACCATTTCAGGCGGTCACGAGCGAGCCCGGGGAGGGAATTAGAGTAGTCGAAGAAAATGCTCGCGGTAATAGTTCAGCTCAGCAATCGAGTCATAAATATCATCAAGCGCAAGATGCGTTGCCGACTTTTTCAGGCCGGCGCTTAAATCAGGACGCCAGCGTCTAGCCAACTCTTTTACACTGCTCACATCCAAATTTCGGTAGTGGAAATACGCTTCTAGCGCCGGCATTTCACGAGCCATAAAACGGCGATCTTGGCAGATACTATTACCGCACATAGGCGATGCGCCTTTCTCGACCTGTTTATCTAAAAATGTCAAAGTGAGACGTTCCGCTTCTTGCGCGGTAATACAGGTGTCTTGTACACGCTTGGTCAGACCGGACTGACCATGTTGGCGGGTGTTCCACTCATCCATCTCGGCCAAGACCTCGTCCGGTTGATGAATGGCCAATACTGGTCCCTCTGCAATAATATTTAAATTAGCGTCAGTCACCACCGTCGCAATTTCAATAATATGGTCATTTAGAGTATCCAGACCGGTCATTTCCAGATCAATCCAGATCAAATTCTGTGCTTTATCCATAATACCGCCTCCACCGCGAAATTTAATGGCTATTACTGCATTCAGCTGCACACTGTTGTGAATAACCGTATGCGCGACTTATACCCATAATCACGCAAGGTGTCGATTGTAGCAGCACATAGGGTAAGATGGCGCTTCCTAAGCGAATGATCCTTCATGACAAAACGTAAAATTAGTCGTCAGCAACGCTGGCGCATCGAAAAAGTCCAAGCTGAACGCAATGAACGCGCCACTAAGCGCGATTCTAAGCTAGACCACGCGCTCAGCGAAGGCGAACTTGGCTCGGAGCAAAATGGACTTATTGTCAGCCATTTTGGCCAACAGGTTGAGGTTGAAGCAGAAACCGGGTTTCGACAGCGCTGTCACGTCCGTGCGCACATTGACGGTCTAGTGACCGGCGACAGCGTAACCTGGCGAGAAGGCAAGCCCACTGGTGTTGTCGTTGCCTGCAACACCCGCAAGTCTTTACTATCCCGCCCAGATAATCACGGTAAATTAAAGCCTGTCGCAGCTAATATCGATCATATCGTGATCGTCATTGCACCTGAACCTCGCGCCCACGCCAACCTCATCGATCGCTATTTAGTGGCCGCCGAAGCCATAGATATTCGACCTATTTTGCTGCTCAATAAATCTGATTTAATTAACGATGACAACCGCGAATATCTCGACAATATGCTGGCGCGCTACAAGGCTATTGGCTACGAGGTCACTCGCGCGTCGACCGAAACCGATCGCGGTCTAGATGAACTAAAACAAACACTCTGCGGTCACATCAGTGTATTTGTTGGCCAATCTGGGGTCGGCAAGTCATCGCTGGTCAACAGCCTCCTCCCCGGCACCGACACCAGGATAGGTGCGCTGTCTGAAAGTACCGCTAAGGGTAAACACACCACAACGACTGCCCGCCTTTTTCACTTTCCAGACGGTGGCAGTCTAATAGACTCACCGGGCATCCGTGAATTTGCGCTTTGGAATATGGATAGGGAAAAAGTGCTAGCAGGGTTTATTGAGTTTCGACCTTTTCTAGGAATGTGCCGATTCCGCGACTGCAAGCATGAGCGCGAGCCCCGCTGTGCACTATTAGATGCCGAAGCCGAGCACAAAATCAGCCCAGAGCGTATGGCCAGCTATCGACAAATCATTCAAAGTCTTACCGGCGAGTAATGTTTGTCGTAATATCTTATGCACTGCAACTAGCAAAATATCTCGCCACAGTGACTTTAGACTCGCACGAAAAGCACCAAAGATTGACAGTATCAATAAGCAAGCCCAGTAAGCACTGCTATTATTCACTGCAACCTTTAAAATAGGTTATTTATTATGAAAGACTGGCCACTATTATTAGAAACAACGCAACTTGCTGAAGCGCTACACAATCCCAAATTATTAATTTTGGACACCAGCAGCGCAGCCAATTATGCCGCACACCATATTCCCGGTGCGGTGTATATCGCACCGTCGGAGCTACAATGTGGAATAAAGCCTGCGATCGGAAAATTACCCAGCACAGAGACTCTCAATAGCCTTTTTGCGAGAGTAGGACTAACACCAGACACCCACGTTGTTGCCTACGACGACGAGGGCGGTGGCTGGGCAGGTCGCCTAATTTGGACGCTGGATGTCATTGGCCACAGCAATTACTCCTACCTGAACGGCGGATTGCACGCCTGGCTGCACGAGGGCCACCCTACCGAAAAAGTAGCTAATCACCCGGCACCCACAAAGCAAAATATTAGCATCGATAGCCTAGTAATTGCCGAGATCGAAGACTTCATTACTATGCTCGATAATAGCCAGCTGGCGATTTGGGATGCGCGCTCGGCAGAAGAGTACTGCGGCGAGAAAGTGCTGGCACAGCGTGGCGGTCACATTCCTGGGGCGATAAACCTTGATTGGCTGGAACTCATCGACAGCAACAATCACATGCGTTTAAAAGATTTAAGTAGCTTGCAAGTAAAACTCAATGAGCTGGGCATCACCGCTGATAAAATGATCATAACCCACTGCCAAACTCACCACCGATCCGGCCTGAGCTATTTATTAATGAAGATTCTTGGCTATCCACATATAAAGGGCTATCACGGCTCCTGGGGCGAATGGGGAAACAGCGATGCGACCCCCATTGAAATAGGTGATCACCCCCAAGCTAGTGCCCAAAAGCCCTGATAACGACCAAAAGGAATGTTCGTGAAGATTGCGTTTATTATTTTTCAATACCTAGTACCCCAGCACCTACTGTCGAGACTCGTCGGTAAGCTCGCGGAAACTAAAACCCCTTGGCTCAAAGATCTATTAATCGGCCGTTTCATCAAACAGTACCAAGTTGATATGAGCGAAGCGGCAGACCCAGAACCACGTAACTACGCGAACTTTAATGCCTTTTTCACCCGAGCATTAAACGATGGCGCAAGGCCAATTTGCGAAGACGACAACACCATTGCCTGCCCGGCAGATGGCGCCATCAGTCAAATTGGCAGCATCACTGGCGGTAGAATTTTTCAAGCCAAGGGGCAAGACTACAGCCTGCTAAGCCTGCTAGGTGGTGACCGTGAGGCAGCTGCGCTTTTTGACAATGGCAGCTTTGCCACGGTGTATCTGTCACCCCGCGACTACCACCGCGTGCACATGCCAATAGCCGGTACATTGCGCACCATGAGCTACATTCCCGGAGTATTGTTTTCGGTAAACGCCGCCACCGCTGAAAATGTGCAGGGCTTATTTGCCAGAAATGAGCGCGCAGTGTGTTTATTTGATACCGACGCCGGCCCCATGGCCGTGATCTTGGTGGGCGCCATGATTGTCGCCGGTATTGAAACCGTTTGGGATGGCCAAGTCGCGCCACCACCAAAAGGCATTAAAACAATCGACTACCGGCAGAGCGCGCGCGATATTCATTTGCAAAAGGGCGAGGAAATGGGCCGTTTCAAACTTGGCTCAACCGCCATCGTATTGTTTGCAAAAGGCCGTACGGAGTGGCAGGAAAGCTTTCAGGCAAGCACCCCAACCCGACTTGGCGAGGTGTTAGGGCGTATTAACGGCAGCGCTGAGTAGACTATAGTCTGCGGCGGGACCGGCTAACACGCGGTCACGCCCGCTCCAACGGAAACGCAATCACCTCATCGATTCGCTCTGCCTTACAAGCCAACATCACTAGTCGATCAAAGCCCATTGCGACCCCAACACATTCCGGTAGTGTGGTCATCGCTTTCAATAAGTGGCGATCAATAGGCGGCAACACTTGATAATTATCGGCACGGCGGCGATGATCATCACTTATACGCCGGACCAACTCTCTCCCATCACGCAATTCATCATAGCCATTCGCCAGCTCCATGCCGCCATAAAATGCCTCAAAGCGCGAGGCGAGCGGAGCTTCCCCTGCATTAATACGGGTTTTAGCCAAGGCGGCCTGCGAGGCGGGAAAGTCGTAGACAAAATTAAGGACACCTCCATCAAGGGCCGGCTCAACAAGCGAAGACATGAGCAATTGCAGCCAAACATCGCGGTCTTCAGTGTCAAAACTAAGGTCTAGATGACTGCGCGCGCATGCTTTTAATTCTGCAAGCGACGCCACATGGGGGTTCAAGCCACAATATTGCTCAAATACTTGCTGATAACTAGTGTGCTTGGATTCAACCGCACCCACCGCCAAGCTGACCACGGCGGCGACTTCATCCATTAATTCTGGCAATGACAGCCCGGGACGATACCACTCAAGCATAGTGAACTCTGGGTTGTGTCGCCGCCCTCGCTCACCGCGTCGAAAAGCCTTACAAATTTGATAAATAGAACCACTGCCAGCCGCCAGCAAACGTTTCATGGCAAACTCGGGAGAGGTCTGCAAATACATGGTGGTGTCACCATCAGGCGCAATGGTGTTAATCGCTTCTATATTGGGATCAGTGACTGGCGCCGTGGCCAGCAAGGGCGTCTCTACCTCTAAAACACCATACCCCGCAAATAAGGTGCGCACAGCAGAGAGTAACTGCGCTCGGCGGATTAAAGTCGAAAAATCAGCCGTCGGCCGCCAGTCAGACACTTAGACCTTTACTCGGTTCTGATATTCACCAGTGCGAGTATCGACCTTAATGACGTCGCCAATACTCAAAAACAAGGGTACTTTGACCATCGCACCCGTGCTCAGGTAAGCGGGTTTAGTGCCGCCTTGAGCCGTATCACCCTTAACGCCAGGGTCGGTCTCCGCAATCGGTAGTTCAACAAAATTTGGCGGTGTTACCGATAATGGCGCGTCGTTGTAGAGTGTCACGGTGCAAACATCTTGTTCTTTCAGCCAGTTGGACGCATCGCCGACCGCCTTGAGGTCCGCTTGGTACTGTTCAAACGATTCAGGATCCATAAAATGGTAAAACTCACCATCATTGTATAAATATTCCATATTCTGATCGATGACATCCGCACCTTCTAGCGACTCACCTGACTTAAAAGTACGCTCCCAAACCCGACCTGAGTTAAGATTACGCAAGCGAACTCGATTAAAGGCCTGACCTTTACCCGGTTTAACAAATTCATTATCCAAAATAGAACAAGGCTCGCCGTCGAGCATCACCTTTAGTCCGTTGCGAAACTCATTGGTGGAATAATTAGCCATGATTTTCCTCAGCGACGGTGTAAAACCGTAGTTTAAAAAGGCAGCAATGATACCCTTAAAAGATACATTTTGGCAGACAGAAAGCTGGCAGCAACAAATGAGCGGTATGATCCGCGATCCAGAGCAGTTGTTAAAGCGACTGCGACTAAACCCCGAGGAACATCCGGATATAGCAGCGGCAATGCAACAATTCCCACTTCGGGTGCCGGAAGCCTTTGTTGCTAAAATGAAGATCGGAGACTGGCATGATCCGTTACTAATGCAGGTTTTACCGCTAGCAAAGGAAACACAGGAGCAAGTCGGCTACGTCAATGATCCGCTCGAAGAGGCCAATGCCAACCCTGCGCCAGGCTTAATTCACAAGTATCACGGCCGCGTTTTACTGATCGCCAGTCCGTCCTGCGCGGTTCACTGTCGCTATTGCTTTCGTCGCAACTTCCCCTATGACAGCAATAATCCCAGCCAACGCGACTGGCAAAAGACCCTAGATTACATTGCAGATCGCTCAGATATAAGCGAAGTCATCCTCAGTGGCGGTGACCCGCTATCGGCACCCGATGAGTACTTGCAAAAACTGATAAGTAAAATCGCCATCATTCCGCATGTCACCACCTTACGCATCCATACGCGCCTACCTTTGGTTTTGCCCGCAAGAATAACGCCAGCGTTAATTAAGATCCTCAGCGAAAATCGCCTGCGCATTGTCATGGTGATTCACTGCAATCACGCCAACGAAATTGATAGTCACACCGATATTGCCCTGAGCACCTTGCACAAAGCCGGGTTTATGCTCTTAAATCAAAGTGTGTTACTTAAAGACATTAACGATAATGCCGATGCCTTAGTAAAGCTGAGCCAGCGCTTGTTCGAAGTTAACGTCATGCCGTATTATCTGCACTTGCTCGACAAAGTAAGAGGCGCTGCGCATTTTGATGTTAACGAGGTGGAAGCACAGGCTCTGCTGAACGCCATACTTGCTAGATTGCCGGGCTATTTGGTGCCGAGATTGGTGGTAGAAGACCCTAGTGCGCGCAGTAAACGACCACTTGCGCTATCGTAAAGTAACGCATGGAGACATAGGCTTAAAGTGCAAACCACATGCAACGCTGAGACTGTCATAAACTGGGCTTTATGAAAAATAACTCCAGTCTTGCTATCCCAACGCCAGTAATAACCCACGACTCACACAGTCAGTTCGCGCTAATGGCAAACGCAGTAAATTCATGGCTGGCTAGCCTGCCGCTTGCCAACTTGGGCGAATCTACCCGCCTACTGTTTCAAGCGCTGTCGGAATTAAGTCATACCGCCTGCAAACCCAAGGATCGTTATGAGATCCTGGAAATAATCCGCCCCAAGGCTCATAACATCATTAAAAGGCTATCACCCCACTACTTGAACAAACCCGTGGTACTGCCAGAAAAAACCCATAAGATTGTGCTGCTAGCCAACACCTTAAATACCCAGCCTGCCACCGGCTACTGCCAGGTATTCCAACGATTGGAAGCTGAGAATAAGTTGCTGCGCCCTAAAGATACTATGGCAGCATGCTTGCATCGCGCCCTCACCGAGCACAGCCGAGTACTGTTACGCACTTATCAACTTTATCGGTCTATACATCCGGAATTCTGGCTAACCGCGCATAAAATTTTTCGATGCGGGCCGCCACTCAAAATACGCAAGTCAAAGGTCACTAATGATATTTACGGTGACGGCACTCTACAACAAGCTTATTTGCGATTATTAATGCTGAGCTGCAGTAAAACTTATCAACTCCCTCAGCGTCACATCGAAGAGGTATTTAGAGAGCTGAACAGCTGGTCCGCCTCCATTGAGCTTCGCACTAAAAAGTTAGACAACTGTGTGTTTTTATTCAATCCTATAGAAGATACCGCTCCAGCGTACCGCGAGTTACTAGCACGGGCTCCGTCATTAGGCTGGCGGGGTATCGATCCTAAACCTTTGCTGTCGCAACCTGGTGGACTAGCCGCAGCTGTATCGTCTCGCAGACCAGTTAGCGCCGTCACCATGAGTAAAATAATTCTCGACCACCTGAGCATTTCATGGAGCTCCGCGACCTCGCGTGCAACCGAACGCATACCTTGCAATGAACCGGTACTCCTTACCGTTGGCATAAACACTACACACCTTTACCTTGCCAACCAACAGGATTTTAGCCTTTTCCAGTTTGAGAGCGACCAGAGCGACAAATCGGCCCACTTTCAAGAGCGACGTAAGGTCGTGGAAGATGTATGGAGCCAAGGTGGCAATGAAGACACCCGCAGCCGCGGCGGTGACGCCAGTGAGCCCATTAACTACAGATCATCGAAGGACCCTGCAGAAACTATCAGTTATATCCTACCGCAGAGCAATCCGACACCGCTGGCGGCAAGCAGTAAATACGAATATTTGCGCTCACGAATACTAGACAACAGCAGCTCGGGCTGCAGAATTGAATGGCCAGAAAACACCCAATTGCTTGCTCGTACCGGCGAACTAGTTGGCTTAAAAACCGATGATTACGACAGCTGGCGAGTAGGCATTGTGCGCTGGCTGCGCAGCGATGGTAGCAACCAAATAGGCATAGAAGCTTTGGCCTCTACTGCGACCCCCTATAGCGCCCGTTTGTTAGAATCCCGCCTGCCAGTTAATGAATACAGCGCGCCATGTTATTGCCGGGCGGCCAAATTGCGCAAGGATCACTGCTACTGTTAGCCGGCTTTGTTGGCATATCAGAAGGGCACACCGTTGCACTCTTGCGTCCAGGTCACTCAATGCGTATAAAATTAGGTACGATCGTCGAGCAATCAAATGCCTTTAAGCTTTTTCGCTTTACAACTATCACACCTAATCCAATTGAAATTGATGTGTCGGATGAAAATGAACTTAACAAAAATGACTTCAATCAGCTCTAGGATATTTTGTAAGCAACAGCTAAATACCGCATCGCTTTTAAGATCAAAACCGTTACTACAATCGAGCTATTATGAGCAGCGGTAATACTGCCATTAACATTCTTCTCTTTTGCTTTGCAGACAGCGATGCAGAACAGCTGGCAACGCACTGCCGTCGCGGTGGACGCATTGCCTACACCCGCAGGATCAATACCGGTGAAAAACTAGCCATCGCTATTTGTGCCAAGAACTGGGACGTCCTTATTTTTGATGCCGAGCAAGCGCAACTCGATATTCAACGCTGCGGACACATACTGCGCAAATACCAAAAAGATATCCCAGTAATTTATATGGGTGAAGGTGATGCTCTGCGCCCACCCGATCCCTGTGTCGTAGACAGTATTAAAAAACATAATATGGCACAAGTCGTTAACGCTGCATTCAAAGCGCAATCGGCGCTGCAGGTGCGCCGCCAATTGGCGGCAAGCCAAATTGCGCTAACGGAAGCTGAAGAGCGCAATAAGTTACTATTGCATGATCACCAAGCCCCGATTGTCTATATTACTGATGGTATAGTCATTTACGCCAACACCCCGTTTTGCGAGTACCTGGGCTACGATGATCTTGATGGCTTTCCCATCGTTGATTTGATCACCATTAAAGATCAAGACCGCTTTAAAAGCACACTCAAAAAACAGCAGCAGAATAACCAACAACAGCATCTAGAGATCAGTTTTTCCCTCGCCAATAAGACCGAGCTAAAAACTCTTATACTATTCGATAGCGCCCACTACCATGGTGAAGATCGCATCCAAATTGCAATCCATAAAACCACCAAAGATAGCGCCATTAACGGCGTAGACAACACTACGCGAATGAGCAACAAACGCCAATTTCTGGCACTGCTACAAGAATTTGTGGAACACGAGCGCAATAGCAACTCATCCTTAATTTTGATATCAATCGACCACTTCAGTAAATTACGCCACAGCACCAGTCTCAATGATGTTGAATACCTACTTGAAGCACTAAGTGATCTGGTTCGAAGAGGCATACCTGCACAGCATTACGGTCGCGTCGCCGACGATATGATCGCCGCCATTGCACATCACGTCGCTAGCGACACGGCGCTTGAAATGGCACTTGAACTAGGGAAAACAATTGAATCTGAAATTTTTGAAGTCCGCAAGCATTCGCTGCAGTGCACCGCCAGCATTGCTATTTTACCTATCAATCATCTCACCCCGCCCAAGGCTACGCTGCTACTAGACACCGTCTTTGATGGCGCCGAGAAGGTCTACCACGCCGGTGGCAACAATGCCGAGATTTGTCGCCGCGAGCGTCAACAGCTCAAAAGCAATGCAACAATCGATGAGGTTATTACAGAGTCGATAGCCAGTGATCGTCTGAGCCTGCTGTTCCAACCCCTAGTCAATCTTGGCGCGTCCAGCGGCGATCACTACGAGGCGAGCTTCGACATTAAAGACTGGGTAGAAGGTGAAATTACGGCGGGAGAAATGCTACGGGCCATCGAGCGCGAACCAGAAAACACCCAGCTCGACCACTGGATTGTGGTTGAAGCCACCAAGCAACTAGCGAAAGAAAGGCTTGCAGGCCAAGACATCAAACTCATTATAAATCTTAGCGGTAATGTTTTTCACGACCGCGAATTTTGTGCGTGGCTGAGTGTCGTATTCAAGGCGGCGAGACTGCCGCCGTCATCGGTTATTTTACAGTTTAGCGAAGAAAGTATCGCCGACGCGCTAAAGCAGGCCCTAAATTTTACGATCCAATTGCATAAACTAGGCACATTGCTGGCGGTGAGAAATTTTGGCCGCTCCAAGCAGGGCAATAAATTTTTAAGCCACATTCACCCCGCGCTAGTAAAACCGGGCTTCCGCCCCACCGACACGCCCACCGATCAGCAAATTCAGGACATGGTTCAGCACGCGCGACTGCTCAACAGTCAAATCATTATCCCCAATGTAGGCAGCGCAGCAACACTGGCAATGCTGTGGCAGCTGAGACCAGATTTTATTCAAGGCAGCTATGTGAATGACCCCATGCCTTCTATGAACTACGAGTTTTCCGCTTTCGGCTAAAGCACTAACCATTCGAGGTAATAGCCAGATAAAGAACTAGACTACTTTCCAGTTAAACGATCACTAATTCCTAACAAGTAGAGAATGCCGTCTAGACCAAGCGTAGAAATTGACTGTTTGGCATTTTCACGAACTATTGGCTTAGCCCTGAATGCAATCCCCAGACCCGCAATACTGAGCATGGGTAAGTCATTGGCGCCATCGCCAACCGCAATAACCTGCTCCAAGTTCAAACCTTCACGCTCGGCAATCTCTCGCAACAACTCAGCCTTGCGTTTACCATCTACGACAATGCCTTCAACTTCACCCGTGACTCGACCATCGCGAATAATTAGCTCGTTGGCGTAAACATAGTCAATACCCAATTTACGCTGCAAATAATGACCAAAATAGGTAAAACCACCCGATAGAATCACGGTTTTATAACCAAGCTGCTTCAGGGTGGACACTAAATTCTCAGCACCTTCGGTGATCGGCAAGCTCTCGGCAATCCCCGCCAACACCGACTCATCTAAGCCTTTTAACAAGGCCACCCGCGCCTTAAAGCTCTCGGTAAAATCAATTTCACCGCGCATTGCACGCTCGGTGATTTCTGCCACCTGCTCGCCCACTCCAGCGGCAATCGCTAGCTCATCAATGACTTCGGCCTCAATTAAGGTTGAGTCCATATCAAAGGCGACCAAGCGACGTGTACGACGGAACATATTGTCTTCTTGATAGGCAATATCAATATCCATCTCACTAGCCAAATGCAAAAGCTCGCGGCGGAAATCGGTGGCATCGGGTAAATTCCCGCGCACCGACAACTCCACCGAGGCTTTAGATTGCTGCTCAACACCCTCCAGCGGCACCCGCCCCGACAAACGGTCAATACGGTCAATATTGAGCGCGTAGCGAGATACCACGTCGGTGACCCCGGCAATATGTCTTGCCGTAATTTTACGTGCCAGCAAAGTAACAATATGACGCTGCTTACCCTGACCCGACACCCACTGGTTATAACTTTCCGGCGTGACCGGCAAAAACCGTACCTGCATACCCATTTCATGGGTGCGAAATAAAATATCCTTTAAAATACTGGCCGCTTCAGCGCCCGCTGGCACCTCTACTAACAAACCCAAAGAAAGCTTGTTGTGAATCACCGCTTGGCCAATATCTAAGATATTCACCTGGTGATCCGCCAAAATACTGGTGATCGTGCTTGTCACCCCAGGCCGATCATCGCCCGCTATATTGATCAATATGATTTCGTTCACACCACCCCCTGCTGCAATCGGCGTATTGTAGCGGTAGACGTGACTCTACCCAAGCACCACAACCTTGATATACTCCCAAAGTAATAGAAGTTCCGCGTTCCAGATGGAAAGAACATAATGCTTAAGCAGCTCCTTAAATTACCTCTGTCGTCTAAATGCGGACTGATTACCGCGCTGATATGTGCTGTGGCCGGCTTAACACTGCTACTCACCAGTATGACGGCGAGTAAGCAAATTCTTCTTGAAACTACCCATTTAATCGGCCAGCAATGGACCAACCAACTGGCATCGCAAAGCCAGCAAGCACTATTACGTAACGACAAGGTCAGTCTGCAAGCCATTTTACAGGACTATATCAACAGTCCACTCATTGTTTATGGCAGTATCGCCAACGCCAGCGATGAAACCGTGGCAGAAACCGGGCATTGGCGCGCAGAAAACTTGAATTACGAAGCACAGGTTGCCGCTGACGGTCGGCTTGGCGCTGTCAAACTATCACTTAGCCGAGAACTTATCGGCGATGAAATACGCGATCTTGGTAAAACCCTACTCATTCTTACCGGCCTATTAGCCGGCTTTAGCTATGCGATTATTGCTGTGCCGATGAGACGAATTGAAGAATATTTAGAGCTCGCTCGCGCCCGTCTAGCGCAACCTTTGCGCAACGATCAAAGCCGCTACCCCGGCTCTGACAGCTTAGCGAAATTATTGGAAGAAATTCACAACCCGAAAATACGACTAAGTAAGCTCGGTAAAAATCGTTTTAAAGATTATTATATTTTACATTGCCACTGGCAGTCTTACAGCGTTCTGCAAGCACAAATGGCACCAGACAGTTTTCGCGAACACTTACGCACTAGCTATGCGCGTGGCGAAGCCATCGCCAAACTCTACCACGCTGATATTGTGATACACCGACACAACGCCATTAGCCTGCGTTTTTTTGACGTCGCCGGCACAGACCACGCTTTATTTCGCGCGCTATGCTGCGCCGAATTATTGCAAAGGTTAGATAAAGTATTGCGCAGCAGAGCGGGCATCGCCCACATTCATGGCGAGGGCGATCATTGGGAATGTGCTGCCAAAGAATGCGCAGCCATCGATAACTTACACAGCGTCACAAGCGAAGGCAAAGGCACTTGGCTGGACGATAGCAGTCGCGATTACGAGCGCATAGATGCCTGGGTAGATATTCGGGGCAACGACATCAGTGCAATGAAATCACCTTACAGTGATTTATTGGAAAGACAGCAAACCCAGTTGAAAAAACTCAGCCTGGAGGCCTTCAAACAAGACGCCGCCAAGCTGCGGACTGACGATAGCGCCTCAAACTCTACTTAACGTCACAGGCGCAGAGTCTGCGCCATCTTGTCAGCCGATACTTAGCGTGTCGCTCTTAGCCCACCACTGTCTGTAAAGCATCTACCTTTTGAAAACCGCGAGGCAGCTTATGGCCGCGCCGGCCGCGCTCACCTAAGTAGTGCTCTAACTCTGTGAATTTAAGTGACAGGTGGCGTTTTCCCGAAATCACTTTCAAGACGTCCCGCTCAGAGAAAATAGTCACTGCGGTCACGTATTCGTCCCGACTTGCGACCCTCGCCGATGGAATGCCGATCATTTTATTGCCCTTACCACGCGGCATTAACGGTAAATCACCAACCGGGAATATCAGCATACGGCCCTCGGTGGTCACCGCGCAGACATGGCTGGAGCCCATGTCTGCAATGGCCACCGGCGGTAAAACCAGAGCGCCTTTTGGCAATGTAAGTGCCGTTTTACCAGCCTTATTTTTACTCTGCAAATCTGACAGCTTGGCAATAAATCCATAGCCGGCATCAGAGGCCAACAAATAATGACCATCATCACTATCCATCATCATTCCAGTGAAATTCACACCGGAGGGCGGATTGATCCGCCCTGTTAAGGGCTCACCCTGTCCCCGCGCCGATGGTAGGCCATGAGCCGCAACCGTATAGGTTCTGCCAGTACTATCAAGGATAATCACCGGCTGATTACTTTTCCCCTTGGCGGCCAATTTAAAGCGGTCACCCGATTTATAGCTTAGGCTAAGCGGGTCTATATCGTGGCCTTTACCCGAGCGAATCCAGCCCATTTCAGACAGGACTACGGTAACCGGTTCTGCCGATACAATATCTTCCTCAGAAAAGGCCCGCGCTTCAGCACGCGTCACCAAGGGCGAGCGACGCTCATCACCAAACTCTTCTGCGGCGGCGAGTAACTCTTTACGCACCAGAGTTTTCATACGGCGGGCAGAGCCTAGGATTAATTCCAAACCGTCACGCTCAGTGGCAAGCTCATCTTGCTCGCCACGAATTTTCATTTCTTCAAGCTTGGCTAAGTTCCGTAACTTTAAGTCCAGTACCGCCTCAGCTTGGATATCAGTAATACCGAAGCGCGCCATCAGCACTGGCTTGGGCTGGTCCTCTTCACGAATAATGGCAATCACTTCGTCAATATTCAAAAAAGCGATCAGTAACGCATCTAAAATATGGAGGCGCTTAAGGACCTTTTCTAAGCGGTATTCAAGCCGACGACGGGTAGTTATGGTGCGGATTTCCAACCACTCACCAATAATTTTATCGAGACCTTTTACCTGCGGACGACCATCCAGTCCGATGACATTCATATTGACGCGGTAGCTGCGCTCCAAATCTGTGGTCGCAAATAGATGATTCATAACCGCCTGTTTATCGACGCGATTAGAACGTGGTATTACCACTAAGCGCGTCGGATTTTCATGATCAGATTCATCGCGTAAATCAACCACCATAGGTAACTTCTTAGCCTGCATTTGCTGCGCTATTTGCTCCAGCACTTTGGAGCCGGAGGTCTGATGCGGCAGAGCAGTAATAACAATATCCTCGCCCTCATCTTGCCAAAGGGCTCGCATGCGCAACGAACCGCGGCCACTTTCATACATTTTTCGCAAGTCTTCAGCGGGCGTAATGATTTCGGCATCGGTGGGGAAATCTGGTCCTTTTACATGCTCACACAAGTCGTCCACACTGGCGCCAGGCTGATCGAGTAGATGAATACACGCGCTCACCACCTCGCGCAAATTATGCGGCGGAATATCCGTGGCCATACCAACGGCAATACCCGTGGTGCCATTAAGAAGAATATTGGGCACTCGCGCCGGCAAGGTAGCGGGCTCATCCATTTGGCCATCAAAATTGGGCACCCAATCAACAGTGCCCTGCCCCAACTCACTAAGCAGAACCTCGGCATACTTGGTAAGCCTAGACTCGGTATAACGCATGGCAGCGAAGGATTTTGGATCGTCTGGCGAACCCCAGTTACCTTGACCATCAATAAGTGGATAGCGGTAAGAGAAGTTCTGCGACATCAACACCATCGCTTCGTAAACCGCGCTGTCACCATGGGGATGAAACTTACCAATAACATCACCAACGGTGCGCGCCGACTTCTTATGCTTAGCACTCGCTTTAAGTCCAAGTTCACTCATCGCATACACAATGCGGCGCTGCACAGGCTTCAGGCCGTCAGCGATATTAGGCAATGCGCGGTCAAGAATAACGTACATGGAATAGTCCAAATACGCCTTTTCGGTATAGCTCTTCAGTGGCATTTGCTCAACGCCATCGGCGCCAATCACAATTGTTTCGGACATATTCTGTTATCTAACCCTTTTTCAATGATTATTTAGGCGCACTGCTACGTAAAATCCGCTACGGAACACTAGATGTCCTAAGGGTAATTACGAAGATTCACCAGTCTTGTGGCTCCGTATACTGATTGCAAGTTGATCAAAGGAGATCCAGCATGACTGCGGAAAAAGTAGTAAGCCTAGCAGAATATCGCCAAGATACGCAGCAAATGCACATTGATGACATTAGCGCGCAGGCATTCTTGTTTCTACAAGAACAAGCCCAAGAACTCAATATCCCCATGCGCAAACTACTAAAAGACCATTTACTCGGCATCGCCTGCGTCGTCAAAGCCGTTGAAGGCGTCGACGAGGCAAAAAACTGGCTCGCCACCATCAGTGATGAAATAAGCGTTAGCGAACACCGCTAAGCCCAATTCCAACTACTGTGCGGTGACTTTCTTCTCACCGCAGCGCTCACATATATGAACAGTCACCAGTTTACCCAGCTTCACATCAAACTGCTTTTTCTTATCAACCCGCCACTTGTGAAATCCTTCACGACATAAAGTGTTGGACGTTTTGCCTTGTGGCAGCTTTCGCTTAAAGGGCAGCACATCGCCCATAGTAATTCTCCTATTAGATTCACTACAACGCTCTACCACTGGGTGGGATTCGAGATTACTATACGCGCCTTGAGATAGCTGCGCGATAACTGAACGCAACGAGGGAAAATCATGGAAATCAACCGCAATAAAGTCGTGTCATTCCACTACGAACTACGTAATGGCGAAGGTACCGTACTGGAAGACAATTTTAACGACACCCCGTCACTATATATGCACGGGGCAGACAATATTATTAGCGGTCTAGAAAGCGCCATGGACGGCCACACTGTTGGCGATGAATTTGAAGTCACCCTTGCAGCCAAAGATGCCTACGGAGAAGTTGAGCCCAACAAAACCGAACGAATTCCAGCAAAATACCTGAAACACGAAGGTAAGATAAAAGTGGGCCAAGCTGTGCGCTTTAATACCGACAAGGGTATGCGCAACGCCACGATACTCAAAGTAGGTAAATTCTCAGTCGATGTTGATCTTAACCACCCACTTGCGGGTCAATCACTGTCCTTTAGAATCCTCATCAAAGAGATTCGCGTGGCGAGCGATGAAGAAATTCGCCATCGCCACGCCCATGGTGAGGGCGGACATCAGCACTAATAGCAAAAACCCTAACGAGTTCATTTATAGCAATCGTAATAGAAATACTTTATAAAGTTGATCTGGTTGTGTCCGCATAGCCGCAAAAGGAAAACCCATCTAATAAAGTACACGGAGCACTTCAATATGAAAAAAATTATACTTACTGCCGCTATGTTGGCGATGCCATTTGCAGTACAAGCGGCGGGTGGCTATAGCGCAGCGGGTTGTGGTTTAGGCGCCAAACTTTTCGAAGGTCAATCAGGTTTAGGCCCCCACGTATTAGCCGCTACAACAAATGGCTTCTATGGCACCCAAACGTTTGCAATGACATCTGGCACACTGGGATGCAACGTAGACGGTGTCATCAACGCTCACGCCTCTCTGTACATTGACTCAAACTTGGATCAGATCGCATTGGATATGTCTAAAGGTAGCGGCGAAGCGCTTGACGCTCTAGGCGCTGTAATGGGCGTTCAAAAGTCTGATCTGGCGCAGTTCCGCTCGGTTATGCAAGAAAACTTCACCAGTATTTTCCAAAATGAAACCACTACGGGTTCAGAAGTTGCCGACGCCATTACCGCTGCAATGAAAGGCGATAGCACACTGAACAAGTACATCGGCTAAGCTATCTGTGCACTAACTAATGCTGCTCGACAACATATTTTATTGATCGAGCAGCACGCCCCCCGACGTCACTTCATAATCCTGCTTATCACCTCAATGATTGTCGCAGGTTGTTGTGCGTCCGCCTCGATTAATAGCAGTTACAAACAATTATGCGCCGTCTATTCGTATTTATTTTCACATTTATAATATGGCAATCACCCTGCCAAGCCAGCCCCGTAAATTCAAGCGTACTGAATCCAGCATGGGCTAGCAGTCCCACTTGGATAGCGCTATTGAGCTACCAGCAAACACTATTCAATCAAGGCTATACAAGCCAAGCCGATAGCACGGCCTTTTTTCTAGCAAGCAATGGAAAGAATGATCCACACTCTGAGCTACTAGCCACTTTTGACGGACTTTTTCAGAACAGCAATCTAGGCGATGAGCATCCACGCTGCCGTTTCCCTGCACGATACCACTGGCTGATAGAGAAACTCAGTACATCGATCAAGATTCCTGCAGCGCCGAAGTGTGAAGCATTTAATACATTCCAGGAAACCCTGAACGCAGCTGGGGCAACAATGATCTTCCCAGCCGCCTATCTCAACAGTCCATCATCCATGTTTGGTCATACCTTGCTGAGAATAGATCAGTATGAGCAGGATAACAGTAATCGTATTCTCTCCTATACTGCCAGCTACGCCGCGAAAAATGATCCCTCAGACAATCAGCTAAGCTTTGTATTCAAAGGGCTTATGGGTGGCTATCCAGGAGAGATGACCGTGCTGCCCTACTATATGAAACTGAAAGAATATCGAGATATCGAAAGCCGCGATATCTGGGAATATCCGTTAAACCTTACCCAGGAAGAGACAGATCAGATGGTTCGCCATCTCTGGGAAGTATCAGGAGAAATCTTCGACTACTATTTCTTTACTGAAAATTGTTCCTACCGCTTGCTGGGGGTTCTCGATGCAATTCGATCAGAAAAGCCCATGTTGAAAGCCTTTCGACTACATGCCATTCCGGTCGATACCGTCCGCGCAGCATTGCAGCACGGCTACATAGTCGATGCGATCTATCGTCCCTCTATCGTCAACCAATTTCAATATCAACTAGACTTGCTCAGTCCTGATCAGCGAGATCTGGTTTATGGGCTTGTGAACCACCCAATTCCAGAATACGCGACCTTAGAACATTATCCCGCTGAGCAGAAAGCCGCAATTTTGGAAACAGCCTTTCTTTATTCAAGGCTGGTCACTACAGTCCCCCAGCAAGTAGCGGCCAAACGCTCATTGCAACTGTTGCGCGACAGAAATGAACTGGATATCGAAAGCCCACTGGCGGAGCTACCAACACCAATGCAGCGAGACGATCAGGGACATTTATCAAGTCGACTCCAAATTTCAGCTGGTGAATTCGACGATCAACCCTATATCGGTTTCGACTGGCGACCTGCATACCACGCACTGAGTGACCCCGGGCTCGGCTATCCCTTAGGCTCAGAACTTAAATTCGTAGATATGTCTTTTCGCTACTACCAAGATGATGGCTTAAAGATGGAAGATCTCAGCCTAATAGGTATTAAATCAATCACTGCTCGAAACCGCTTTTTCCGACCCTTATCATGGACCTTTGATATTGGTGGTCATCGCGTTGAAGAACATGAAAAACGCGCATGGGTTCCCCATATTCAAGGATTAGCCGGACCGGCATGGGATGTTAATGGCGGACTACTCTACGTCCTGGCCGGCGGCAAGGGACAGGTATCAAGTAAATTAAAAAGTGGATTTGATGTCAGAGCGCACACAAGCATTGGCTATCTGCGCAAAACTCACTCACAGCAATTTTTGATAAGCGCAAATTTTGAACAAAGCGCCATAAATGAGTCGGACCCCGATCTAAATCTGTCTGCCCGTCACGACCAGCAGCTCAGCAGCAACTGGAATCTCTTCTGGGAGTTCGAGCGCAGTAAAATTAGTGGCAGCTACCGAAATCAGTATGAGCTGGGAATTAAAGTCTTTTACTAATACAGAGTGCGACGGTAAATGAGACGCTGAAACAAGCCAAGAGAGCCGAAGCAATAAAAAAAATTTCCAATGATTTCTTATTGCTTTTTATACTTTTAGAGCTGCTCGTAAATGATTGCACCGCTGAAATGACAAAATTTCTATCGGGCACTCACCTTAATAAATGCCAAGCAAAAAAAACCCCGCTAAGCGGGGTTTTTTTAACGAAGAGATTTACGACTTACTCAGCGCTTGGCTCACTCGCTTCTTCCGCGACAGCGGCTTTACTATCAGCTATTGCTTCTTTGATAGAAAGCTTGATACGGCCACGAGCATCAACATCCAAGACTTTAACCTGAACATCTTCGCCTTCTTTCAAGTAATCACTAACGTTCTCTACACGCTCGTCAGAAATCTGAGAGATATGCACAAGACCGTCTTTACCAGGCAAGATAGTGACAAAAGCGCCAAAATCTACGATACGAGCGATTTTACCCGTGTAGATTGCACCGATCTCAGCTTCAGCAGTAATTGCCAGAATACGGTTTACTGCATCGTCTCGTGACGCTGCATCTGAGCCGTATACCCGAACTGTACCATCATCTTCAATATCGATTTGGGCACCCGTCTCTTCGCACATGCTGCGAATGGTTGCGCCACCCTTACCGATGATGTCACGGATCTTGTCTGAATCAACTTTCATAACGTGCATGCTTGGCGCATTTTCAGAAACACCGCTGCGTGATGTAGCAAGAACCTGATTCATTTGACCAAGAATGTGTAAACGCGCTTGCTGAGCCTGCTCTAGCGCTACTTCCATGATCTTTTGGGTAATACCCTCGATCTTAATATCCATCTGCAGCGCAGTGATACCGTCGGCAGTACCGGCAACTTTAAAGTCCATGTCACCCAAATGATCTTCATCACCAAGGATATCGGTCAAAATAGCGAAACGCTCACCTTCTTTAACCAAGCCCATCGCAATACCGGCGACCGGGGCTTTAAGTGGTACACCAGCGTCCATCAATGACAAACTACCAACACAAACTGACGCCATTGAGCTGGAACCGTTTGATTCAGTAATTTCCGAAACCACACGAATAGTGTAAGGAAATTCTTCTGCTGTTGGTAAAACTGCTTCTAAACTGCGACGTGCCAAACGACCGTGGCCAATTTCACGACGACCGGTGCTGCCCATACGACCGCACTCGCCTACCGAGTAGGGAGGGAAGTTATAATGCAGCATAAAATTGTCTTTAAACTCGCCAGCCAACGCATCAACAAACTGTGCATCGCGGGTTGTACCTAAAGTAGCAACACCAATGGCCTGAGTTTCCCCACGAGTGAACAAGGCTGAACCATGAGCTTTGCCCAAAACGCCGACTTCAACCGAGATAGGACGCACTGTGCGGCCGTCACGGCCATCAATACGTGGCTCGCCATTCAATATACGCTGACGAACAATTTGCTTTTCAAGCTTGGCAAATACACCGCGAACGTCATCGGCGCTGTATTGCGCATCATCGCCAGTCGTCAATTCTGCAATAGCTTGTTTACGCAATTCACCGATTTTAGCGTAGCGTTCCATTTTATCAGTAACGCGATAAGCATCACCAAGACCAGGCTTGTAGCCAGTGGCAACGGCGCCTAACAAAGCAGTATTTTCTTCTTCTGGCTGCCAATTCCAAGACGGCTTGCCAGCTTCAGCTGCCAGCTCTTTAATCGCTTGCACTGCCGCCTGCATTTCTTGGTGAGCATATAGTACTGCGCCCAGCATTTGATCCTCGGTCAGCTGCTGCGCTTCGGACTCAACCATTAATACAGCGTCTTCGGTACCAGCGACAACCATATCTAATAGACTGGCTTCCAACTGTGCAAAGCTCGGGTTGAGGATGTAGCCATCTTCAGCGGTAAAACCAACGCGCGCTGCACCCACTGGGCCAGCAAACGGAACACCTGATATAGCCAGTGCTGCCGAAGTGCCAATTAACGCGGCAATATCTGGATCATTTTCTTTGTCTGCAGACATAACAGTACAGATAACCTGCACTTCATTCTGGAAACCTTTAGGAAACAGTGGACGAATCGGGCGATCGATCAGACGTGACGTTAAGGTCTCTTTCTCTGATGGACGCGCTTCGCGCTTAAAGAAACCGCCTGGGATTTTACCAACGGCGTAAGTACGCTCTTGGTAATGCACAGACAAGGGGAAAAAGTCCTGACCAGGTCTAGCAGACTTTGCTGCAACCACAGTACATAGAACCTGAGTATTATCGATTTTAACTAGCACTGCACCACTCGCTTGACGAGCTATACGACCAGTTTCCAAGGTAACAGTCTGGCTGCCCCACTGGAATGTCTTAGTAACGGGATTCACGGAGTAATTCCTCCCAAATATGGGTTATATAAAGTAATAAGGGGGCCACTAAGGCCCCCCACTTATTCTTTTTTAACGACGTAGACCTAAGCTTTTGATCAACTTGCTGTAACGCTCTTGGTTTTTGCGTTTCAAGTAATCCAGCAATTTACGACGCTGATTTACCATGCGGATCAAACCACGACGTGAATGGTGATCCTTTTTATGACCTTCAAAATGGCCTTGCAGCTTGTTGATGTTAACGGTTAGCAATGCAACCTGTACTTCTGGAGAACCGGTATCGCCTTCGGCAGTTTGGTAATCTTTAACAACTTCAGATTTCTCAACAGCAGATAATGCCATCTTCTTATTCCTCATTACGAATATGCGTTTATAAATCAAGCCTGACCGTGCATATTTACAGTCAGGTTCGGAAGGAGTAGCACACTGCCAATCCCTTCATTGCCTTTTTACCGGACTACCGGCACAAATTCAGCCGAGTATTATCCCACAGTTGAGAGCAAACGACGAGGCGTAACGCGCCCATCGTCTAAAATTTCACCTATCCCCAAAAATTTACCATCTTCAGCAAGCAGCACCACTGCTCCCGAGGTGGGAGCCCCAGACACCTGCACGGGCTGACCCTGCAACAAGTAGTACACCGCAGTTTCACCTAAAGTTAGCTTTGGAATATGGCCAAGTGCGTCAGTGATCGGCAGTAGGAGAGCATCCAATCCGACAAAATCATCCGCATCACGCAGTACCTGCAGCGCGTCGGTAGAGACTGCTTGAGCTTCGACAAATGGACCGGCCTGCAAACGTCGCAAACTCGACACATGCCCACCACACCCGATAGCAATTCCTAAATCTTCTGCAAGAGAACGAATATATGTGCCCTTGGTACAGCGTACCCGGACCACCGCAACAGCTATAACGCCGGGAGTGAAAGATTCCAATTCAAATTCACGAATAGTAACCGGCCGCGCCGGGCGGTCGACGGTAATTCCCTTGCGGGCCAATTCGTATAAGGGTTTGCCATCACGCTTCAGCGCGGAATACATGGGGGGCACTTGTAAAATATCGCCACGCAAGGCGGCAATATACGACTCTAGCTCTGCTGCAGTGAGGTCTGAAGCATCCACATCAGCCAATACTGCACCTTCGGCATCGCCGGTATCGGTTCGCTGACCAAAAATAAAGTGACTGCGATACTCTTTATCGGCATCCAATAAAAACTGGGAAAACTTGGTTGCCTCACCAAAACAAACCGGCAATACACCGGTAGCAAGTGGGTCTAATGCGCCTGTATGACCGGCTTTGGTGGCATTGTAAATAGCACGCGCAGTAACCATTGCACCATTAGAGGAGCGGCCAGGGGGCTTATCCAACACCAAAATGCCGTCAATGGACCGGCCTTTGCGACGTCTTGCCAAAACACTTATTCCTTGTCGTCATCCATATGACGGCTGCGATCAGCTTCAACCGCATCTTGAATAAGCTTACTGATATGCTGACCACGATTAATGCTGGTATCGTAATAAAACCGCAGCTGTGGCGTGGTACGAGCGTTATTGATTTTAGCAACTTGGCTGCGCAAAAAACCCGCCGCCTTGTTTAGCACTGCCAAAGATTCTTTCGCCTCTTCAGCCGTGTCTTTACCCATAACGGTCACGTAGATCTTAGCATGACTCAAGTCACGACTCACTTGAGCATCGATGACACTGACCATACCAAGCCGCGGATCACGAAGCTCCTTCTGGATAAAGCTACCCAGCTCTCGCTTCAAAAAATCCGCTATCCGCGCTGTACGACTAAACTCTTTCAATTGACATGCTACTCCGCAACGTCAAGCCCCTAAAGGCTGCGTGCAATTTCCCTAACTTCGTACACTTCGATCTTGTCACCGGGGCGTACATCTTTGTAGTTCTTCACACCGATACCGCATTCCATGCCATTTTTAACTTCAGCGGCATCATCTTTAAAGCGGCGCAAGGATTCCAACTCACCCTCGTAGATAACAACATCTGCGCGCAGAACACGAATACGCTTACTGCGATAAACCGTCCCTTCAATAACCATACAGCCAGCAATATCACCGAATTTCGGCGAGCGGAATACATCCCGCACTTCAGCAACGCCGACAATGTCTTCGCGCATTTCAGGGCTTAACATCCCCGTCAATGCTGCCGTCACATCATCAATCACGTCGTAAATCACGCTGTAATAACGAAGATCAACACCTTCGCTCTCTGCTAATTTACGCGCACTAGAATCAGCCCGAACATTGAAGCCAAACATTACCGCACCGGAAGTTAACGCTAGGTTTACATCCGTCTCGGTGATACCACCAACGCCAGCTGAGACGATATTAACGTTAACTTCGTCATTGCCAATATCCACCAACGACGCCTGCAATGCCTCTAGGGAACCGCGGACATCTGTCTTAAGAACGACATTCAAAATACGGCGCTCTGCTGACTCCATGCTTTCAAACATGCGATCAAGTTTAGCGGCTTGCTGACGCTTAATACGCTGTTCGCGATCGCGCACTTGGCGGAAATCAGCCACTTCACGAGCGCGCTTGTCATTTTCAACTACAACAAAGCTATCACCGGCCTCTGGCGTGCCATCAAGACCCAGAATTTCCACAGGAATTGAGGGACCCGCTTCTTTAACAGGCTTACCATTCTCATCAAGCATTGCACGAACACGACCAGAACATTGACCAGCTAACACAATATCGCCTTGGCGTAAGGTGCCGCTTTGAATCAACAGGGACGCAACCGCACCGCGGCCTTTATCCAGACGAGACTCAATAACCAAACCATGAGCCGGCAAGTCTGCCGCTGCTTTCAATTCTAGCAATTCAGCTTGCAGTAAAACGGCATCCAACAATTTATCGATACCTTCACCGGTATGTGCAGATACATGCACAAACTGAGTATCACCGCCCCACTCTTCCGAAATAACGTCTTTTACAGATAATTCGTTCTTAACGCGATCAGGATCCGCGCCTTCTTTATCCATTTTGTTAACCGCAACAACCAATGGCACGCCCGCTGCTTTCGCATGCGCTACGGCTTCTTCGGTCTGCGGCATAACACCGTCATCTGCTGCGACAACAAGAATAACAATGTCGGTACTCTTGGCGCCACGAGCTCGCATCTGCGTAAACGCCGCGTGACCCGGGGTATCGAGGAAGGTGATCATGCCGTGACCAGTTTCAACATGGTAGGCGCCGATGTGCTGGGTAATACCCCCGGCCTCACCGCTTGCCACCTTGGTCTTGCGGATATAATCGAGTAACGATGTTTTACCGTGATCAACATGACCCATTACGGTAACAACAGGCGCACGAGTAGTCATTGTACCTACGCCGCGCGCTCCCAAGGTTTCTTCAAGCGCTTCTTCAACTGCGTCATCAGAGACCAACTTAGTACTATGGCCCATTTCTTCTACGACAAGTTGCGCAGTCTCTTGATCAATAGGCTGATTGATGGTGACCATCATTCCCATTTTGATCATTTCTTTAACAACTTCTGAAGCCTTAACTTTCATTTGCTGAGCAAGCTCGGCTGCGGTGGTAGTTTCACCGATATTAACCGCGTAAACAATCTTGTCAGTAGGGGCCTGGAAAGCATGGCGCTGCGCGTCATCTGGCAGTTTCAGAGTCTTTTTCTTGCGGCGACCCGCGAAGGAGCCGGCTCGATCTAGATCTTCACGTTTATTACCACGAGATTTACCACCCTTGCGGCGCGGACGGTCATCATCTGCGGCAGCCGCAGGTGCTGCTGCACGGCGATGATGGCGAGGCGCTGGTTTTTCGCTAGTATCGCTACCAGCTTCTTTAGCGGCAGGCGCGGGTGCGGCGGCGGGCACCTGGGCAGGAGCTTTGGCTTTTTCTTTACGCAACTCTTCGTCACGCTTTTTATCAGCAGCCACTTCTGCGCGGCGCTCTTTAACTCGTTTTTCTTCTTCTTTGCGGCGGATTATTGCACGCTGACGAATAATTTCGGGATCAACATCCAAGACGTCTTCAACCACTTCACGGTATTCATCGGTCTTATTCGCGGGAGCGGCTTTTGACACTGGAGCGGCAACAGGCGTCTCCACAACAGGCACCGGTGCCTTTTGTTCTATAACTGGCGCTGGCTCGGGTTCCGGCTCTGGCACTTTCACTTCAGCAACAACAACCTCTACTACAGGCTTGGGTGCAGCTTCAATAATCACCTCTGCCTCCGCCACCACATCAGCAGCAACAGCGTCTTTAGTCTCCGGCTGAGCAAGATCTTGCGCCGCAGCATCAGCAGCCATTTCAGCAGGATCACGCTTTATATACGTCCGTTTTTTACGAACCTCAATATTAACGGTCTTCTTACCCGCGCCAGATCCTGTCTTAAGCGTACTAAGTGTTTTACGCTTCAAGGTGATTTTCTGTGGTGCCTCGGCTGACTCTCCGTGGCTCCGCTTCAAGAAAGTCAGCAAAGTTTGCTTGTCTTCATCAGAGACAACTTGCACAGCAGCACTGTGCGACAGCCCCGCTTCCTTCATTTGTCGCAATAATCGTTCTACAGGCGCGCCAACGACTTCAGCAAGCTGGCTCACGGTAACTTCAGCCATTCATCATTCTCCCAAAACGGTACGACTCGCTTATTTTGCAGACTCTTCTTCGTCTGCAAACCACGGAGCACGGGCAGTCATAATTAACTCACCAGCCCGTTCTTCAGTCATGTCTTCAATGTCGAGAAGATCTTCAACAGCCTGTTCGGCCAGATCTTCCATGGTTACAATGCCACGGCTGGCAAGGATAAAAGCAAGATGCTTTTCCATACCTTCCATTGTCAGCAGGTCTTCAGCCGGTTCGGCACTCTCTAATTTCTCTTCGCTAGCTATTGCTTGAGTCAGCAGGGCATCCTTAGCGCGAGCACGCAATTCTTGCGCAATCTCTTCGTCAAAGCCTTCTATAGACATCATCTCTTCAAGCGGAACATAGGCGACTTCTTCTAAGGTTGTGAAACCTTCTTCCACCAATACTTCAGCAATGTCATCGCCGATATCTAAAGCATCGACAAAATAGCTAATGACCTGACCAGATTCTTGCTCGTGCTTGGCACCCATCTCTTCAATGCTCATCACATTGATAGTCCAGCCCGTTAACTGACCAGCTAGGCGCACATTTTGGCCGGCACGACCAATAGCCTGAGCAAGATTGTCATCTGCCACACCAACATCCATGGTGTGAGTGTCTTCATCTACAACAATAGATTCAACTTCGGCCGGCGCCATTGCATTAATAACTAACTGCGCAGGATTATCATCCCACAAAATTATATCGACGCGCTCATTGCCCAGCTCACCCGATACGGCTTGCACACGCGAACCGCGCATGCCAACACAGGCACCCACGGGATCAATACGACCATCATTGGTTTTTACGGCAATTTTTGCCCTTGATCCGGGGTCGCGAGCAGCGGCACGAATTTCAATAACATCTTCTGATACTTCAGGCACTTCAATTTTAAATAGCTCGATCAGCATCTCTGGGCACGCGCGGCTCAAAAACAGCTGCGGACCACGTACTTCTGGACGCACGTCAGCGAGAATTGCGCGAACTCGGTCGTTGATCCGGAAAACCTCACGGCCAACCAATTCTTCACGTGGCAGTAGCGCTTCTGCGTTGCCACCGAGATCAACAATGATACTGTCGCGAGTCACTTTCTTGACTGTGCCATTAATTAGCTCGCCAACGCGACCGCTATATTCTTCAACGATTTGAGCACGTTCGGCCTCGCGTACCTTTTGCACTATAACCTGCTTGGCAGTTTGTGCAGCAATGCGACCAAAACCAACATTTTCAACCAATTCTTCGTGGGTATCGCCAGCTTTTAAGTCAGCACTATATTCGTGTGCCTCTTCAGTGGTGAGCTGAGTACCTAGCAGTGCCATTTCATCGTCTGGCATAACCAACCAACTGCGAAAAGTCTGATAATCACCTGTGAGTCGATCGATCACCACACGGATTTCGGAATCTTCGTCATAACGTTTTTTAGCGGCTGTTGCCAATGCTTGCTCAATTGCTTCGAAAATGATGGTTTTAGACACACCCTTTTCGTTCGATACGGCTTCAACTACCAGTAATATTTCTTTACTCATTATCCGCCTCTTTCCGCAGCCGGCCATTTGAAACATTCATCCCCGACTAAAACCGGGGCACGACATTTGCTTTATCAATCTGATCGAAGGGAAGCAAATAATCATGCTCCTCAACCATCAAAACCACATCTCCATCTTCGACGCCCATTAGACGACCAAGAAACTTACGACGCCCCTCAAAGGAGGTGCGCAAGCGAATACTTACATCACTATCGATGTACTCTTCAAACTGCGCCAAAGTGTAAAGCGGCCTATCCATACCTGGTGACGACACCTCTAAATTGTACTCGCCAGAAATAGGGTCTTCTACATCCATAACACCACTAATCTGATGACTCGCTTTTGCGCAGTCATCAACACCAATACCTTTATCGCTATCAATATACACACGCAACATGGTGTGGCGGCCATGAGACTGATAATCCAGACCCCACAACTCATAGCCCAGGGCTTCCACCCCAGGCCTTAACAATTCTTCTAACTTCACTGTCTTGTTGGACAAGTTCACTACCCACCAATAAAAAATGGGCCCAAGGCCCACCATCGAAATTCTTTGACGCACGCCCTTTAGCGATACGAAAAAGCCCCTACGGAAGGGGCTTCTAAAAACTTCTGATCTATAATAAAGCGAAGTTACTTTGCGCTCCGAGGAAGCTCACAAAACTGTTTCCGCCACCCCACATCAGGAGGCGCATTATAGTTGGAAGCCAGAAGCAGGTCAAGCAGCGCACCCGCAAGGAGCACAAAACCGGCATCACTTGCAGAGCAAATTAAATGCCAAAAAAGATAAGCACCAACCGTGATTATCCTTTTCTATTTTTTGGTGCCGAAGGCGGGACTTGAACCCGCACGAGCAATGCTCACCACCCCCTCAAGATGGCGTGTCTACCAATTCCACCACTTCGGCTAATTCTTTACTTGGCTGCCGCCGGCACATCATTTACCGAAGGCATATCCGACTCATCCCTGCCCGCTTGCACAGGCATACTGCCGTCACCTAACGGCGCAACATCTCGACTCTCTTGCAGCACCGGCACTTCAATAATATCTTCATCAACACCGCTGCGCTGCTTTGCAACGTAGGCCAAAGATAAGCTAGTTATAAAAAACATCGTCGCTAACACTGCAGTAACGCGTGTTAATGCATTGCCGTTGCCGCTGCTGCCAAGCAACGTTTGAGACGCGCCAGAGCCAAAAGAAGCACCCATATCTGCGCCCTTACCCTGCTGTACCAGAATCAAACCAATAATGGAAAGACCAGCCAACACATGTACTATTAAAATAATTTGTTCCATTACTCCGCCGCCCGACATATTGCGGAAAATTCCTGTGCATCAAGTGACGCACCACCCACTAAACCGCCATCAATATCCGCCTGAGCGAACAATTCACCTGCATTGGCAGCTTTAACACTGCCACCGTACAAAATTCGCAAACCCTTCGCCAACTGCTCATCTTTTTTTGCAAAAAGAGCACGGATAAATGCGTGCACTTCTTGAGCCTGACCTGGGCTTGCCGTCTTACCCGTACCAATTGCCCAGACTGGCTCATAAGCAACGACAATCAACTGCAATTGCTGAACACTTAAAGTCGAAAAAATCGGATTAAGCTGGGCGGAAATAACTTCTAGCGTAGCGCCATCATCACGCTGTGTCTCAGTCTCGCCAACACACACCAATGGCACCAGACCCTGCTCTAAAACCTGTTTTGCTTTTTGCGCAACTTGCTCACTGGTTTCGGCATATATAGCCCGACGCTCAGAATGACCGACTATGACATATCGGCAACCGACATCCGCCAACATAGAGGCCGACACCTCACCGGTAAATGCACCATCACTCGGGCGGTCGCAGACATTCTGAGCCCCAACAGCAACCGGTGAGCCATATAAACCGGCTAACACGTGCGCCAAATACACCGAGGGAGGAAACACCGCGATATCTAAACCAGGCTCTGCAGGCAAGGAGGTCTTTAATTCCACCACCAACTTTCCGATGCTGGCAGTATCGCCGCACATCTTCCAGTTTGCCGCTACGAGATTACTACGCATGCCATTTCCCTTAGCGCAAAATGGGCGCCAATCTTACATAAACTTATATACACATACAAGAAGCGCCACCACTTATGATGAAAGCTTTTGCACCTTGTCTGTTAGGCGCTGACATAATTCAGCAACCTGGGCGGCATTCTCCCCCTCAACCATCACTCGCACTAAAGGTTCGGTACCTGAGGCGCGCAATAATACCCTGCCTCGCCCCGCTAATTCCAACTCTACCTGAGCTACCGCAGCGGTCAATTCAGAATCACCGAGGTCAACCGGCTTTTCGATACGAATATTTTGCATGATTTGGGGGAATTTACTTACTGGCTTTCGCAGCTCAAAGAGACTCTTGCCGCTGCTAACAATCGCCTGAACCACCTTTAGCGCCGCAACAATACCATCGCCAGTGGTGCTCACATCGCCGCAAATAATATGGCCAGAGTTCTCCCCACCTAATTGCCACCCTAGAGCATTCATTCGCTCTTTAACGTAGCGATCACCAACCTGAGCACGCTCAAAAGAAATACCCAGAGCCTTCAGCGCAAGCTCAAAACCAAGATTCGACATCATAGTACCGACCACACCTTCACAATGCTCACCACAACGCAGTCGCTCTGCGGCAATGATGTATAGCAACTCATCACCATCAACTAGCTCACCCGACGCATCAGCAAACAACACCCGATCACCGTCACCATCAAAGGCAATACCGAAATCTGCGGATTCGCGCAGAATTAACGCCTGCATATCTGCCGGATGAGTTGAGCCAACATTGGCATTAATATTAAGTCCGTTAGGCGACGCACCCATAACAATAACTTCAGCGCCAAGCTCGGCAAACACCGCTGGCGCCACATGGTAAGTAGCGCCATTAGCGCAATCGAGTACGATCTTTAAGCCTGCCAAAGAAAGCCCAGTTTGACCGGTAGACTTACAGTATTCAATATAGCGTCCTGCAGCGTCATCTATTCTTCTTACCTTACCCAGCTTCGCAGATTCAACCGTCGCCATTGTTGAGTCGATCGCCTCTTCAATTGCAATTTCGAGCTCATCCGGCAATTTAGTGCCGTCAGCGGAAAAGAATTTTATCCCGTTATCATAATAGGGGTTGTGGCTAGCACTAATAACGATGCCAGCGCGCGCCTGAAACGTCCGCGTTAAATACGCAATAGCTGGCGTGGGCATAGGGCCCAACAACAGTACATCGATCCCCGCAGCAACTAGACCCGCCTCTAAGGCTGACTCGAACATATATCCTGAAATGCGAGTATCTTTACCAATAAGCACTTTGCTGCGACCTTCGCGAGCAAAAACTTGACCTACCGCCCAACCCAGCTTTAAAACAAACTCAGGGGTAATAACGCCCTCGCCAACGCGACCACGCACGCCGTCTGTACCAAAATATTTCCTAACCATTATTAGTTTTCTCAAACCTTACGGCGGTCGCTAACTTCACCGCATCAACCGTCTCTCTAACATCATGAACGCGAATAATATGCGCGCCACGCTCTACAGCCATTGCCGCCATTGCAATACTTGCGGCCATTCTCTCATCTACCGCACGCCCAGTGATCGCACCCAGCATCGATTTTCTAGAAAAGCCAACTAATAGCGGAAAACCCATTCCAACAAAATCAGGCAGGCGACGAAACAATTCGAAATTATGCTCGGTTGTTTTACCAAAACCAAAACCGGGATCGAGCAGCAACTGGTCCTTCGTCATACCGGCGGCTAAACATGCAGCCACTCGGCGATGCAAAAACGCAGTCACCTCCTCAAAAATATTTTGGTAACTGGGCTGCAGCTGCATAGAGCTTGGCTCACCCTGCATATGCATCAAACACACCGGCAAACCACTCGCCGCCGCAGCATCCAACGCTCCCGGCCGCGACAATGCCCGCACATCGTTAATCAATCCGGCTCCAAGTTGGGCTGCGCCGCGAATGACCTCAGGAGTGCTGGTATCTACAGAAATAATAGTGTCAAAACGCTGGGCAATAGCCTCAACAACGGGCAGCACCCGCTCGCACTCGCGCTCAGCGGTAACCGGCAATGCGCCAGGACGTGTCGACTCGCCGCCAACATCGATGAGCGTTGCGCCCTGCTCACAAACTTGCTCGACCCGCCGCAGCACTTTTTCAAGCAAGACGCCGCCGGCGTGAAATTCACCGCCATCTGAAAAGGAATCAGGGGTAACATTAATAATTGCCATGACCTGAGGCACGCTTATGTCCAATAAGCGAACACCGCAGCGAAGCTGCGGTAGCGATGGACTTACTAAGGAGCTCAATACAAACTCAGTGATCACTTACCGAGCCGACGAATGGATCTTCAGGCCGGTTTTTCTTATTATCATTGGCATCAACATCAGACTCAGCTTCTGCCTCCTCTGTCTTCGCCTTGTGACCACCCGCGCTACCATCGTCATCCCAACCAGCAGGCTTACGCGGCTTACGACCTGACATAATGTCATCTATTTGCTTGGCGTCAATGGTTTCATACGTCATCAATGCGTCAGCCATCATGTTTAGCTTGTCGCGATTAGCCTCTAAAATTTTCGTAGCAATACCATAGCATTCATCAATAATACGACGAACTTCCTCGTCGATTTGACGCGCGGTCTCACCAGAAAACCCCTTACCTTGCTGTCCTGCAGAACGACCGTAAGTCTCATCTTCAGGATCCTCATACATCAGCGGCCCCATCTTGTCTGACAAGCCCCACTTGGTGACCATTTTACGAGCTATATCGGTAGCGCGCTCAATATCATTAGAAGCCCCTGTTGTTACACCATCAGGACCAAGTGTCATTTCTTCGGCAATTCGGCCGCCAAACAATGAACAAATCTGACTAATAATATGACGACGACTCAGGCTGTAGCGATCTTCTTCAGGCAGGAACATAGTCACACCTAAGGCCCGACCACGGGGAATGATACTGACCTTATACACGGGATCGTGCTCAGGCACTTCGCGACCCACTATGGCGTGGCCCGACTCATGATAAGCAGTATTTAATTTTTCTTTCTCTGACATAACCATCGATTTGCGCTCAGCGCCCATCATGATTTTGTCTTTTGCCAAATTAAATTGCTCCATGCTAACTAAGCGCGAGTTACCGCGAGCGGCAAACAGCGCCGCCTCGTTAGCAAGGTTGGCAAGATCTGCACCTGAGAAGCCGGGCGTACCACGCGCAATGATCGACGCTTCTACATCATCACCGAGGGGTAATTTACGCATATGTACTTTCAAAATTTGTTCACGGCCGCGAATGTCGGGTAGACCCACCACAACCTGCCGATCAAAACGACCGGGACGCAGCAGCGCGGGGTCGAGTACATCAGGGCGGTTAGTCGCAGCAATAACAATAACGCCGTCATTGGCTTCAAAACCGTCCATTTCAACCAGTAACTGGTTCAATGTTTGCTCGCGCTCATCATTGCCACCGCCCATTCCGCCACCGCGGTGACGACCTACGGCATCAATCTCATCAATAAAGATAATGCATGGCGCCTGCTTTTTAGCCTGCTCGAACATGTCACGCACACGCGATGCGCCAACACCCACAAACATTTCAACAAAGTCGGAACCAGAGATCGAGAAGAACGGAACTTTGGCTTCACCTGCAATCGCTTTCGCCAGCAAAGTTTTACCCGTGCCCGGAGGACCAACCATCAATATACCGCGTGGAATACGACCACCCAAGCGCTGGAATTTACCAGGGTCTTGTAAGAACTCAACTAGCTCGCGAACGTCTTCTTTAGCTTCATCAACACCAGCCACATCGGCGAAAGTGGTTTTAATTTGGTCTTCGCTTAATAGCCGCGCCTTGCTTTTGCCAAAGGACATGGGACCGCCCTTGCCGCCACCAGCACCACCTTGCATTTGCCGCATGAAGTACATGAAAATCGCAAGGATAATCAAAATAGGAAAGCTAGCCACTAGCAATTGCGTCCACAGACTCTGCCGTTCGGGTTTAGTACCCACTACGACCACGTTGTGCTGCAATAGATCATCAATTAGCTTGGGATCATCAAGCAAGGGTCGCACGCTCTCAAATCGAGTGCTGTCATTGCGCTCACCACTAATCACTAAGCCATCAATAACCACTTTGCGGACACGCTCATTCTGCACTTCGCTAATGAACTGCGAGTAATTAAGCTGCTCAGTGGGAGACTGGACGCTGAAGCTATTAAAAACTGTCAACAGGACAGCACCAATAACCAGCCACAATAATAAATTCTTTGCCATATCGTTCAAAAACTGATCCTCACGCTGCTATGTTCGCAAAGCTAATAAAACGGGAATCTAACCCCAAACTTTACGTACATTACTACATTAATTGAGTACCCTCTACGCAATAATTAGCCGCGCAGACCAGTGGACACTAGATAAACCTCCCGCGATCGCGGCCTCGATGCAGCCGGTTTACGGGTAACTACCTTGCTAAAACGTTCGCGAAGAAGGCGCATATATTCCTCAAAACCCTCTCCCTGAAATATCTTGGTGACAAAGCTGCCGCCGGGCCGAAGCACCAAATCAGCCATATCCAGCGCCAACTCGCACAAGTACATCGACTGAGGCTGATCAACGTCCCTCATACCAGTCATATTGGGGGCCATATCTGAAATTACAAGATCTGCCTTCTGATTTCCTAGAAAAGCCATCAACTCATTGAAGACCGATTCTTCAGTAAAATCGCCCCGAATAAACTCAACGCCGGCGACGGTATCCATCTCCAGGATATCTGAGGCCAACACTTGGCCATGGTGCCCAACCAGCATAGCAGCCACCTGCGACCAACCTCCCGGCGCACTACCCAAGTCGACAACACTCATGCCAGGCTTAAAAAGACGATCTTTTTCCTGAATTTCCAACAACTTATAACACGCCCGTGAGCGATAACCCTCTCTCTGGGCCAGCTTGACGTAGTGATCGTCAAAATGTTCCTTAAGCCATGCACCACTAGATCCCGTACGTTTAACCACGCCAACTCCATTAATAGCGAGAATTCACATTTCAGCGCAAGCGCCTTTCGAGTAAAATACTAGGCCACGCCTTTTTCGGTTTAGTAATATTATGTCCAAATTCAGCGCTAGTGATAAAAAACACCTCCGCAGTATCGGCCACAAACTCAGCCCCGTTGTGATGATCGGTGATCGCGGATTAAGCGAGGGCGTGAATACCGAAATTGAACGCGCGCTAGACGATCACGAACTTATCAAAGTTAAGGTAAATATAGCTGAGCCAACCGAACGCCGCGCCTTAATTGATCAATTTTGTGCAGCCCACAAGGCTCATTTGGTGCAGGCTATCGGTAAAATCGCACTGATTTACCGGCCAGCTAAAAAGCCTAACCCGAAGCTTTCAAATTTGCTTCGGGCACAAGCCTAAACTGGTTTATTCGGCGAGGTGTTGCACCTTGTCGATTTCATACTCGATGTTACCGCCCGGTGCGGTTACCAGAGCAACATCGCCCTGTTCTTTGCCGATTAGGGCGCGAGCTATCGGTGAAGTCACAGAAATTTTCCCCAGCTTCACGCTGGCCTCATCTTCACCAACAATCCGGTAAGTGACCTCTTCATCAGTTTCACAGTTGATCAAGCTCACCGTGGCCCCAAAAATGACTTTGCCGCTATACGGAATAGTAGCGATGTCAATCACACGCACACCGGCCAGTTTACTTTCAATTTCCTGAAGGCGACCTTCGCAAAATCCTTGCTGCTCACGAGCGGCGTGATATTCAGCGTTTTCTTTTAGATCGCCATGGGCGCGCGCCTCAGCAATTGCCTGAGTGATACGCGGACGATCAACTGTTTTCAATTTTTTCAATTCGTCGCGCAGCGCTTTTTCGCCAGCAACCGTCATTGGCACAAGATTCATTGCATCATACCCTCGTGTACGTCCTGTAAACGGCGTACTGTTCGCTCTTCACCAAAGGCTAAAGCCTGACAAATTGCCTCGGCTCCAGCAAGTGTTGTGGTGTAACTTACCTTGTTAACCAAGGCACTGCGACGAATCAGTGAAGAATCGGCAATAGCCTGCTTGCCTTCGGTGGTATTTATAATTAAATCAATATCACCATTTTTAACCATATCAACAATATGCGGACGTCCTTCCAGCACTTTATTTACGCGCTTGCAGGTAAGTCCAGCTCCCGTTAACACCTTGTGAGTACCCCGCGTAGCACAGAGGGTAAAACCTTGCGCAACCAGTCGAGTTGCCACCGCAATCGCGCCTTCCTTGTCGGGATCACGCACGCTGATAAAGGCGCGACCGCTAGTTGGGAACACTTCCCCCGCCCCTACCGCCGCCTTCGCGAAGGCTTCGGCGAAAGTCTCACCCAGACCCATCACTTCACCCGTCGATTTCATTTCTGGCCCAAGAATGGGGTCAACACCAGGGAACTTAGCAAAGGGGAAAACCGCTTCTTTTACCGAGAAATAGGTGGGAACAATCTCAGTAGTAAAATTCTGATCTTCCAGACTGATGCCGGCCATACAGCGCGCCGCGATCTTAGCGAGCGACACACCAATACATTTCGATACAAACGGCACAGTCCTTGATGCTCTCGGGTTTACCTCGATCACATAGACTTCACCATCTTGGACTGCAAGCTGCACGTTCATCAAACCGATAACACCCAATTCGATAGCCATAGCCTTGACGATCTCGCGCATGCGATCCTGAACTTCCGCCGACAACGAATAGGGCGGCAATGAACAGGCAGAGTCACCGGAGTGAACACCCGCTTGCTCAATATGCTGCATGATCGCGCCGATAACCACTTGCTTGCCATCGGACACCGCATCGAGATCAACCTCAACCGCGGCGTCCAAAAAATGGTCTAATAGCACTGGCGACTCATTGGAAACCCGAACCGCCTCACGCATATAACGCTTCAGCTCATCTTCTTTGTAAACGATCTCCATCGCCCGACCGCCCAGCACATAAGATGGCCGCACGACTAAGGGGTAGCCAATTTTTGCAGCCGCAACCAACGCCGCTTCTTCTGAGCGAACGGTGGTATTTGGTGGCTGCTTCAACTTTAAAAACTCAATCATCTGCTGGAAACGCTCGCGATCTTCAGCGCGGTCGATCGCGTCTGGAGAGGTACCAATAATAGGTACACCCGCCGCCTCAAGATCACGCGCTAATTTCAGCGGCGTCTGACCGCCAAACTGCACAATGACGCCCTTAGGTTTTTCTTTGGCAACAATTTCCAAGACGTCTTCGAGAGTAACCGACTCGAAATACAAACGGTCTGAAATATCATAATCCGTCGACACAGTCTCAGGGTTACAGTTGACCATAATGGTTTCGTAACCATCTTCGCGCATCGCCAATGCGGCGTGTACGCAGCAATAATCAAACTCAATACCCTGACCAATACGATTGGGGCCACCACCAATGACCAAGATTTTCTCACGGTCAGACGGCAGCGATTCGCACTCTTCTTCATAGGTAGAGTACATATACGCGGTCGACGTAGAAAACTCCGCCGCACAGGTATCTACGCGTTTGTAGACTGGGCGAATATCTAAACTGTGGCGCAGTTCACGCAACTGCTTTTCGCTAACTGCCAACAATACGGCCAAGCGCTGATCTGAAAAGCCTTTACGCTTCAGACGCCACATCATATCTTTAGTGATATCGGCGAAAGCCACAGTTTTCAGTGAATTTTCAGTTTTAACGATGTCTTCGATTTGAACGAGGAACCAAGGATCAATCCACGAATGCTCAAACACCTCATCAACACTCATTCCGGCGCGAAAAGCATCGGCTACAAACCATATACGCTCTGGGCCAGGATTGGTCAGCTCGGCAATTAATACATCCCGGGCATCGTCGCGATCAACATCAATCTGATGTTCAAAACCAGCAGAGCCAACCTCAAGACCACGAAGAGCTTTTTGCAAAGATTCTTGAAAAGTCCGGCCAATCGCCATCACTTCGCCAACGGACTTCATCTGAGTGTGCAGACGAGTTTGCGCTTCGCCAAATTTTTCAAAGGTGAAGCGCGGTATTTTAGTTACCACATAGTCGATGGCAGGCTCGAAAGAAGCCGGAGTTGCACCGCCGGTAATATCGTTTTGTAACTCGTCTAAAGTGAAGCCGACTGCCAATTTAGCCGCCACTCTCGCAATAGGAAAGCCGGTTGCTTTTGAAGCCAGCGCCGATGAGCGACTCACCCGCGGATTCATTTCAATAACGACCAAGCGGCCGGTGTGCGGCTCCATACCAAACTGAACGTTAGAGCCGCCAGTTTCAACACCGATCTCACGTAGTACTGCGCAAGAGGCATTACGCATGATTTGATATTCTTTGTCGGTCAGCGTTTGAGCTGGCGCAACGGTGATTGAGTCGCCGGTATGCACACCCATGGGATCAAAGTTTTCAATGGCGCAAACAATAATACAGTTGTCGTTTTTATCACGCACAACTTCCATTTCAAACTCTTTCCAGCCAATCAAGCTCTCGTCAATCAAGAGCTCACTGGTGGGCGACAAATCGAGACCACGAGTACATATTTCGATAAATTCTTCTTTGTTATAAGCAATACCGCCGCCGGAACCACCCATAGTAAAACTAGGCCGAATAATAGCCGGGAAACCGATGGCATCCAGTACCTGCAAGGCCTCCTCCAAGCTGTGGGCAATAGCCGAGTTCGGGGTCTCCAGACCAATCCGCTTCATGGCCTTGTCGAACAGCTGGCGATCTTCTGCCATATCGATTGAATCTTTAGTCGCGCCGATCATTTCAACGCCGTACTTTGCCAGCACGCCTTCGCGATCCAAATCTAATGCACAATTTAGCGCCGTCTGGCCACCCATCGTAGGAAGCACGGCATCTGGACGCTCTTTTTCAATAATCTTGGCAACCGTTTGCCACACCACGGGTTCAATATAGGTGGCATCCGCCATCGACGGATCGGTCATGATGGTCGCGGGGTTGGAGTTCACCAATATAACTCGGTAACCTTCTTCCCTCAGGGCCTTACAAGCCTGGGCACCGGAATAATCAAACTCACAAGCCTGACCAATGACAATTGGGCCAGCTCCAAGGATGAGGATGCTTTGGATATCAGTTCTTTTTGGCATAAGTACTAATCATCTAACTCTGTGCTTCGTAATAAAACGTCTGCCACCGGAAGCTGGGCCACAGACACTCGCTAATGTCGTTCTTTGTACTGCGGACTGCCATTATACCGGCAGACCGCTGGGCATAATCTTTATTTGGCCTGCTTGGCAGCCACAATCATATCGATAAACTGATTGAACAGAGGCGCGATATCATGCGGACCAGGACTGGCCTCTGGATGCCCCTGAAACCCGAACGCCGGCGTATCTGTGCGCTCAAAACCTTGTAGGGAAGCATCAAACAGCGACTTATGGCTTATTACTAAGTTAGCAGGCAAGGAGTTTTCATCAACCGCAAAACCGTGGTTTTGGCTGGTGATATGCACCACCTTGGTCTTCAAATCCTGAACCGGATGATTGGCACCGTGATGACCAAACTTCATTTTCAGGGTTTTGGCGCCAGACGCCAAGCCTAACAACTGATGCCCTAAGCAAATACCAAACACCGGCACACCGGTTTTCAGAATCTCCTTTATAGCGTCGATCGCGTAATCGCAAGGCTCCGGATCACCGGGGCCGTTTGATAAAAATACGCCATCGGGATTCATCGCCATCACATCGGCAGCCGACGTCTCTGCCGGCACTACTGTCAAACGACAGCCCCGATCAGTCAACATCCGCAAAATATTGCGCTTCACACCAAAGTCATAGGCAACAACATGGTGAGGGAGCTCGCCATCGCTAAAGGTTTTATGACCGGCACCCAGTGCCCAGCTACCTTCGCGCCACTGATAGCTCTTGGAAGTGGTGACCTCTTTGGCCAAATCCATACCCTTTAATCCGGCAAATTCCTTCGCCATGACCAAGGCCTTGGCCTCATCGATATCGCCAGCCATTAAGCAGCCGCCTTGGGCACCTTTATCGCGCAAAATACGCGTTAGGCGACGAGTATCGATATCAGCAATACCAATAATATTGCGCGCTTTCAGGTAATCAGACAGGCTTTGCTCACTGCGGAAACTCGATGCCAAAATAGGTAGGTCCCGAATGACCAAACCAGCCGACCAGATGGTGTCTGCTTCTTCGTCTTCGCTATTCACACCGGTATTGCCGATATGGGGATAGGTCAATGTCACTATTTGGCGGGCATACGAGGGATCGGTTAATATTTCTTGATAACCGGTCATTGCCGTATTAAAAACGACCTCACCAACAGAGTGCCCTTCGGCACCAATGGCAATGCCCCGAAAAATGCTGCCGTCTTCAAGGGCAAGTATGGCTGGAACCGTCAAGACTACCTCCTAGATCAAACTTGCGGCCGAGAGTCACCGCCAGCATAACAGCCAGAACGACAACCAAGGGACCACAGAGGAAAATACGCGTGCAAAAAAGCGAGATGAAGATTACCTCACCTCGCCTTTTGCGGGGCCGCTGAGCTTATTTAGCTCAGCACCCTAATCTGATGCGCGATTTTACGCGAAGTGCCCCCCGCGCGTCCACCTCAATAAATACCGCAAATGCAGCCTTAAACGGCAATCAGTCACTATTTCGGTCTAATTCAAGGCCTAAATCACTTTAATTCGAGAACATCCTGCATATCATAGCGCCCCGCTGCCTGCTTATTTACCCATGCCGCTGCGCGCACCGCACCCCGAGCAAAAGACATCCGCGAACTGGCCTTATGGGTAATTTCAACTCGCTCACCATCCGCACAGAACATCACGGTGTGATCGCCAACGATATCGCCAGCGCGCACGGTGGCAAAACCAATGGTTTCACGCTTACGCGCGCCTGTCTGCCCTTCGCGCCCATACACCGCCACTTTTTCTAAATCGCGACCCAGCGCGTCGGCTACCACCTGCCCCATACTCAGTGCCGTGCCCGATGGCGCATCAAGTTTGTGGCGGTGATGAGCTTCAACAATTTCTATATCAACATCATCGCCCAGCACTCGCGCCGCCATTTCCAACAACTTAAAGCACACATTAACGCCGGTGCTAAAGTTTGAGGCCTGGCAAATAGCTATCGGCGCAATCGCGATCTCTAGCTCCGCTTTTTGCTCGCTGCTAAAGCCAGTAGTGCCAATCACCATGCCCTTGCCAGCCAAACCGCAGGCCTTGGCATTCGCTAGAGTTGCCGCAGGCACGGTAAAATCGATGAGCACATCAAAATCATTCAACACAGCATTAACATCGCCCACAATGGCGACGCCATTCTTACCCAAGCCCGCTAATTCACCGGCATCGGCGCCAATCAACGAACTCTCTGGGCGCTCAATTGCCGCCGTCAATTTGCAGCCTTGATTGAGAGAAACGGCTTCGATCAAAATCCGCCCCATTCTGCCGGCGGCACCGGTAACTGCTATCCGAACTGTCATATCAATTTCCAATATTTAAGAGTCTGTATTTATTTTTTCAGCAAAGCCTATCGCGCCTCTACGCGCCGCGCCATCGAGCTCTTCATCGGCTTCGCCAAGCGCCATCTCTCGCACCGTAATAGATGCCAGTGCCGCACCCAGTGCTGCGTCAATTACCGCCGCCACCTCAGCCACGCCATGAACTGGCTTGCGCTGCTCACTTTGCACCACAACTTGAATACCACCCTCATTGCGCACCGCATCTAGCACCGTCTTTAAAGACATTTTCTCTAGCGGCGCACTTGGCAAATAGCGCGGTGGGTCTTCATGATTCTCAGTCACTAAGCCCGCGTGCTTTAAGGCCAATAACACCCGTGTTACGCCCTGAATCTGCACTCGTAGGCGATACACAAAATCGCTTGCCGAAAAAGGTTTACGCGCCTGATAATAACGCTGAGCAATAATCGCCATCACCTGCAAGGCCAACGTTTCGCGCTGACGAATGCTTAAATCGCCGCTGCGGTGCACCGGCGCAATATATTCGGGATGCTGCACATAAAATGCAATACTGCTGCCAACCAATAAAATCAGCCAGCTAATATACATCCACATCATAAATAAAATCAAAATCGCAAAGCCGGAATAAATCGCGTACGTCCCACTCCCACTGGCAGAAACCACCACACTGCCAAAGCCCCAACCCACAGTTTGGAATAGCACCCCAGATACCACGCCCGCCACTAAGCCCGCGCGCAAGGTGACGCCGGTATTTGGAATAAACATATAGAAAAAGGTGAACGCGGCAATAATCATTAAATACGGCGCAGCTTCAGTTGCAAAGGCAATTAAGTGCTGCATGAACGGCACATACGTACTGATAGTTTGCACAAAGCCACCATTCAGTACACTCGCAGACAAACCAATAGCTGAAAACACCAGCAGCGGCCCAATTAACATCACGCTGCCGTAGTCCGCAAACCGCCGACCAATGCTGCGATGCTGATCAAGGCGCCAAACATAATTAAAGGTTGCTTCGATTTTTTGAATCAGTGAAATTGCAGTGTAAAACAATAAGGCGACACCAAACGTGCCCAGCACCCCAATTTTGACATTATCGATGAAGCCAATTATTTTGTCGGTAATCTCAATGCCCTGCGTCCCCATTGGCTCAAGAAATTGCAGCATAATGGGCTCCAGCTCCCTGTTGTGCATGCCAAAAGCTTTAAGCACAGAGAAGCTCACCGCCATTATTGGCACCAGCGACAACAGCGTGGTGTAAACCAAACTCATCGCGCGCAGGGTTAATTCGCCCTTGCTTAAGTCATCTAGCACGACATACAGCAGGCGCAAAGCATCTATTAACTTTCGTTGCCAGCCACTGTAATGCACCACTTTATCTGACCACAGATAATCGGCTACAAACTTATTGAGGGTTTTATCCATTATTAGGGTGCCTCTGAAGCGCTCGGAGCGTAAAAAGCCGAATTCATATGCCGCAAAGAATGGAGAAAAAATCAGGGGAAGTCGAGACTGGATTCCACCAGAAGGTGGAATCCTTCGAAAGAAGTGCCAATAACTTAGATTTTCATATCGTCAAAAAACGTTTTTACGCCGTCAAACCAGGTTTTTTTCCGCGGTGACTGCTTATCATCGCCTTCCATACTGGCCTGCAACTCTTGCAATAACTCTTTTTGACGCTTACTCAGTGAGACCGGCGTTTCCAAAGTGACTTTACAAATTAAGTCGCCAGTGCTGCCACCGCGAACCGGTGTAATACCCTTGCCACGCAAGCGGAAAGATTTACCCGTTTGGGTTTCAACTGGAATTTTGAGCTTTACGCGTCCGCCTAAGGTCGGTACGTCCAACTCTCCACCCAGAGCGGCGTCAGCAAAACTGATGGGCACATCACAGTACAAGTTCTTACCGTCGCGCTTAAAGATCCCATGCGGACGCACAGACATCTGCACGTACAGATCGCCCGTTGAACCGCCATTAGGACTGGCCTCACCTTCACCCGTAAGACGAATACGATCACCGGTATCAACACCAGCGGGCACTTTCACCGACAAGGTTTTGGTCTCTTCATTCAAACCCTGACCGTGACACTCTGAGCAAGGATTAGAAATGGTGCTGCCTTTACCACGGCAATTCGGGCAGGCCTGCTGCACGGCAAAGAAGCCCTGCTGCATACGCACCTGACCTATGCCGTTACAAGTAGCACAGGTAATCGGCTTAGAGCCTTTTTTAGCGCCGCTACCGTCACAGGGCTTACACGCCACCAAGGTAGGGATGCGAATTTTCGCCGTTGAACCGTGAACCGCCTGCTCAAGCTCAATTTCAAGGGTGTAACGTAAATCTGAGCCGCGCTGTGGACCGCGCTGACGACCACCACCACCGCCGCCGCCGCCGCCAAAAATATCGCCAAAGACGTCACCAAAGATGTCGCTGAAACCACCGGCACCGGCACCGCCACCACCACCGCCTGCATTTACACCTTCATGACCGAAGCGGTCGTAATTAGCGCGCTTTTCTTCATCGGCAAGCACTTCGTAGGCTTCCGTCGCCTCTTTAAAAATATCTTCTGCTTTCGGGTCATCTGGATTGCGGTCAGGATGATTTTTCATCGCAATACGACGGTAAGCTTTTTTAACTTCTTTACCATCCGTGTCTCGCGACACACCCAAAATTTCGTAGTAATCTCGTTTTGACATAGCTTCGCTTTACACTGTTCAGGAGAGTGAAGGCAATCAAACCACCGTGCCGCTCTACCAGATAAATTGATGACTGTTGTTAAACGCCAAACGGGAAATCGCTAGAACACTTAAAGAACTTAATAGCTCCAGCGTCTCACGTCTCCCGTTAAGCAGAATATAAGTTTGGGGCCGCTAGGCCCCGCGCTTTACTTCTTATCGTCGTCTTTCACTTCTTCAAACTCGGCATCGACAACATCGTCAGCGCCAGACTGAGGCTGCTCTTCACCGCCATCAGCTGCTTCCGCTGCTTCCGCTTGAGCCGCTTGGTCGGCGTACATCTTCTGAGCGAGACCACCGGATGCTTCAGTTAGTTTCTTAGTGGCTTCTTCGATTTTCTCGACATCGTCACCCTTAACCGCTTCATCAACTTCAACCAAGGCGGCTTCAATTGCAGCCTTCTCTTCATCAGTGGCTTTGTCACCGGCCTCCTCTACTGTTTTGCGGGTCGCGTTAGCCATTCCCTCAGCAGTATTGCGAGCCACAACCAGTGCTTCAAACAGCTTATCCGCTTCAGCATTAGCTTCAGCATCGCGCACCATTTGCTCGATTTCGTCTTCCTTCAAACCACTAGAAGCAGTAATACGGATAGACTGCTCTTTGCCCGTTGCCTTATCTTTGGCCGACACATGCAAAATACCGTTGGCATCGATATCGAAGGTTACTTCAATTTGCGGCAAACCGCGTGGTGCTGGCGGAATGTCTGCTAAATCAAAGCGGCCCAATGATTTGTTGGCCGATGCCTGCTTGCGCTCACCCTGGACAACATGAATAGTTACCGCGGTTTGGTTGTCATCAGCGGTCGAGAACACCTGTGATTTCTTAGTAGGAATCGTGGTGTTTTTCTCGATCAGTGCTGTAGAAACACCGCCCATGGTTTCAATACCCAGGCTCAGCGGAGTAACGTCAAGTAACAATACGTCTTTTACTTCGCCAGACAGCACCGCGCCTTGCAATGCCGCGCCCATGGCAACCGCTTCATCAGGATTGACATCGCGACGCGCATCTTTACCAAAGAACTCAGTCACTTTAGCTTGCACCAAAGGCATGCGAGTCTGACCACCGACCAAAATAATTTCGTCTACTTCAGAGACCGACAAACCGGCATCTTTCAAGGCAACCTTCATTGGCTCTAATGAACGCGCCACTAGATCACCCACTAAAGATTCGAGCTTCGCACGGCTTAGCTTTACTACCAAATGCTTAGGACCAGTTGCATCCGCCGTGATGTAAGGCAGGTTAATCTCAGTCTGCTGGCTAGAAGATAGCTCGATCTTGGCTTTCTCAGCCGCTTCTTTCAAACGCTGAACGGCAAGAGAATCGCCTTTCAGATCAATGCTGCTATCTTTCTTGAACTCTTCCGCCAAATAATCAATCAGGCGCATATCGAAATCTTCACCACCTAAAAAGGTGTCGCCGTTAGTCGACAACACTTCAAACTGGTGCTCGCCATCTACTTCAGCAATTTCAATAATCGAGATATCAAAAGTACCGCCACCCAAATCGTATACCGCAATAGTGCGATCGCCCTTGGATTTATCCATACCGTAGGCCAGGGCCGCTGCAGTAGGCTCGTTGATAATACGCTTTACTTCTAGACCCGCGATGCGGCCAGCGTCTTTAGTCGCCTGACGCTGAGAATCATTAAAATAAGCCGGCACAGTGATAACCGCTTCGGTTACTTTTTCACCGAGGTAGTCTTCTGCCGTCTTCTTCATTTTCTTTAAAACTTCAGCAGAAATCTGTGGAGGGGCCATTTTCTCGCCCTTCACTTCTATCCAAGCATCACCATTATCTGCTTCGCAGATAGCGTATGGCACCATTTTGATGTCTTTTTGAACGACGTCATCTTTAAAGCGACGGCCGATCAAACGCTTTACTGCGTAAAGCGTATTGTGCGGGTTAGTAACAGCCTGACGCTTAGCGCTTTGACCTACTAATACTTCTTTGTCGTCGGTATAAGCAACAATAGAAGGTGTAGTACGCGTACCTTCTGAATTCTCGATTACCCTAACCTTGCCTCCGTCCATTACCGCAACACAAGAGTTAGTAGTACCCAAGTCAATACCAATAATTTTTCCCATCATCATTCTCCACGTAATCTAACTGTCGCCACTTGCGGCGAAATTCTTTTGTCTTGTTGACATATATTGGCCCTTATCCACACATTTCAAGGGGGCATAGGCCGTTTTTAATACAATTACCAATTATGGTGCTTTAGCAATCACAACCATTGCCGCACGCAGCAAACGGCCGTTAAGGGTGTAACCCTTTTGCATAACATCCATTACTGAATTTGGCTCAACGTCAGGGTTCGGCACCATCGCCATCGCCTCGTGATACTCGGGATTAAACGGTTCGCCTACCGGATTCAACTGCTCAACATTGTGACGCGCTAAGGCATCTATTAGTGTTTTGCGAGTTAACTCAACACCTTCCAAGATCGACTTTAAAGCTTCGTCTTCGACATCTGCAGAAGCCAATGCGCGATCTAGGTTATCGACAACCGGCAGCATATCCCCGGCAAATTTCTCAAGTGCGAACTTACGCGCATTCTCGGCATCCTTCTCGGCTCGGCGACGAATATTTTGCGCCTCCGCTGCGGCGCGCAATGATTGCTCACGCGCATCAACAACGGTCTGTTTTGCCGCCTCTAGCTGCTCTTCAAGGCTAGGCTCTAACTCACCGCTAAGCTCAATATCAAGCTCAACCGCTTCGTCCTGCTGCAGCTCCTCAGATTGAAGTTCTTCATCTGGCTGTGCCGCTTTATCTTGTTCCTCTGTCACGTATCCACTCTCCGTCACACGTATTTGGTCTTGCGGACAATTGCCGCGTTGACGCGTATATGGGGTTCACCATAGGTAATTCAAGGCAATGACCAATATTTTTACCACTAGTTATTGACGATTGACCTCACCAGCAGTATTTTACTGTATACATATACAGTCTAATTTTTAATAATCGCGAGAGATCATCATGCTGAGCAATCTTAATATCAGCAATTACGCCATTGCCGAACACCTCGACATTGAACTCAACCCAGGCATGACCGTGCTCACCGGCGAAACCGGCGCAGGTAAATCCATCATGCTCGACGCCCTTGGACTGGCACTGGGGGACCGCGCAGACAGCAATATTGTTCGCATCGGCGCAGATCGCGCCGACATTCACGCCCTATTCGATATCAGCGGCATCCCAGCAGCTCACGCGTGGCTACAGCAACGGGACTTGGACGACAGCGATGAATGCATGCTGAGGCGAGTAATTTCTGCCGATGGTCGCTCGCGCGCTTACATCAATGGGCAGCCCGCCACGTTACAAGGTGTTCGCGAACTCGGCAAATTGCTTATCGACATTCACAGCCAGCACGCGCACCAATCTCTGTTGCAAAAGCCCTACCAACGCGAGTTATTAGACGCCTATGCTGGCACCACTAAGCTAGCCAAGCAGGCAAGTGAGCACTGCCATCAATACCAGTACTGCGTAAAAACCTTAGCGGAACTTCAAACTAATCTCGCTGAGCAAAATGCCCAAGAACAGCTGCTGCGCTACCAGCTTGAAGAATTACATCGGCTCGATCTCAAGACCGGTGAAGTCGAGGAACTTGAAAATCTGCAGAAGCAACTCGCCAATGCAGAACAAATATTGGCCGCCAATCACCACAGCCTAAACCTCTGTCGTGACGGCGAAGTCAACGCTATGGGTATTCTGCATCAGGCAATATCCTCTCTTCAAAGTAGCCAACACAGCAGTATTGCGCAGGATAACGCCGCGCAACTTATTGAAAGCGCTCGTATTCAAATTGAAGAGGCCGCTGGCGAACTTCAACTCGTCATCGATAGCACAGAGCTCGACCCAGCGCGTCTAATCGAAACTGAAGCAAGACTAGACGCCATCTACCAAACCGCGCGCAAACATCGTATTCAAGCCGACAAACTGGCGGAATTACAGACCTCACTAGAAACTCAACTTGAGGCCATGGATGCCAGCGACGAAAAAATTGATCAGCTGCGCAGCGAACAAGATCAGGCCCTAAAAGCGTATCAGGGTGCCTCGACAATCTTAAGTAAAAAGCGCGCCAAAGCCGCCAAGCTTATGAAACACGGTATAGAAGAACAACTTCAAGCACTGGCGATGAAACACTGCGAAATCGAATTTGCCATGCATCCACTAAGCAGCACTGAGCCTCACAGTTACGGCCAAGAAGACATTGAAATATTAATCAGCACCAACCCTGCCAGCCCCAAGGCCCCACTTAATAAGATTGCCTCGGGTGGCGAGTTATCGCGCATCAGCCTTGCCATTCAAGTGATTACCGCCCAAGTTGCCGCAATACCTACCGTGATATTTGATGAAATTGATGTCGGTATTGGCGGTGCTACAGCAGAAATTGTTGGCCAACTGCTCAAGTCTCTGGGACAACGCAGCCAAGTGCTATGCGTTACCCACCAAGCTCAAGTCGCCAGCCAAGGCGATCATCACATCAGAGTGCAGAAGGTCGGCAACAAAACCAAGCTAACAACAAGCTTGGAGCCACTGGGAGACAATCAAAAGATTGAAGAGATTGCGCGGATGTTAGGCGGAATCGCCATTACTGAAAACACCCTCGCACACGCTAGAGAAATGCTCGGAATACGCCATTAAGAGAAACACTCCGGCACCGACACAGCGTAAGGGCGAGCTATCATCGCCCCTAGAACGCAATAATGTGTCGTTAGCTCTTTTTAGGGCGCACGTACAAGACAAGACTATGATCAACCAAATCGAAACCGCGATCTTCAACTAATTGACGCTGGCGCGACTCAATAACATCATCGTAAAACTCAATAACCTCACCCGTTTCCATACATACAATATGGTCGTGGTGATCGCCTTTTTCTAACTCAAACACCGAATGACCGGCCTCAAAGTTATGTCGAGTTACTAAGCCAGCCGCCTCAAACTGGGTCAGCACCCGGTATACCGTGGCCAAACCCACATCCTCGCCCGACTCCATCAAGGCACGATAAACATCTTCAGCGCTAAAGTGTTGATTATCACTTTCAGCCTGCTCTAGCAGCTGCAAAATCTTCACTCTCGGCAAAGTAACCTTGAGTCCAGCCTTACGAAGCTCTTGATTTTCTATAGACATATGCCTTGGACCTTAGCGTTGCGATTGGGTTTACGCTATTATCCACGCCTCTATAAGCGATTGGAACCCTTAGAATGTATAGACTCCTTGCCACAGCCTGCCTACTCGTCTCTTTGGCCGCCTGCAGCTCTTTGGAATTCCCTGGTGTTTACCGTCTGCCCATCGATCAAGGCAACGTTATCACTCAGGAAATGGTAGCTAAGCTCAAGATCGGCATGACGCCCAGCCAGGTTGAATACATTATGGGCACGCCGCTAGTGCGCGATCCATTTAGCCGCGATCGCTGGGACTATGTCTACTCCCTAAACAATCAGAATACCGAGAAACAAGAACGCCACAACTTAACGGCGTTTTTTGTGGACGGCAAACTCAGTGAATTCAACACTGACATCAAATTGAGTCCAGAGCAGGTAGCAGAAGCTGCGCCCGCCTCCGCAGAAGCGACCGACGAGTAAGAATTACTTGGCGTCTTTGCGAGCCTTTACTTTGGCAGCTCGCTGCTTGCGAACCTCTTTGGGGTCTGCAATCAGCGGCCGGTACATTTCTACGCGTTCGCCCACTTTAATCACTTGAGTATCTGGCGCATTCACAGATTTACCAAAGATTCCTAAATCGACCGTACTTAGATCCAAGTCAGGAAATTGCTTATCTAAGCCTGATTGCATTGCCGCCGCACGCACCGTGCAACCCTCCGGCACCTCCAATGCAACAATGCGCTGCCTATCAGGCAGGGCATAAGCCACCTCAACATGAATCGTATTACTATTATTTTCCATATTGCTCATTCGCTCTCTTCACAAGGGCATCGACCAAATTATTAGCCACCGAATTAAATAACTGCCGCGTTGCTACCCCGACCACACTATTGGTCAAGGCAAACTCCAAATACAAGCTAAGCTTACAGGCGCCCGCACCCAAGGGTAGCAGCGCCCACTCGCCAGCGAGATTTTCAAACGGGCCGTCAATTAAACTTAATTTCACCCTGCGACCGGGCGTCAAGGTGTTGCGAGTGACAAAACTAAGACGAATACCGGCGCGAGACAAATCTAAACGCGCATCCATAGTTTGATCTGTCTGCGCCAATATCTGCGCACCAACACAGCCATCCATGTATTGAGGATAAGCCTCAATATCATTGATCAGCAGATAAATAATATCCGCAGAATACGGCAATAGCGCACTGCGTCGAATCTCGTTCATACGGGGGCCCTAAATCATTCAAAAGCACTAGATCTATGATCTATGCAGTGATGCGCAAATACAAACCAACAACTAATACAGCCGATACGGCCGGGGGAGCAATATACCGCAACAAGGCCCACCAAAGCCAAAAGAAACCCCCTTCAAACCAGCCTTCTCGAACCCCATACACCAGTTTAGGCACCCGCCAACCGGCAAACAAAACAAAACACCAAGCGCACAAGGGCAGCAGCACATTAGCCGCAAGAATATCTAACCACTCCATCAAACTCCGTGACCACCAGCGCAGTCCAGAATCAGTCATCATCGACGCAATTGATAAATCACCCAACAAAAACACCACACCGCCTACTAGCAGGGCCGCAAACCAGCGCATAACCCCCCAGCGCTCCACCAAATATGCAACCACCGGCTCCATCAATGCCACCACCGTGGTCAGAGACAGAATAAACAGCAGCAGGTAAAATGTCGTGCCGGCAATATCACCAAAAATCAAATTACCAAAAGAAAATGGCAGGCTAATAAACAGCAGCGCTGGCCCGGAGCCAGACACAATATGTTGATCAAACACCAGCGCCAAAATAGCAACGCCCGCAATAATCAGCACCGCCGTGTCAAACACCGCTAAGGCAACCAGCTGACCGGTAACCGATCGCCCCGAGGGGAAATACGCGCCGTAGGCCATCAGCGCGCCAGCACCAATACTTAACGTATAAAAGGCGTGCTGCAAGGCCGAAAATCCTCCTCGCCAAGTCATATCCGCTAGCCGAAATTCAAACATCCAACGCAAGGCCGAATAAAAGTCGCCAAAGGCATAACCGTAATAAAACAGAGCTAACAGCACCAACAGCAACACCGGCAAAATAACGCGCAACACTGCTGCCATACCGCGCACCACATTCAATGCAGATAGACTAACGGCCATGACTAGGAACAAACGGTGCCAAAATCGCATAACATCAGGTGACGCTAACAAGGCATTAAATTCTTTAGCAACCACATCCAGGCTAGCGGCATCCATCACTCCAGATGCCATCTTCGCCACATAGGCGAGCAGCCAACCAGATATAATCGAATAATTAGCCGCTAGCAATAAAGCGGCAATACACGCTATTTGAGCCACCAAAGACCAGTGCTTACTCCCCTTTACGTAATGCGCCAACTGATCCATTGCATGCACTGGATTGCCACGAGCGCGCATTGCAATGCGCACTTCAGCTATCGCGATAGGCAGCATGATAAGAAATAAGCACGCCATATACACAACGAGGTACGCACCACCGCCATTCTGGCCAAATTCCTGTGGCGTCCTCCAGAAATTCCCTAGACTGACCACCAAACCAGTGGCTGCAGCGAGGAAAGTCCAACGACTAGACCAGATACCTTGTATTTTCCGTTTCTTTAAGGTCATACACCAACAACATCAATTTCTGAAAAGCAGGCATCTTTTTACCTGACCGCAATAGGTTTTGCCAGCAACTCCATCTATAATCGCCCCCATGAGCAAAAACAAATCAAAAAACACCAGCGGCAACATAGCCCAAAACAAAAAGGCCCGTCACGACTATAGCCTCACCGATAAATTTGAAGCCGGCCTTGTGCTGCGCGGATGGGAGGTGAAGAGTCTACGCCAAGGCAAAATTCAAATTACGGACACCTACGTCATCCTTAAAGATGGCGAGGCTTTTTTGCTGGGCTGCAACATCACCCCACTACTGAGTGCCTCTACCCATTATGTGACCGATCCAACCCGTACTCGTAAACTCTTGCTACACGCAAAAGAACTAAGCAGACTACAGGAAGCTGTTCAACAAAAAGGCTATACCTGTATATGCACAGCGCTGTACTGGAAAAAGCATTTAATTAAAGCTGAGATTTGTTTAGCCAAAGGCAAGCAGGATCACGACAAACGTGAGACTGAGAAGAACCGCGATTGGGAACGACAAAAAATGCGCATTGTGCGCGACCATAACTAATACGAGCTAGCCGCCCTTCAATCATGAAAACTCTCTATTTGCTGCGCCACGCCAAATCCGCGTGGGATGACGACAAACTCACAGATGCAGACCGTCCCATAGGTAAACGCGGGAAGCGGGACTGCCAACTAGTTGCGGCAGAAATGCAACGCAACGGCAAACGTATTAGCAGTGTGTATTGCAGTACAGCAAAGCGCGCCAAGGAAACTCTCAAACGTTTTCAAGCAGAGTCCGATGTATTTGACGACGCTGAAATCGTTCATGAGGATGCTATTTACACCTTTGAAGCAGCAAAATTACTCGCTTGGTTAAAAGAGCTTCCACAGTCAAAAGACAGCGCATTAATTGTCGGTCACAATCCCGCCTTTGCAGATTTGGCGAATTATTTATATGACGGCAAGATCGGCAATATTGGCACCTGTACTTTTTTAGAGCTTGAAATCAACATCGAATACTGGGATCAACTCAGAGCCGACAGCGCAAAACTCTCCGACATTATTCGCCCCAAGCAATTCCGTTAACTCGTTATCTGCAACATAGGATACTAGCCGACAATGACCGCGCATCCGGCATTAAAAGATATTAGCATTGTTAACGACGTACTCATTCTAAAGAAAAACCATAAACTTATTCGGCGCATGCAAAGAACGCTACCCGAACCAGAAATACATGGCTACCAAGTCTGGGGTTCGTCGTTTCTGATCATGGATTACCTGCTAAAAAATCCCCCTAAGAAAAAAGCTAAGATTACTGAGATTGGCTGTGGCTGGGGAATTCTAGGCGTTTCTTGCGCGCAGCAATTTAAAGCAAAAGTCACCGCCGTAGACGCCGACGAACATGTCTTTCCCTATTTAGATGCTCATGCCCTGCTAAACGACGTTAAAATTTCCACCCGAACCGCACGCTACGAACACCTAAAGCCGGCAGACCTAAAAGACCATAGCCATATGCTAGGTGGCGACATCTGCTTTTGGGACAGCCTGGTAAAGCCGTTGTTTTCAGCGATAACGGCAGCTCGCGACGCGGGAGTTAGCACCATCATTATTGCCGACCCGGGCAGACCACCCTTTCACAAATTGGCAAAACGCTGCCAAAAAGCCTTTGGTGCAACCTTGGTATCACGCGAAATCAGCAGCCCTAAAAAGCTAAGCGGCGAACTGCTGATTATTTCTCAGTAAGATAAAACCCGTTATTTTTTTGTCTTAATTTTTATCTTCACCGGTTTGGCATTCAATCGTGGCCGGTATTCCAGCTTTGCCATGCGCGGTAATTTACCCGTACTCAGAAACTTGTGCGTTAATAGCTGCGAGTGAATTTTTGCGGCACTTTTCTTTCTAGGCTTAAAGACATTACTCTGTGAAGCATCAAGTATTCTCGCCTTCACATTGTCAGCCCACTGCAAATCTATAATAGCTTGCAGGTTGTGCTGCAAGGCCTTGCTATAAATCGGGCAAGTCACTTCAACCCTGAAATCAATGTTTCGCGTCATTAAATCTGCAGACGAAATAAAGTAGCGCGGATCACCGGCGTTGCGAAATATATAGACTCGAGGATGCTCTAAAAACCCATCTACAATACTAATAGCTTCAATATTATCACTAAGCCCTTTGATCCCCGGTATCAATGAACACATACCTCGGACAATCAAGCGCACCGGCACACCAACCGAGCTAGCCTGGTACAATTTATCAATCAGCTCACGATCAACCAAATTATTACATTTCAGCGTAATACCGCACTCGCGACCTTTTCTAGCATTGCGAATCTCAACATCAACTAGGCCAAGCAAACGTTCACGGCTATTGAGCGGAGCGACCCCAAGATGCTTGAACTCATGACGCTTGTAATTGTAGGCAATAAAATCAAATACTTTTGCAACCTCATCGCCCAAGGCCTGATCATAGGTCAACAAACTGAAATCAGTGTAAACCTTGGCCGTCTTCTCGTTAAAATTACCGGTGCCAATATGGGAGTAGTATTTTTGAACACTGCCTTCCTGACGCACAATCGAAATCAACTTACTGTGCACTTTTAGCCCAGGCACACCCAGTATTACATTCACGCCGCCGTCAGTAAGACGTTGCGACAAGGCAATATTAGCGGCCTCGTCAAAACGTGCCTGCAATTCAACTACCACCGTCACTTCTTTGTGATTAGCCACCGCATTTAATAAAGCGTCAACCACATGCGAGTTAGACGCTACGCGGTAAAGACTAGCCTTAATAGTTTTTACCGCAGGGTCAATCGCCGCAGTCTTGAGCAGGCCGGTTAGATAATTAAAACTGTGATAGGGGTAATGCAGCAATATATCTTGCTCACGCAAGCAACTAAGAATATTTGCCGCCTGATCAATCGCCGGCACCGGAATCACCGGCAACTGCTTACTATCCAGATACGCGGGCCCCAAATTTGGAAAACTCATAAAGTCTTTAGAATTATGATAGCGACCGCCGGGAATCATAGAATCCAATCGCCCTAAACCTAAACGCTTCACCAAATAGTCGAGTAGATCCTTAGGCATGGCACCGTCGTAAACAAAACGCACCGGATCGCCCTTCTTTCGGCGCTTCAGGCTTTGGGTCATTTTCTCTACAAAGGTGTGTGTGACCTCTTCACCCAACTCTAAGTCTGCATCTCGCGTTAGCTTTAGAGTAAATGCCGCCGCCTCATCCATAGGAAAAATACCGCGAAAAACCTCCGGCAAACACACCCGAATCATATTTTCTAAGGCGATAAGCACCTTGCCATGCTTACCTTTACGACCGGGAATACGAATGAAGCGATTTAAGCGGACGGTGGGAATCTCAAGCAGCGCGAAGCGGGTTTGCTGCTCGCTACTGAGCTTAATAGCCAAATAAATTGAGGAGTCATTGAGCTCCGGAATCGGGTTAGCATCATCTAGAATGATCGGCACTAACTCTTGCTGAATATGCGAATGAAAATACTCTCGCACAAACTTAGTTTGGGCCTCATCTAGCTGGCGCTCACTGACCAAATAAATCTTACGACGCCGCAACTCTTTCAAGTTTTCCTGATAAACCGCATCAAAACGTTGCTGTAACTTCATTACCTTCTGTCGAATGTCCTCCAGCAGCACCTTGTACTCATCTTGTTTTGACGGTGGCGAAAACGCCGCTAAGCGCCGCACGTCAGCAACCCGCACGCGGAAAAACTCATCAAGGTTATTTGAGAAAATACCTAAATAGCGAATACGCTGAATAATCGGCACTTCAGGATCTTCTGCCTCTTGTAAAACTCGCTCATTGAACGATAGCCAACTCAGCTCTTTAGCAATCCATGATGTTACTTCGCTCTGCCCGCTCATCACCAACCCTTTTCTCTTATAAGTCTAATAAAAATAACCAGCTAGCTTAATAAATTATGATGTCATTAATATGACATCTTTAAGCTGTCGATTTTGATCCGCCCAGCCGATACACTAAACTCCCACCAAGGAATTTTTATTAAATGGCTCAAAATTGCGACTCTTACGCGGCCCTAGACCTAGGCTCCAACAGCTTCCATCTTCTTATTGCCAGTTTTCAAGACGGTAAACTCCGTGTCATAGACCGCCATAAAGACATAGTTAGGCTCGCGGCTGGCTTAGATGATGATGGCTGCCTAAGCGAAGATGCGCAAATTCGCGCGCTCGAAAGTCTCACCAAACTGGCGGACCGCCTGCGGGGCGTGCCGCGCAGACAAATTCGCATCGTGGGCACCAACACCCTGCGCGCGGCTTCCAACGCCAACGAGTTTATGGCAAAAGCCGAAGCGGTATTGGGAC
>JBKEFB010000005.1:0-61470 GCA_046712405.1 Zhongshania sp. | reverse complement strand
GCGTACGCACCGGAACACTGAACATAAATGGTGGTAATTTCTTCGGCCCTGACGCGCCCTTTGGCGGCTACAAACAAAGTGGCATCGGCCGTGAAATGGGCTCAGAAGGCTTTGAAGAATATCTGGAAACGAAAACTCTGGGTGTTGCCGTCTAAGATACCAACAGCATGCGCGTCCAACGGCCAGAACAACAAGGTTAAACTGAGCCATATAGACCACCGATAAGGAAAATCAAATGGATAATATCCTCGGCTATAAAAATCAAAACGTCGTCATTACTGGAGCAGCCTCGGGAATGGGTGCTGCTGCGACAGCGCTGCTAATAGAAGCTGGCGCGAATGTTTATGCACTGGACATAGGCGATGTCACAGCGCCAGTCACCAAAGCTCTCAAAGTAAACATTATGGACAAGGCCTCTATCGATGCCGCCCTGACAGAACTGCCCGATACAATCTACAGCCTGTTCAATTGTGCCGGCGTGCCGCACCCACCGACTCCAGTTTACGAAACAATAATGATCAACTTTGTCGGCCTACGCTACCTAACAGAACAGCTTTTACCCCGCATCTGTGAGGGCGGCGCTATCATTTCTATAGCGTCTACTGCGGGTATGGCATGGCGCGTCAATCTTGAAAGAGTTCAGGAGTTTTTAGCCCTCGACGGTTTTGAAGCTGCATCTGACTGGCTTAAAGCCGGCAATGAATTAGGGCTACAGGTAGACGCCTACGGTTTTTCAAAGCAATGCATTATTGTTTATACCATGCAGATGGCCGGCGAACTGGCCAAGCACCACAAACGCATTAACTGCATCGCGCCTTCACCAACCGATTCAGCCTTTATGGACAGCCTCGCCACTGCGGGCATTGGCAAGGATGTCACCGCTCTGTTCTGCCCTAGCAACGGCGATTTTGCCACCGGCGCGGATATGGGCAACGCTGTCGTGATCCTGAACAGCAAGCTGGCTGGTTTTATCAGTGGTTGCAACATCCCGGTGGACTACGGCTATGTTGCCGAGGTCACTATGGGCCAGCGCAATAATATGCTGGAGATTTCACTGTAAAGACAAGGGTTCAAGCCAAGCAATCGCCCGAGGAATCGCCCCGTATGGCTATTGCGTAATCATCCTGACTGCCACTTTGTTTTTGCATTTGGAGGCTGGGGGTATATCTCGAGCCTCGTTGACACCCATCTGCTCAAGATCGGCACTGGAAAAGACCGCCACCGAAACTGGTGTGTCTTGCAGGGATTCTTCAATCTTGCGCGCAGTCACTATGACTTCTTCTATCGCGGCAGAACGTTTGTCCACCACTTGCGCGACGGCGGGTGTGGCAGCGGCCACCGCCAACACAGGGAGAGCTAATGAAAATCCCTTCATTTATTCTACCTTGCTTAATTATCGCGGGGATTTATTTCTGAGCCGAGTTAGGACTGGTGCTGATAGTGTGGATCCTGGACTATTTCATCCAATGAGGCGGACAGCCGATTTGTACAGTCTGCGAGAATGACTCTGGATTCACTTAAACTGCACAATTTTCGGATTACATCCGAGTGCCCCCTATCAATCCAAAGTGCCAAATAGTTTGTCGTAGAGCGGCGTAATACTTGCGTAATTTCCCTTGTGCATATTTTCATGGTGCACATGATGTTTCGCGGTAAACCAGTTCAGGGTTTTAAAAGGGAAGTACGGTAGCTCAACAAGGGTATGGTTGACGGTATTGACCTGCGTGAAAATCACGAAACTCAGGATGATCGTGCCGACGTGAAATGGGCCCAAGAAGGCTGCTAGTAAAGGAATCGAGCACATATACAGCATGATGCCGATGAATGTTTCAGTCGGATGCACATAGTAGGCATCAATATGGGTTGGGTTGCGCGCCTGATGATGAATCGCATGGATCTGACGCATCTTCCCCTGACCATGAAACCAGAAGCGGTGGCAGAAATAGTAGAAAAAATCGTAAACCATAATAATAGCGAAAACATGCAATCCGATCATCCAGGCGGGCTGGCTATCTAGGGTTGCGACGAAAGGTAAAACGGCGACAAAAAAAGCGATATTGCTGACTACGCCAATCTTTTCTGAAGATTTAATGACGGGTAGATACTTGGGTTTCGCAATCTTCTTGGCATCTTCGGCAAGATTTATTTTACGGGCCTGCGCCAAAGCGGGTACGAGGAAGGCTATATATTTTCCGATTTTAACAATGAGCACAATACCGACCAGCGAGATAAGAGCCGCTTGCCAGTTGTACGATTGCGTTATTGATTCGATAAATTCATTCATAGCGTTAGTTCCACATCATTGAGACAGTAATATTCGAGCAAGGTCATGGGCTTTATCTTTGCCCAACTGCTTGCGAAGTTCGCTGGCGAGTTTGTGAAGTTCAGGCTGATAAAGATCACCGAATTCGTCATGCTTAAGACCTAGCTGCTGGTAAAGGTAGTGAAACTCCGATTCCAGCCTTTGCATTTTTTCCGTGCCGAGATATTCAGAAAATTCTTGTTTCAGGCGCCCTACAGCCGTGACTGAATCACCGATTAATTGCACGCCCTGCGCTGTAAATCGAAGTATCTGCTGCCGTTTGTTGCCGACTTCAGCATCGCGATAAATAAATCCAAGTTCTTCCAGCTCTATGGCTATCGCGCTGATTGCTTGCTTACTGACCTGCCTGACTTTTGCCACGTCTTGCATACGGGTGCCGCGAGGCCCTATATGAAGAAGTATATGGGCGAAGGACAGCCTCAGATTCGGGTGGCCAAATTCGCTGGTTAAGGTCATAAGCCGCACGTTGATATGGTCAGAAAGGCGAGAGAGCTGAGCGCCAAATTTTACTTGCCGCGTGTCGATCGGAGACAAGTTAAGTTGGCTCACCAGTTGATCGAGAGCGCTTGCGAGTTCTTTGATATCACAGCGCGGCGCCGCTGAGAGAATCTTTGACTCCGTTAGTTTGTAAGCGGCTGCACCGTCCACCAACAGGTTGAGACCCCTGTCGGTCAGTTGTAGCAACTTGGAGCGTTTGTCGGTACCGGACGAAACCCTGTGGATGTAGCCGGCTTTTTCAATCTGATTGGCGGTCTGATTCGCCGCCTGCTTACTGATGCCGAGCGCATCCGCGACTTCGGTAAGGCTGACGCCATGCTCTCCTATGAGCGATATATAGGGCTCATAGCTCAGTTTCAGTGTGGTATGACCTTGTTCGTTACGCAGCGTGGCCATGGTGTCGCTCTGCAAAAACCGGGCAACGCCCAATACATGGCGCGCAAAATTACTCTGGTATGCGGGCCAGATATCGTTGATAGCGTTTGAGGTTGCAAGTTTCATAGCCAATAAAGTAAATATAGATTGTCTGTAAGTCAACCATTCTTGACTTAAATTTTAGCAAAGCCTAGTATCTGTCGACTGGCAGATTCGAGTGTCCATAATGGCACAAGGAGAATCGATGACTAATACGAAGAATATCGGCTATATAGGCCGAGGTAATATCGGCAAGTCTGTGGCGGAACACCTAATCTGTGAGGCATTTAATGCCGACGTTTTTGATGTCTATCAACCGGCGGTTGATGAACTCGAAGAAAAAGGCGCAATTGGCTGCGCCAGTGTGGCCGAGTTGGCTGCAAAATGTGAGTACATCGGCATTTGCGTTCGCGACGACGCCAAAGTGGATGAATTCCTGTACGGCGATGACGGTATTCTTGCCAACGCTGTTGCTGACACAATTATTACCATTCACAGCACGGTCAGCCGCGCTGCGGTTATCCACTGGGCTGATGATGCCCGCGCCAAGCAGTGTTGTTTAATTGATGCGGCAATAATAGACGCAGCTACCGGTGCTAAGACCGGTACGCTTTGCTATATGGTCGGCGGGCCCGTCGACATTATTGAGCGAACACGCCTATTACTAGGCGGCGGCAGGTCAGTACGCTTACCGACAGGTTATTACGTTGAGCCTGCCGTATTCATGGATGTTACCAGCGACATGACGATAGCGCGCGAAGCAATCTTGGGGCCAGTCTTGGCGGTGATTGCCTACGACGATGAAGAAGATGCGATTCGCATAGCCAATAATTCTGATTGTGGGCTGTCCGGTTCCGTATGGTCGGCTAAGGAATGGCGCGCCCTGCGCATACCCAAACGCTTGCGCATCGGCACATTGAATGTCAATGGCGGTAACTTTTACGCGGCGAATACACCTTTTGGTAGCTACAAAAAAAGCGGTATTGGTCGCGAGATGGGCGCCCAAGGTTTTGAAGAGTATCTCGAAACCAAATCGATTGCGGTCGGTGTCGCATGAGCATCGAGGGTAAGGTTTATATCGTTAGCGGCGCTTCCAGTGGATTCGGATTGGCTATTACGCGCGTCTTGTTGGCCCGCGGCGCGAAAGTGGGTTTGGTTGGGCGAACTGAATCGGCATTGCAACAAGCCACTCAGGACTTAGGCACTGAGAATACCTGCATTGCCGTCGGGGATGTGAGTAGTAGTGACAGCATCAAGCAAGCTTTCGTTAAAGTGAAAAGCCACTTCGGCCAGCTTAATGGCGTTATCAATAATGCTGGCATGGCCAAGCCTGGAGCGATTGAGCACCTCAAAGAAGATGAAGTTATCTTACAGTTCAACACTAATTTTCTCGGCGTGGTGTTCGCGTGTCAGGCGGCTATACCGCTCTTGCGTGGAGAAGATAATCCACGTTTGATAAATATTTCTTCGGCCAGCGCGTGGCATTACGATGAGATGGTTCACCTTTCCATCTACGCGGCGACTAAAGCTGCGGTTGAGCGCTTCACCAGGGATTTGCGTCAGGAAGTTCAGGCCGATGGTATAGCCGTAACCTGCCTGCGTCCCGGTGCCGCGGGTAGCAATTTCTCCCAAAGCTGGGATCAAGAAACCTTTGCCAAGGCCTTGGATGCCTGGCACAGCACGGGGCCGACAATGGATGTGGGCATGAAAGCGGAGCATATTGGCATCGCCGTCGCAGATTGCTTGGCCTACCCGCCAGGGGTTGCCGTAGACCTGATGGAAATCCGCCCTAACGCGCTAATGAAAAAATTTACTTTATAGCGACATTTAAACAAGGAAACCCCATGGATTTCACAGCGATGCCGGAAGCTATTTAGCTAGAAAATTCCGACGACAAAATTTGGCCGCTAAGACAATATTTTGCCTCGTGATTGCTAAATTTTCATCTATTGCAGCTTGTCTCAATTAGCGCAGAACGAGGCAATGCTGCGAGCTGTCTCCTGACTCGCTTCCGGGCAGATAAAGAATATCTCAGTTCCGTGCGCGGTACCGTTTACTGTTCGACATTGTGCATTGACCCCTGCCTCAAGCAGCTTCTGATAGAACTCGAGCCCTTCGTCTCGCAGAGGGTCGAGCTCATTAACACTGATAAAAAATGGTGGCAATCCAGTCAAGTCATCACGACTGGCAAAACGAGGCCACGCAAGAGGATTCTTCTCATTAAACGCTTCCACCCCATATGCCATGCGCGAGCGATTGGAGTTGATGGCAATTACAGTGTTGGCAAATTCTGTTGCAGATGGGTGCTCCGGTAGCGGCCATTCCCCCGAGATGAAAGGGCACAAAGCGTAAACTTTATTAATAAGGCTAATATCACCGCTTTCCTTTAGCTTTAGGGCGGTGGCTATTGCGAGGTTACCACCACCACTTTCACCAGCGATCATGATTTTTGATGTATTTATGCCTATCTCCGCCGCGTGATCGACTATCCAATGTAATCCAGATACACAGTCGTTCAATCCAGCGGGGAAAGGAGCTACCTCCGGTACGGATGATGGTGTTAGGCAGTTCCGGAAATCGACCATCACTACGGCGACACCTTGTGCTGCAATCAGCCGAGCCCAAGCCCGATAGTGACCCATAAAGCAGGAATGCACCTGCATACCTCCACCATGAATATAGTAAACACAGGGTAATTCAGCGTCGGTATCGGGACGAATATATCGAATTTTGATCGTATTACCATCAGGAGCTGATGAAATATCAAATGAGGTAATCGCAAGACCGGTGGATGATGCGTTCTCCTCCGAATCCAACATATCGAATATCGCCGTGGATGCATCAACTACGGAGAGAAACTCTTTGTCCGCGAGCAGCTCTTCTCGATTAGCAACATCGTCGACTGACGACACCGGAAATAGCGTCAAAAAATCACGAAGGCGTGGGTCAAGGCGTGAATCGGTTCTTGGATCAAAACTCATAGTTGGTTAACTCCATGATTGAATTGCTATCGATTTAGTAGGCCGGCATGAATCAGTTCCATGACCTCTTCCACGCGCGACCTTCTCTTATTTTCCGCTTCGGGCGATGGCTCTTGCCTCAAAAAAGCTAGCAGGTTGTTATACCAACACTCAGCCGCCAATGCGGTATCCATTGCGCGCAATTCCTTGCGGGCTATTCCTCGCTCCATCAGCAGTGTAACTCGCCCAATAGATAGTTCGTTGTAGCTGTCGATTGATTGCTGAACAGCGGGTGTGGCGGCCGCATCCATAAAATATTGTTTAGAAAGAAATGGCATCGTGACCAGTGCGCGCTCAACCAAATCCCGCAATACATCTATGATTTCACGATTCCGCACTTCCACAGAAAGGTACTCAGCGCCGAGGAAATTATGAATTTCATTCACACAATGCAGAAATATCGCTTCTTTTGTAGGCGCAATTGTATAGAGAGTACTACGGCCGCAACCGGCTTTTTCGGCAATATCACTAACTGACAGATGCAGGAAGCCTTCGCTTGTCATAACCTCGGCTATTCTGCGCATTAATATAGTCTGTCGACGCGTAACCAGTACAAGCGCATATTTATGCCGAGCATCCTTTGGCTGCGCCTGAAGGGTGTTGTTTGGTTTAATTTTCATTTATGTAATAACACGCGGTTTCTATATGCCGAAAATTAGACTACTTTTAATTAAAAGTCTATTTAAATTGGACTATTAATGAAATATAGTCCAGCAATAAAATAAATAAAATAGAGATGGACCTATGCCTACTTTTACTTGCAACCGCCAACCACACCACCTACGCACACTGGGGGTAACGGCTTGTCTTGTATATTTTTGCATGGCTACATTAGCCAATGAAACCACCCCCGCAAAATCAGTGCGAATAATCGAGGAAGTTGTAGTCACAGCGAATCGACGGGAGCAAACCCTGCAGGAAGTGGCTGGCGGCATCTCAGTGCTCGATGGCAATGCAATGGCCCGCAATGGCATCGGCAATATGGAGGAGTATGCCTTTTCCATTCCCGGTGTGGACATGAGCGATACCGGCCAGGAGAAAAAAATTGCTATTCGTGGCGTGTCGAATACCGCCAGTTCTCCAACCGGCGTAGGTTCGGCTTCCCCGGTGGGACTCTATTTAAATGACACCCCCATCCAAGGAAATGGCAACCTTCCCGACCTAAGCCTTTATGACCTTGCCCGAATTGAGGTGCTAAAGGGCCCACAAGGTACCTTATATGGCGAGGGCGCCATGGGTGGCACTCTACGCATGGTTACCAACAAAGCAGACCCGGAAAGTTTTTATGGCAAGGCTGAACTCGCGGTGGGTGAAACTCACGGCGGCGACATAAACCACTTCCAAAATGCGATGATTAACTTACCAATCAGCGATGAGTGGGCTTTACGTTTAGTAGGTACTCAACGAGCAGACTCTGGTTATGTGAGTTTTCCGAATCGGGACACCGAAAATGAAAATAAGGCCGAAACTCTCAGCCTCCGGGCGCATTTGGACGGACAGGTTGGCGAGCGGCTAACTATTGGCATTATGACACTGCACCAAAAGCAAGAACTGTATCAGTTCCCCAACGCACAACCTGACTATGAAGATTTACGGAACATTGATACAGAGGATCAGTATGCTTTTAATAAATTCAAACTGATAAGCGCAAATATCACGATGGACCTAGACCTTGCAGAATTTACTAGTTCTACTTCATATTTTAATAGCGAACGCAGCGCGCAACAGCGGTTTATTTTTATTGGTCCACTGACAAATGCATTCCTACAGCCTATAACAGGCACTGATCCCACAGCACTTGGCGTTGAAGCCGATAATGAGTGGATAGAGACGTCCAGCGATCAAAATGCGTTTGCGCAAGAATTTCGTCTCGTATCAAATAGTGACGGCTGGTTTAACTGGGTGGCAGGCTTGTTCTACCGTCAACGAAACAACGACTTTTACTTTCATATAGACAATGACCTCGAAGGCCCATTGCCGGATGCGCCGCCCACGGGACCGGGCATTGTATTAATCAAAGGGCTGGAGAATTTCACGCAAGTAGCCTTGTTTGGCGAAGTTACGCTGGACCTGAGTGACACCGTGGAAATGGTGGTCGGGCTAAGAGCCTTCCGCGAAAATGTTGAGCTTGAAGGCAGCGGCTTCTTAGGGGGGCCGTTTTATCCACTAGGTGTTGCCGCTTGTAACTGCGTAAGTGCAACGTCTTACGGCAATGCGAAAATTTCGACCGAAGATGTTGTGCCAAAGGTGTCTTTAAGTTGGGCTCCATACGACCAAGTAAATGCGTATTTCAGCGCCGCAAATGGTGTTCGCTCAGGCGGTACAAATAATAATTCGTTTATATCGACCATCCCACCATTTTACCAACCCGATTCGCTTTGGTCATACGAGATAGGTGTCAAAACCTCATGGTATGACGGGCTGTTGACTGCGAATCTTGCCGCATTCTATATGGATTGGCGTGATTTACAGCTTCAAACAGTGGCGGCGGCCGAGCTGGGTGATGAGGGAAGCGGAGTAGAAGCCAATTTAGTTCTAATTCTAAATGTTGGCAAATCCTATAGTCGGGGCTTAGAATTTGAAGTCGGGGTTTCGCCAATTGAGGGATTGAACATCGCAGCTAGTGTGTACGCCGCCGACTCCGAAATAACAGAAGGTGATGACGCCGGGGTGGTTAGCACGCCGGCGCCGCTGCCCCAAGCCAGTGATCTGAGCTGGAATATATCAGTGGATTACCGACTATCGCAGCTAGAATTGGGCGCTTTCACTCCATTTATTCACCTTGACGGCCAAGCCACCGGTTATAGAACGCTGGTTCCTGAAAATAACGGCCTGAATCCTGCGATGGATGGATTTAGATTATGGAACCTCTTGATTGGGCTCGAGAGCGAGCGCTGGTCTTTCACTGTTGGCGTAAAAAACATCACTGATGAGCGCCCGCAATTAGGCTCCAATATACTAGAGCCTGATACTAGAACTATCGGACGACCTCGCACGATTACGGGAAAGCTAAGCTTTGAGTTTTGATTACTAAGGCCACAGAAATATAGACACTTTATAACCATAAAGTACTGGCGTTCAACTTCTGCTGACGGCGGACCATTGTTAATACCATGATTCCTGCGAAGGCTTCTACAGCCTTCGCAGGAATCAAATATTTACGCTCGCCCATTGTCTCGTGTTTTGTAGATCTTGTGCTTCACTCGGTCTTTTTGAAGCAGCAATAAAAAATATTCGGCAACAGCGTTATCATTAAAACCACCATACCTACGCATAAAGGCTTTAGGGATAATAAGTGAGTAGCAACTCCGGCTGGTAACTTTTCTTCCCGACCTACTTTTAAACAGTAGAACAGCTTTCCCCCAAGGTCCCAGGTCCGAATCCTGCCCCGCTTCCATACTAGAGAACGGCAAATCAGTTACTAACTGGCTTGCCGTTTTTTTTCGTCTATTGGTTTTATAGTCTGTGGCCGTTTTGAATTTTGATCCGCAACAAACTACTGCCTCCATGACCTTCGGACATATCGCCACTATTACTAAAGCGATAGAGTAGTCCAAAGCTGCAAAGCATTTATTGCGCCCAGAGCGAACTGCTAGCAAGCATCGAGTCCAACCGATACACCGCTCCCACTCAAGGCAATCGCTAAATGGCTAATCTATGGCTCGGTAATCACAGTCAATTGCCAATTAAGCTAGCCACAGTAAAGTCTGACCAACTAAAAAGTTCTAAAGGTGATAGTTTCAAAGTGTGTCTTTATAGATATGGACGGCAAACGACTGAAGTGAAAACTACAGTCCCCCGGAGTGCTTACGCTGCCGACCGAGAGGAACTCAGTCATCAGAATTTTTTAAAAAACTGCAATCACGCAGTACGGAACGCCACCCTAAATGCATGGACCTCTGCTACCGGAATTCAGCCAAGCGCTGCGGGGTATCGAGTACTCCACGGTAACGATAGGCGCTCGCTATGAACTTCCCTAATGGGCTCAATATCAAGAATCTGCCGGCACTATTGTTTAACAACCGCTAATCGGATCAGAAAAATATTCGCTAGCGCTGCAAATAAAACTTACTTTCACAGGCAGCCAATCAGCGCTACCTAGATTTATTTGCAAGTTCTTTTGGTTTTATTTTAAACAGGCGACTAGTTACTCGCGACTATCTGGTTAAAGGAATTTTGCGTCTTTTCCAGTATGTCGTCAGGCACCAGAGCGTAGCCCATTGCCCCCCATGTCATTAATACTAATAGCAACATTTTCATAAGACACCTATTTAAATCCGCAGCGACTCGATTACAGCAAACACACTCTACCTCCCCAGAGGGAAGTGCATCCGCTTGAACCACCAAAGCTTTTATTACAAAACCACATCTAGGATGACAACTGTAAGCCCGTCCCTATAATCATCTCTGATCCTAGCGACAACGAAAACATGCCTTCACAATAGATATGAGTACATATACGTATTGGTAACACGTTAGAAGGGAGCGGGGCAAGTGTAAGTGACTAATATCGGCCGGTGGTACTTGAATTGAAATGCAGCGCGATACCGTTAAAACATTGGCGTTAAATGAAAAAAGCCGCTAAGTTAGCGGCCTTCGGGATCATCACTAGCGACAAAAAAAGTTAATTTAGTACAATTTAATAAGTGCTATAACAATTATTCTCATAACCTTATTTAGGTCCTCATCAACAACTTTTATTAGCGAGATCTGATGTCGCCAATTCAAAAATGGGGTCCATGACACCCTAGATTGCGATGAAGTATAAGTTAACAGCAAACGACTACGGGGATCATAATCGGTCATCTCAGCTTGGCCGATTATGATCCTCTGGCAGTTGGAACCCTAGTGTACATTAGGGTTAATAATACTTTAGAGTGATAACAATTCTAAATGAGAATAAAGCTTGTACCCTACACATTGCTATGTAAACGATGCTCAGCGATGATTTCCCGCTTATAGTAATACGCTGAATTAGTGATATCGATCCAAATAAAGATGAGAGGGATATTGTAAGATTTTTATTCGCAAATAAACTATCTCTGCGTGCGGCGGTGACAACATTGATAAAAATATACGTCCTAAAGATATAATACGGGCAGGCTTTATAAACATGTCGTCGACTTAACAAGATCCTCATTAACGGCGGTAAATAGCTATAAATAAGAATATTAAACCCGTGGCAGTGAATGTCTAATTTCTTAAAAGTGCATTCTCCACTAGTGAGGTTTTTCCTTCTGGGGCTGACACTTTGGCTGGCTGACTATTACCTTGCCTGGCAAGACTCCTATCGGATTGAAGGACTTAGCGAGGCCGCATTGACCGCTAGCTATGCTGACTGGTCAAGCCGCTACGGCTCGCTTCCAGATACCCAGCAGCTAGCTAATATTCACAAGCGTGAACTCACTGAGCGCATTCTTTTCACTGAAGCTTTACGCCATAAGCTGCATCTGAGCGATCCCGTTGCGCGACAGCACTTACTGATGAGCGCGACTTTTCTTGGCATTGAGGGTAGTGATTCAGAGAAAATTAGCACCGCTACAAGCCTCAATTTACATAAAAATGACACGCTTATCCGTCAAGTCTTAGTGCAAAGAATGGAAATAATAGGTCGCGAGCTCGCCTACCCCATAACAACGATTACAGGAGCCGAATTACAAACCCGCTACGGGGAATCATTAGATCGATGGGCGCTCGAACCGCGAATCGCGATTTCTCACATCTATTTCAGCAAGGATCAAGGGGATAACGCGCTCATAAGCACCCGTATAAGATCAGCCCAAAATCAGTTAACTGAAGATTCAATTACCGATGACCAAGCATTCGCACTCGGTGACTATTTTATGCTCGGCAATAAGCAGCTGTTGACGGGGTTACCGAAGCTACGAGGTCTATTCGGTAACGCATTCGCTCAATCTCTCGCGACGGCTGTAAAGTCTGGTCAGACTCAAGAAGACCGCCAAAATATCTGGTTTGGACCGCTAGATTCAGCCTACGGTTTTCATCTTGTAAAAATTACTGGCTTCGAAGAAGCGTCATATCGCAACTTTAGCGATGTAAAAAATATTCTCGAGAATGATTATATCAGAGACACAGAAAATGAAGCACTGAGAAAATATATCGCGAAATTAGTGCACAAATATGAGGTTAGAACGCCGTGACAACTTATCGGACGAGCATAAGCGGTGTTAGCGCTAACCTATTGTTAGCTCTCTTTCTTATTTTACTCAGTGCAAACACCGTTGCCGACAAGCTAGCGCCGTCACTTTTGGAGATCGAAGAAGTTCAAACCGATCACTATCAGCTCCTATGGCGGACCCCTATCGGTGCAAAATTATCACCGGAGCCAATACTCCCCGAGTCTTGTCAAAGTGACACCGCCAGCATAACTCAGGAGAACACTAAACTAGAGCGACGTTGGATCGCACATTGTGACGGTGGACTTAAAGGTGAAACGGTGGCAATTGAAGCCCTAGGGACGAGCGGAACTATTGCTATGCTCCGCTTTCAGCCTTTAACCGGAAACCTGCAGCAGATCATGCTCACCCCGGAGGCTCCTAAATATATTGTGCCTAAATTTAACAGCAATGAGTCGGTGTTTAGTCAATATATTCGCTTGGGTTTTGAGCATATCCTTGGGGGCACCGATCATTTATTCTTTGTCACTGCGCTATTATTGCTCGCAGGTACATGGCTAGCCGTCGTTAAAACCGTAAGCGCCTTCACGCTTGGACATAGTGTCACGTTAGCCTTGGTAAGCTTTGAGTTAATAACAGTTTGGCCACCCATCGTTGAGCTTTCGATCGCAGTAACAATTTTGATCCTAGCACTGGAATTAAGCCGACCCAAGCTCAATAGTGGTCAGCCCTACATTAAGCGATACCCGTGGTTAGTCGCTAGTGCTTTTGGCCTAATCCATGGACTCGGCTTTGCTGGGGCGCTGGAAGAAATAGGCGTTCCTGCCAGTGATGTTGTATCTGCCCTGCTTGCCTTTAATGTGGGCATAGAACTAGGTCAGCTCGCATTTGTCGGCTTAGTTTCAAGTATTTTATATGCGCTGCGACGGAAATCGGAAAGTATTTACCATTACGCTAAATCAGTAAGTGTGACCGTTATAGGCGGCGTTTCAGTTTACTGGTGCCTTAATCGCGGCACTGAGATTCTAATTAAGGTATTTTCAGCATAAGGCTGTGGACTTCGAATCATAGACACTTCGGCGTTATTCTAACGTTATTTGGTGTCTAGCAAACTCTGGGAAGTCCAGTCTTTGAAATCCGCCCTTATAAATCTATTTCAATAACGCTATTTAGATTTATACCTTCTTGTTCATGGCTTTCTTTTTTGGGCACAGCACAACAGATTAAAACCTCACCGACTGCTGGAATGGCTTTTGGCTTAGTACGGTATGTCACATCTCCAGATACTAATTTCACGGCGCAAGAGCCGCAGGCGCCGGTGCGGCATCCGAAGCTGGGGCTTAATCCGTGCTGCTCTGCGACTTCTAGTAATGTCGCATCTCCCGCAGTCCATCTTTGCTCAAAACCTGCCTTCGAGAACTTAATAATTGCCTCCTCTGCTTCGGTATCTAGTGGCGGCAAAACGACGTCGATATCGAGCCGACGAGTCAATGCGGCTGGACCAAACTCTTCGGCAAAAATACGTTCATCAATAACCCCTAAGCTGCGGATGTCGTCATATATCCCCTGCATAAACGCTGGCGGCCCGCAGAGGTAAAAATCGTAGTCATCAATCGCTAGTACTTGGCGAAGAACGTTAGCCGTAATATAGCCACTTCCACTAAAATCAATACCGGCATCATCATTCACTGTGGGTTTAGTAATAAATGAGTGATAGCGAATACCGCCTCCCGACTGCGCTTGTATTTCTTTAAAAGCGTCACTAAAAGCGCGTTCGCCAGTGGTTCTCGACACTTGCAGTATGGTGGTTTTTCGTAAGCTACGAGTTCGCAATCCCTCATGTAATAGGTGTGCTGCCATCGAAATCATGGGTGTAATACCCACACCGGCACCGATCAAAACGACAGGGCGAGTTTCACTGGCGTCAATAAAAAAATTGCCTCTAGGTGCCTTAAGTTCAACTATGGCACCTATGCTTAATGTGTCATGCAATACCTGAGATAGCTGGCCTTCTGCTTCGCGCTTAACGGAGATTCTATAGTAGTCCTCGTCAGGTGCAGATGATGCCGTGTAGGTTCTAATAACTGGCTTCTTCTCGCCCGGTGGAGTTATACGTATTGTTAAAAATTGCCCGGCTTTAAATGGTAAAACGCCATCATCGTCTGCGGGCTTAAAATAAAACGAGCGAATTAGACTACTTTCATCTTCGACTCTCGTCAGCGTAAAAGGACGCCATGCTTCACGCTTTGCTTCGGCATTTAATGTCGCATGAGCTTGACTCCAATCACCGGTCATCAACGAGTTAGGTGAACAGCCCTTCATAGACGCTCTAAACGGTAAGGCATCTTTTAACCTTAGCCCATGATTCACGGTAAACTGCCATCCCCGTTCCGCACCTTTAAAAGCTCGGACTTGGGCTTCATTTTCCCACAATAACTCGACGACGCCGGTTAACATTAAAATATCACCGCTTGTGAAATCGATAAAAACTAAACCAGCTTTTGGATTTACTAAAAAATTTCCAAGAGTATTGAAATGATAATTGCCGGGAAAATCAGGAATTGTTAGCGTGTTTCCGTCCACTTTCACAAAGCCCGAGCGGCCACCGCGATGCGAGACATCGACACCTTCAATCTCAGGACGTTGTTTTGTTTGTATATAACTCGATACAAAGAATGTATCCGCATTGCTGATCATATCGCGTGCTTCATCATCGAGCGCAAGCAATGATGTGGTATTTCTCGAATCGACCGTATCAGGATTGATGATGCGTGGGTCGCGAACAAAATTAGTATCCCAATTTTGTATATATTGTGGGCAGTTACCAAAAGACTGATCAACCTTTATCGAAAATCCTGAGCTATCCGCATGTTCAATACGACCGTTTAAACGGTTTCGGCGCCGAGCCATCATTTCGATACCCAGTAAGCCTATCGGAGAACCTACTTTTTTTAAAACCGGAGCCAGTGGATTAGCTGATGACAAGGTTGCGTCAACAGCCAATGAGGCCGAATCAGGTGACCGCATAAACCCGGGATTACCGGATAATAAAGTAGCCCATGGCCACCCGCTATCATCTACCCCGCCGACAACTACAAAAGGTAACTCTTCGTAAAACTGACGATGCTGATCCGGTATGAAAGCCCGAATAACGCGCCGCCCAAAGTCTTTCATCGCATCGAGCTTACCTACGCGCCGTTGTATTTCCTGCTCTCCATAATGAAATGGTGATAGCACCGCTTTTTGATTGATTTCACCGACAGCTCCCTTTTGCATAATAACGACCTCTCAGTATCTATTTGGAGTGAGCAGAGAATTTATTAGCTCAGTATTGCTTACTACTAGCCCATCAAAGATACGCATCTTGAAGCGCGAGCTAGCAGTAAGAAACGGACTAGGTAAGTAGGCAGCTATGCTGCCAATCCTATTTTGGTGGCTTGCATGGGGACAAAACCTTTCAAGGTCTCCATATTTTGTAACCAGCGTCGAACGTTTGGATAAGGCGCTAAAGAAACGTCGCCTTCTGGCGCATGAGCAACGTAGCTGTATATAGCAAAATCAGCCAGAGTGATTTTATTAGCCACCAAAAAGTCGACTCTAATGAGATGCGTTTCGAGTTTACCCAAGGCTTTTTCCGCAGTAGCTTTAGCAAATACCGGATCGATTTTGGCTTTAAACACATTAATTAATCTTGCAGCGCCTGGGCCATAAGAAATTTCGCCGGAAGCCATAGAAAGAAATCGGTGCATCTCTGCTTCTTGCTGAGGATTTTGCGGAATGAAAGACGGCGCATATCGCCGGGCAAGATATACAAGAATCGATATTGAATCGTGTACAACAATATCGCCGTCCTCTATAACAGGGACTACACCTAATGGATTAAGGGCAAGAAAAGGTGCCTGCTTATGCTCTCCTGCGGGAAGATCAACATGGACCATTCGATGCGCAATACCGGCGACGCTAGCGAATAACTGTACTCGATGTGCGTGGCCAGAAAGTGGGAAGCTGTGAATTTTTATAGCATTAGACATGATGTATTCCTCGTAACAATGGTTTGGTGTGCGAGGAAATAATAGGGCCACCCATAATCGAATACAATATCGCATATTATGGAAACATTATATCCATTACGAGTATAATGGCAGTTACTAACGACGGAGCTGACTAGTGGATACGATTGAAAGCATGCGTATTTTTGTTGCCGTAGCGGGGCAAAAATCATTTACAGCAGGTGCGAAACAACTAGGTATTAGCACTAATCTGGCAAGCAAGCATGTACGGCAGTTAGAGACGCGCCTGAATGCGCAGCTATTTCACCGCACCACTCGGCGCGTAACCTTGAGTGATACCGGTGCCGCATACTTTGATCGCTGCGTGCTACTAATCGATCAATTTGACGAGCTAGAAGGAATAGTGCAAGAGCAACAATCCGAATTAGCCGGGCCTATTCGCATTACGGCGCCGACAGGGTTTGGAGCTAGCGAATTAGTTGAAGCGATTGTCCCTTTCCAAAGGGCGCATCCTAAAGTTGCTATCAATCTCTACCTCTCAGATCAAAATGTCGACATTTTAAATGGCGGCTTTGATCTCGCCATTCGCTTTGGCCCACTGCAAAGCTCAACGCTTATTGCTCGTAAGTTACTAACGATGCCCTTGGTGGTGTTTGCATCACCGGAGTATATTAGTAATTATGGGGAGCCCGCACATCCCAGCGCTCTATCAACCCATAATTGCTTATTACAAACATCGTCAGCGGATCCAGAGCATTGGGAGTTCACACTTCAAGGAAAAGTAGAGAAGTTTTGCGTTGGCGGATCTTTTACTGCAAATTCTCCGCGAGCAGTCGTAAATATGGCCGTCGGGGGCTTAGGTATTGGCCGCTGCCCATTTTATGCTGCTGAACCATTTTTTAAGAGTGGCAAACTGATATTGTTGTTTGAAGACAAGATGACAAACGAATTTAATTTGTACGCGGTGTACCCCTCGGCTCGTCATTTAACGGCTCGTATTAGAGCACTAATAGATCATCTGGTGAATGTGCTTAGATGATTCCAGCTCAGCATGAAGTCGCAGATTCATCACAATTTAGCAAAAAATCCTATCAACGCTTGAGATATAGCCAAGTAGCCTAACTGAACTTAGCGATTTTTTATCGGCATCAAATTCCAATAACCGGAGTAAACTCGTGGAAATAAATAAAAAGATTTTCATAAAACCACTGACAGAGCGACTTAGCTATTCAGTAAAGTGACTTTATTCCCAGTAAATTCTGTATGGATCATTTCACTTCCTCTTTTTTAACTAAAACTTCACAACATAATGGATCGCTAATAATTTTCTGTCGGCATATTAAAAAGAGTGTCCGGCACTTTAACAACCAAGCTAAGGCTTGCTAGTCGCTCAAAGTCTTGGGTCTAATCAACGTTCCTAACTGCTCCAAATTCATCTACATAGTCCTTAAGATTGAGGCGCTGCTATATATTTTATCAACCTTCAGACTTGGATTTAGAGCAGATATATTTAAGTGTTAGTAAAATTGAACACGCCTGAATATCGACAAGCTTTTGCAAGGCAACAGGCTCAAGGTTGGCGTCTTGCTCAAAGCACGCTAGGGCTTTATCCAGAAAAGCGCTCGCCTCGGCACCTGCCAGCAGCAATTTCTTAGAATCGATACTCCGAACAAAGTCATAGCTGAGTCGTCGCATCAAACCCGCAGGTCGCATGGCGACCAAGGTGAGCTGAGACCTCAGGGCATAGATGTGTGTCGGTAACGGTATTGCTGGGTCGACGGTGCCCGCCGCCATATTGAGTTCCGCCGCAAAGCCATCTGCGTTTACGTGCCACTCTTTAATTGCCTCATGGATTTCACGCTGATCATCAGTTTTTATATAAGACTCGAATGCTGGGGCATGAGTTTTCAGCAATGTCGTCAGCTCACTAGACAGAGCCAGCTGTAACTCGAGAACATCCACCAGCGTTTTCCCAGACGGCGAGGTATCAAGCAAACGAGCGTCATGCCAAAGCGGCACTTCAGTGGTCAGCGAGAATGTATTAAAATGGTCTTGTACGTAACGCGCGCAGCATCGAAATCATTTTATTGCGCATCCCGCTTAAAAAGAGACCATATCAAGTAATGACACTAGCGGCTGCATCCTTGCAAGTAACAAAGACTGACATCTAATCAGACTTTTTAGCTTTTGTATTAAATACGTTTTTACCTGATTCAGCCACACTTCATTGTAGAAATGTTTCCCCTAGCCCGACGGTCGTCTCGGCCATGGCACTTGCTGTGCTACTTGAACCCGCCGAGAACAACTCCAATTACGACCAAGTAATTTTAAATTAAACCCTACCGTTTTTTAACGTACCCCATTGGCCTGCCACAGGCGAAATGAGTCGGCGACTGCATTCGCACAATTGCTTCAACAGAAAAGACGAAGCCACGATTACTGTTTGCCCTGTCGCCACATAACTCTTGGTGATCCTCATACAGGCGAGGAATCGTTGCCGGAAGCACTTCGTCATCAGGCATTCGCGCCTTGTTTACCATCCCTAGCAAGGCATTAGTTACCGGCACCACCAAGCGACAACAGTATTCAACCCCCACTTTGAGCAAGTTAGCATCCTCAATTGGGATGTCAGCAGTCGGCAATGGCAAACGAAACACCAGATTATCATTGAGTATAATGGTACGGCCAGTAGCGTCAAACCGCAGAGAACTGCAGTGGCATAGTGAATTTGGCCACCTGAATAGGGGTGATATAATCACCTCTATGACGATACAGGTGATCCACGAGCAATCGTACAAAACAGACTTTTAGCCCAGAGTTTCAATTGGAAACCGCGCAGCTGGTTATTAATCGAGGGCACTCTATTCGAGATGCTACGGAAGCGATGAGTCCAGGTAAATTCACCATGGATAAATGGAGTCGTCAGCTTAGTGCCGAGCGCAACGGCATTTCGCCGCCGGGTACCCCCAATGACATCCGATCAACTGAGAATTCGTGAGCTAGAGAAAAAACTCAGGCGGGCTGAGAAAGAAAAACAAAACCACAAAAGGCTAGCGCTCTCTTGACGTCTGACTCCCCAATGACTTCTCGTTAATTGAGAAAATCAATGAGAGCCAAGTGGCGAGGCCAAAACGAATAAGCTAGCTAGTATATTCATGATGGCCATCCTGCCTTTATCGAGGAGTATGACACCCCCGTAGTTCTAACAAGCGTCTTTATTCTTTCACGACTATCAGGCCAAGCAGAAAACTGAATTAACGCCCCGTTAAATAGACTCATGAAAAAATCACCTGTCTCTTCAAGTTGATGCTCGGGGCAACCGTCAGCAGCCAGTAGTTCGCTAAAAGCACTGCGAATGCCAATTCCTGCCATACGAGAATACTCTGCGTAGATACCTCCCTCGCGAAACCCAATAACAAATAACTCAATCCTGGCTTGTGGTGTTGTAGTGGTGCTCAGATAGTATCCCAGGATGTAGTCGAAGAACGCCGGAACCGATTGTGCGCGCGTGCGAGCCTCTTTGAGGGCTATGACATCACCGTCTAATATGCGGGCAAGAATAATGGCGTAAAGCTGATCAAGACTGCCAAACTGACGATTCAATGCGGTCTTGCTAACACCTAACTCTTTTGCCAATCGTCCGAGTGACATATTTAGGAAACCATACTCGTTAAGATAAGTTAAGGTTTGATTTATCCACTTATCCTCCGGGCCTTGACGTTGTTGCCGCGTAACTGGTGAGCTCGTTTTTATCAAGAAAAACACCTTTTTGATATACAATCGCGGCGCGATAATAACCATCAGTTTCACACCAGTCAAGTAAAGCCTGAAGGTCTGAAACCCCACTGCGCAAAATAGTTGTCGCCTCTAACTGTCAGTTTAAGACAGCAAATTATGAGAGTAAGATTTAATCACCCATTGAAGATTTAAGCTGTGGAGAATATCTTAGGTCGCAGCGGTGAGACAATATTGGAGTCTGGAGGAGAGGTAAAACCTGTGAGACCCCGGCAAACACCTAAGCAAATGCCCCAATTAAGTTTCGGTCTCGTGTTATTATAAGCACCATTGAGACTTCTATACTGTAGTTAACGGTGATGTTAATTCCTAACACTTTCAAGTCGCGCTTGTTGAGCGAGAATACATTCACTATGGGTTTCCATCATCTTATTGTAGCCGTGCTTACCAAGATCGAATGGATTGCTCTTAGTTAATTTTTTACGTTTTGCTCGACGAAGGCATGGTTGCTAATAATCCAAATGGCAGATACTTCCCTGCCGGCTTTCCATAGTTTCACTAGTCCGTTGTGCATACCTTGTACGCCAATAGCGGTGTCAGGCATTGCCGTACCGCTCCACATTGTAATATAGCGTGCCTTACCTTTTTCCTTAACCGAAATACCTGCAGATATCGTACCTTCGGTATAACCCGGCGTGGTAACAAACGTAAGGGTTTCGCCACCCAGATCGAGCACATGCCCATCAGTCGCTATGTTGCCTCGCAACGGCATTTTCTCAGGCATGAAACGCGCCAAAAAGTCGGAGCCGCGATCGTCAAAGCCAGCTTCCATTGTCAACCAATCTTAGCTGTCCATCCAAACCGTTCAATTATACTTGTCTTGAAAATATCGCATCCCACCATAGTGATCAAAATAGCCATGACTTATCACTATATGCTTTATATCAGCGGGGTTGATGCCAGGCTTAATTATCTCTTCTTCGATAATATCGTCAGCATCTTTTTCATTAAACATTGCATCAAAGAGTATGAGGCCATCTTGGGTTTTAAGTACCTATGATCCAACAAACTCCACACCGATATAGAAAAGATTATCGAAGGTGGTAAATAACTTCACGATAGGGACGGGGCTCGCTAACCCTAGAGCAGCGGGTAAAATTGATTTGGCGGCGGCCTTGGGCTCGCGGCGTAAATAGCCGTTCACCACATTCTCATACGTTTTACCGGCAATAAGGCGTGCTGATTCAACGTCAAAATCGGCTTTTGACTGCTGGTAGGAGTCAATTTTTACTTCCGCTTCATCTGGTATCTGGCTTTGACCACAGGCCACTATTGAGAAGGCTAGACAAGTCGCCAAAAATGATTTAAAAAAATAGTTTTATTAAAAGTTTTATACTCCATTACGTTGCACTTGGATAATTATTGAAGTGGTCGCCGGACGAAGGGCGAGAGTCAGCAGCTATGATGGCTCGGTAATGTCTACTATTCTCAGTCATGCATTGAGCGCCGAGCAGCTTACGCCTCAACAAATTTGGGATGTGCGCCGGGGAGTTGAAATTCGCTCTGTCACCCTAGCTTGCATGCATCGTACAGAGAAGGAAGCTAAAAAATTACCCGGGCTAAGCCAGCAAATACTCGATCATTACTTAGACCTTTCGGTAGTGACTGAGTGTGATATCGCATTTCATGTTACTATCGCGGCCGCCACTCGTAACCCATTGCTTCAGATACTGATTTCCTCACTTACTTCCGCAATTCGCAATACAAATCCAATCGTTTGGAGTGTAAGGAAAGCTGATAAAGAAAAGCTGGAAGTCGTCTTGTGGCATAGTGCGATTGCTGAGGCAATTGCCGCATAGGATGTGGATGTCGCAATTGCTGCTCTAGCAATACACTTTGATAAGGCGACAAGTGGATTAGCTAGCGCGGGCTTTAATTAGGAAGGGCCAGTGAGATTCGGCGAGGTCATCTTAAAGTCACTATGACATTTCAAAGTCATTATAAACTGTGAGAAATACATACCTAGGTGAAATCTCTCAGAGTAATTATAAGATTTACTATTTTTTATATTTCTGCGTCCGGTCACTTATCAATCTTTTATATAGATCCCGCTCTCTATCTCCATATTTCTAATTGCGACATAAGGAAGATCGGTAAGTCTGGCTAAAGTATCTCTGCATTCGTCAATGCTGACGATACTCAGCCTTACGAGTTAGTCAAAATCCCCCGCCAACATATAACAGTCAGCGACACTCTCGGAGCTTCGCGAAATTGTTCTAATATTTTCTGTATTTAATCGAGACTGTAACTAAGTGAGCAAATAATTCTTCAAATTTAAAAACGCCGATATTTGAGATTGAAATATAATGCCCCACGTTATTCAAAAAGCGCTATACACTCCCTTAACGCTGCAGCTAATTCCTCAGCTGGCCCGCTACTCAGCACTATGTGGTCAGGCCGCAAAATAACGAATTTGCCGTTAGGGCCGCCATCAGCCAGTAGCACACGGCTGTCATCGATCCAGGTTTCCTTCATAAGTACCTGCTCACTATCGCCGCTAACGATATGAAGCACCCTACCCCCAGCAGCAATAAAATGTTGACGAGCCTCGACACTGAGGTAGTCGACAGGGTTACATCCTAGACCAATCAATGCCAGTCCGTGGTCCAACAAGTGGTCACTTAACGCAACTTTGCCCTGCATATTTCGTAATTTCGCTTGGGGAAAACTAGTACCATTTTGAAGGCTACCTCGCCGTTTCACGAACAGTCCCTCCCGAAGCCGGTTACCTGGCTTAATACCAAGTTCATCAAACCAAGTGCGTATTAACGGTATACACTGAAGCGATTTCATTATTCCATGAAGAGTAATAGCGAAAAAGGCATTTCTCGGCATAACCAGTTTCCCCATAAACTTTGCTAACATAATCATATTGCGCGCGTGAGGACGACGCTCGGCATCATAAGAGTTCAGAATTCGTGGGTTTGCGTCGTTGTTCAGCACAAATGCCAGCTTCCAGCTAATATTTTCAACATCTCGAAGGCATTAAGACGTGGCGTGACGCCGGCACTGACTCTGCAACATTCGCCCTTCGGGCCTTAGGTGTTGAGAAAGGCCTAGCTGAAACGATAGCGACGTCAACCCTACCGGTCACCTTGTAGGGTTCATTACTGGCACAACTTAAAGGGCCAATAATCTCCGGATTCTAAATACGCGAACGATTGCTGGCGTGACAAACCGCCTGCATTGAGTTGTACGTTTAGTCACACCCGGGGATGGCTCTGACCTCCACGTAGCGCCTGCGGGCAGCCCAAAAGGACTTTTGTGTTGGTCAATTTGCGCTTGATCCTACTAGCGACTATTTCTATACCTTTGGTATGTCTAACCACTGCGTCGTATAGCTTGGTGATAGGTATTGTCGATGCATGCCCCATCCCCGCTTGATACCTTGTGCGCCTAAAAATACCTTCCCATGACGACTTTTGTTAATTCCATCAAGTGCCGACATTAACTTAGACCTTGTACCGGACGCTTGAGGCGCAAATAAATCTTCTTGGACGACATTTTGATCATAGAGGTCTGCCAACATTACACCGGCTTTTGCATAGCGATAGCCAGGACGCCATAGTTTCTCCAGTAACCCATTCGCCGCTTTGCATAGCTGCGAGCTATCACTGCTTGGTACAGCTAGTGTTGTCGATGCCATATTGCTATACGAGGGCTCATTAGGGTTGAAATATCCAGTTCGTATAGACACCGTTATTTGCCTTGCAATTTGATTACCTGCACGCAGTTTTTCACTTGCTCGAACAGTATAAGTTGATATCGCCTCACGGAGCTCCGCTACTCTCTCAACCCGAGCGCCAAAACTTCTGGAGCACACTATCTGCTTTTTAGTATTGACGACCTCCTGTAGCTCAAGACAAGACTCACCACTCAATTCCCTAGCTGTGCGCTCTAAAACGACTGAAAACTGTTTTCTAAGCGTCTTTAAATCGGTGTCAGCGAGATCTAGAGCGGTGTAGATGCCCATATCATGCAGTCTCTTGGAGAGCTGCCGACCGACACCCCAGACCTCCCCTACAGGAGTTATGGCTAATAATTTTCTCTGTCGCTGACGGTCGGTTAAATCGACGACGCCGCCAGTCGCGGGGTAAGTTTTGGCTGCATGGTTTGCTAATTTAGCAAGAGTTTTGGTTGTTGAAACGCCTACACACACGGTGATTCCGACCCAGCGCTGTATGCGCTCACGAATATCCAAACCATATGCGACGATATCATTTTGATTGCGTAGTCCCGTAAGCGACAAAAAGGCTTCATCAATGGAATACACTTCAACGCTTGGCGCCATATCCTCAAGCGTAGTCATCACTCGGTGGGATATATCGCCATAAAGGACATAGTTCGACGAAAACATGACGACATTGTGGTGCTTAATCATCATCGCTATTTGATGGGCTGGTACTCCCATCTTTATACCCAGTAGCTTGGCTTCTTTAGAGCGAGCGACAACGCAGCCATCGTTATTCGACAACACCACTATGGGGAGACCGCGTAATTTTGGCCGAAACAAGGTTTCACAAGACGCGTAGAAGTTATTGCAATCGACCAGCGCAAAAAGATTCTGACTCATTAGCGACGAATCGTCCGAATCACATTAGTCACAACACCAAAGATTTCCAAGTCGCTACCGTCGCTGACGTCTATGGGCTCGTACGCCGGATTTCTGGGGATAAGTCTCATAGTCGGCTTGAGAGCAAGCTCTTTTACCGTCATCTCCGCATCAAGGCAGGCAATCACTATATCGCCATGTATCGCCGTCAATGAACGATCTACGGATAGCACGTCATTGGGATAAATTCCCACACCTATCATCGAGTCGCCCTGAACTCGAACAAAGAATGTTGCCGCAGGATGCTTAACGCAAAGCTCATTCAGATCCAGTGTTCGCTCGATATAATCTTGCGCTGGTGACGGAAAGCCTGCTGAAATACGATCTAAGAATAGCGGAATGAGTTGGCGCTTAAACCGAGCGCTTCGGCTGAATATTGAAACGTTCATAGCTACTTCCAATTGATATACTGTGTATGCATACAGTATTATGGATAGCTATAACTAGGCAAGTGACTTTATCTATATTTTTACTAGCGCAGTACCGAGAACCACCGCCTTTATTAGGCTAGTTATCACTCTTTAAAAAATGATGTCAATAAGGGTCAGGGGGCGATTTTGATTAAAAAAGGGCCCGTTATTCGAGCGAACGTAGAGGGTCAACATTAAAGAAATTAACTCCCCCGCTTAGCATGACCAAAGCGGAAGTTGCTGAACAGAAGAGGTGTCAGCGCAAACCCTTTATAATTTCCGCGGTCCCGTCAAACAATTAGGAAGGCCCGCGACTGAAAAAACGTTATCCACAGAGGACTGACCAGCAGAAACCAAGCGGGCAATGGTTATTGGAACGATGCAGCTATTTGAAGCTGAACTCAGCAATGACAACGAGACCTACAATTTCGCCTTAAGTATCGAGGGCCCCATAAAGGCCAAAGGTGCTTCTTATGCTGTGGAGGGCTATAGCTAAGGCACGAAATCCGAAAATAACTTATGATAGCTTATCTAAAACAATCTATAACTTAATTTCTTTTCCGGTATAGAATTAGTAATTACTATTAAATAACAGCCTGAATTCTATATGATTTCTCCATCCATAAATATCCGTTCAGGTTCAGATTCATATTCATATTCAGATTCCGACGATAATAAATGGATTTTATGATACCTAAGTTTAGATGTGTTTTTTTAATTTCCGGCTTATTGCTTGGCGCATGTTCAGAAAACGATGAGGGCAATGACTCCCTTTTTGTTGAAGATATGCAGGTAACGCGCGAATTAAGGACAAAGACGATTGAGCTATCTCTAACAGGAGATCCTAGTAAAAATCGTGATTTACCCACCGTAGGGTCTCCGCTCGTAACCTTAGGTATGCAATTATTTTTCACTCAAGCCTTAAGCGGTGAAATGGATGTGGCTTGCGTAAGTTGTCACCACCCTCGGTTAGGCGGTGGCGATAATTTAGCGCTAGCGATTGGCGTAGAGTCCGCCGAACCATTTTTGCTAGGACCCGGCCGAAAACATGCCTCATCAGGGGTCGGCTATGACGGCGGCCCAACTATGCCGAGAAACGTACCAACGATCTTTAATATTGGGATGTGGGACAGCGTGATTTTTAATGATGGGCGAATTGAACGTGTCGAGAGCACTAGTGGTGCCGGGGCTGCCATCCTTACGCCGGACTCTGCTAACAGAGAAACCGCTGATCTTTCTGCGACAAATTTGACCAATGCACAAGCACGTTTCCCGGCTACGTCTCCGGAGGAGATGAAAGGTCACCATAAAAGTGGATACAATAATACTGGGATCCGTGACTATCTTGTTGCGCGTTTGCGTGGTGAGAATAACGACCTTATTAAAAATGAATGGTTGTCAGCGTTTCAAGCGGGCTATCAAGATAGCACTGGTACGCCAGAATCACTGATCACGCAGGCGAATATTTTTAATGCGATTGCCGAATATGAACGTTCTCAAGTGTTTGTCGATAATCAATGGAAAGCGTTTATAGAAGGCGAGAGTGATGCCATTAGTTTAGAAGCGAAAAAAGGAGCGCTGTTGTTTTATGCTTCGAAAGAACAAGGTGGCGCCAATTGTGCGAGCTGTCACAGCGGAGACTTTTTTACTGATGAAAAATTTCATAATTTAGCTATCCCACAAATCGGTCGAGGCAAAGGCGATGGAAGCACGGGCACCAATGACTTTGGCCGCTTCAAAGTCACTAAACAAGAAGCAGATAGATTCGCTTTTAGAACGCCTACCTTGTTGAATATTGCCGTGACGAAGCCCTACGGGCACAGTGGCGCGTATGAATCTTTAGAAGGAATAGTTAGGCATCATTTGGACGTGGAGTCAGCAGTATACGGCTACTCTTTGGCCAACAATGTTAGCCAACTTGGCGTACAAAGTAATGACATGACGGACAATACGCAGGCAGCCTTTGACAAGCTGAATACTGATAGGATAAATGACATGCCTGGACTTGTTGAAAATATTGAGTTAACCGACGGGCAAATTTCTCAATTAGTGGCTTTTTTGAACGCTCTTACCGATTCTTGTGTTGCGGGAACTCTCGATAGCGCCTGCATAGATAAATGGGTACCTAGCGACACCCTAGCTGACCCCGATGCATTAAGAGTGTTTGCACGCTTTCAGTAGAGTCAAAGAGCACATTCGAACCCCTTCTAATTTCAGATCAGTAGCGGAAGCTATATAGAGTGGTTTTTTGTACAAAAGGCGCTCTCAAGGCGAGCGTATGGCTATTGAGAGCTCAATAGGCACTTTGAGAATTATCGATTAAGGCGGCTGGCCCACTGCGGTTGATACGGGATTGTTAACCGGGATTGATGAGTGCCACCAATTATTAGTCGGTTAGAGCCGCACAGCACAGGAAATTTTATAGTAAGATGCGCCACATGTACTAGCGATTGATTTTAGCAGTGCTAGCTGCAGTTGTATTAGTACTGTATAGCTTGCGGGGACCCTATTTTGTCAAGAGCTGATGGCAGTGAATCAAAATCCTGTGCAATTCAGAAATCATTGGGATGAAATACTAAGCGTGCGGCGTGATTGTGTTACTCATATAAAGGCAGTGGGGTTCGAAAATAAAAAGGCCCTGCGCTAATGCGGGGCCAAGCGATGTTTCTTTTAATCTAGATGTTAAAAGTTGTATCTAGCACTAGCTCCTAAGGTTCTAGGCTCGCCAATGAAGGCGCCAATACGCCCAGCGCCAGCCCGACCTTGAATCGGTGGCGGATCAAATTGAATAGGGGTGTATCCCTCGTCAGTGAGATTGCGGGCCCATAGGGCGACAGACCAATTCTGCCCAATATCCGCAATTGATACCCTGCCGTTAAAGACGGTATAGGCAGGCTCATCAAAATCGCTACCTAATGACGAATTGGAAGAATAGTCACTGGTATAACGACCGTCCAGATGAAAGCTGCTCACTACGCTATCTGTTACTGGTACTGACCAGGTCACTCCAACAGTAGATACCCAGTTCCGACTAAGCCGAGCGCCTGCGCGCAGATTTCCGCCGTCAGTAGGAGCAACAGTGTCGATGTTGGAATCATCAGGATAATGGTTGTCGGTATACACAACGCCACCAGTCAACATCAGGTTGTCGCTTGCCAGCCAAGTTCCTTCAACCTCGGCGCCTTGAGACTCTACTTTATCAACACTCACTGTCTCTAGCGTGGTGCCGTTAAACTGCCCTAGCTGAAAATCTTCAAATTCACTGAAGAATAGCGTGGCATTAAGAGAGATGGTGCGGTTAAAAGCATACCCCTTGGCTCCCAGCTCATAGGTAGTCACTGTTTCAGGTGCAAAGGCTAGGTCATTGGCATTCGGCGCCGCAGGGTTCATGCTCAGACGGGTCTGATTAAAACCTCCCGATTTATATCCAGTTGCTGCATTCGCAAATATTAGCGTGTCATTGGCCAAAGTGTACGCCAGCTTTACTGTACCTGTTAGCTCTTCATCACTATTATCCGTAGTGTAATTCCCCGTAGCGAGGAGTGGCTGGGTTAGCGCGGAAATGCCACAAATAATACTAACGGCTTGCTGCGTTACGCCAGGTTTGCCTGTTGAAAGATTATAAAAAGCTCCGCCACAGGGGTTGCCTTCGGCGCCAAACTCGTTCATCGCGTTTAAGCTAATACTTTTCTCTTCTTCGGTGTAGCGCAGGCCAACTGTTAGCAATAATTGTTCGGTAAGATCAAAGTCCTCTTGTGTAAATATCGATACACTTTGAGAGCCTTGCCCGCCACTATCATTCACGCCATCACCGGCTATGAAGGCGTTGCCACCCGCAGCTGTTCGCGTGACATAATCGAAGGTTCCTGCACCGCTAGGATCAGCCGCTGAGGCAAAGAAGCGTATTGCGTAATTATTCAGGTCGGCTCCGTAGCGGGCGGTAAATTTACCACCATAGTCTTCGTCAGCGTAAAATGCGCCGACCATCCAACTGCCACCGTCCCAAGATCCCTGCAAGCGCAGTTCTTGCGTTAAGGTTTCAAATTTACGGCGCTGGGGATTACTTTTGTCATAGTAGAAAAGATCGGCGCCACTTGAATCTATGTGCTCGCCAGCTGCGACATATTCCCACTCCCTATAGGCGGATATTGAAACTAAGGTTGCCTTTTCAAGATCTAGGCTCAGCTCAAGCGACAAGCCCCACTGTGTTGTTTCTTCTGTCGATTCACGTCCACTACTAACAGCAATTTCATGCCTGTAGGGATCAGAGCCATCAGGTAATCCCTTATCATTGGGATTGCTTAACGTGAGGGTGCTGACATCTTGCGGACCAAGCGCTTTTTTCGCGGTACTGGCTCCACAGCACATTTCGGCTCGATCACTATAGTCAGCAATAAAGCGCCCAGTTAGTGTATCACTGGCTCGAAACGCGAGTTGCCCTCTAAACATATAACGATTGCGATCATTGTAAGTGTCGCTGCTATTAATATCTCGTAAATAACCATCGCGATCAGTGACCACTGCGTCAATTCGCCCTGCTAATGTATCGGCAACCAGCGGACCGCTGACGGCAGCCGCAAGGCGTTTCAGGTTGTAATTACCAAGAGTAAGCTCGGCAAAGCCTTCGATTTCTTCAAAATTAGGCGCTTTGGTAATAACTTGAATTAAGCCTGCCGATGTGTTTTTACCAAACAGTGTTCCTTGAGGACCTCTAAGCACCTCAATCCTAGCTACTTCACCAAGCTCATCGATGGCCACACCCGCACGGCTTCTATAAACACCATCAATAAAAACGCCAACGGAGGATTCTAAACCAGGTTCGGTGCCTAAGGTGCCCATGCCACGAAGGCTTAAATTACCACCTGCAGAGGATTCACTAGTACCAAAACTTAAGGAGGGGGCAACAGCGGTAAGCTCACCCACATCGCGAATTTGAGAGTTTTTAAGTTGCTCATTATCATAGGCAGAAATAGCAACAGGAACATCATTTAACGATTGTTCGCGCTTGGTCGCCGTGACCAAGACTTCTTCGAGAGCGCGCTCTGCCGCTACAGATGGCAATGCTATTGTGCTCAGTATTAATGCTGAGCCGGATGTTAATAACCATTGGTGCCAAATTTTTCTACGAAGGTAGCTATGCATTAGCGGTCATCCTTTTTTATTGAAGGAAGGTCCGGATAGACTATTCCTTTGCCATTAATTTTAAATTATTAGCCACTCAAAAGATTAATCCGCTACGACACATCGCGTCTGTAAGAGCTTCTACTTATTAAGGGTGCCAATACAGTTTAATAAATAGCATTCCCTGTAATAGGACGGAATCGCGTCTTAGCACGGCAAAAACGGTACAAGCCAGGCAAAGCTGCAGGAATCAGGAATCAGGAATCAGGAATCAGGAATCAGGAAATAATCGCACCCGCAGACAGACTTCCGGCCGTAGTTGTCATAATACTTCTTTCTTGTTAGCCCCATCGAAGCCCCTTCTGTTGAACAGTTATTTACTGTCAACTAAAGTGGTATAGATCCAGTCAGTACACAGCGATCAGAATAGTCATACGACAGCTTAGATTACCTCGCTTTTATGAAGGCCTATAACCTGAGTCCCTCAATGAGTCGCCGAGAAAACCGTCACGGCTACGCGGCAGTCTGAAAGTTTCTTTGCAATATTTTAAAAGCGATTAACACAACCCACGGTCAACTCGACTCGGGATGATGCCAAGACTGCGATATTCGATTTTATTGAGATGTACTACAATCCGGTCGAGCGAAATAGTCACGTTGAAGCCATATCTCGAATATAGCTCAAAAATAACTATCTTTCTAAGCTGGTGAGCATTACGGTTCCGAATAGAGATAGCTGGCCATCTTCTCAATAGGTTAAATGCAGCCAATGCATTATTCACTAAATCGATACGTTTTTTAGTATTTTACTTACTGGGTTAATATTCAATTTATAGCAATAAAATACATCAATAAAAACGGTCTTAACTATATGAAAAATATCTTAATGATATCTGTGCTAAGTATATTGCTTAGCGCTTGTGGAGGTAGGGGGCAGCCTTCCGCCGATGGTGCGGTGCCAGCACCACGAGAGATGGCCTTCGACGGCTTAAGTATTGAAGACGCCATGGTACTGGTGAGCGACATTCAAGTTCGCCACGAGCGCGAAGCAGACGCGGAGACCACGATCTTTGAAATTGCGATGAACTTCCTCAGAGGAGAGCGAGCACGAATAGTAGATGAGCAGCCTCAGACTATTCTTTATCGATATGATGTGGTGGGAACGGATGGGCAGCAGGGCTCGCGTATTTCGTTGGCCATTATGCCGGATAAAGATGACTACTATCGAGCTACCTGGGCCATAATTCAGGCATTGATCGATAAGCCCGGCGAGAGAATAACCTGCGGCGAAGCCACTACGATACTTAATAGCCGCCAGCGAGCGAATTACGCCCAGTTTGAGGATGCGGTAGACTTCATTTGTGACAACAACGGAGGAGGACCGCTGAAGCTGAAATGATTTAGAAAAAGGGTCTGCCGAACGGCATAACCTTTTTGAATATCCCTAAAAAATGCACTATTCGTGTGGCCGTTTCAGGGCACCGTACCGTCGCTTAGCCCCATCTGCCTCACAAAAAATTCTAAATGGCGCTGCGAGCTCAATGCAAAAAAAGTCTATTTTCTCTCCCAATAATGATTTGAGTGCCAGTTCGTGCCGAATGCAGCGCAAATCACCTAGTAAAGCACCGCCAAATATCGACCATCATATTCCACTGGATTCGAAGTGCAGTAAACCTCAACAGCAGAGCAGGCGGTGCCGCGCATGGGCACCGTTACTTGATAGCTCATCGCGAAACCCCAGCTTGACTAAAGTAGATGCCGGCGATAACCCAGTAAAGTGTTTAGTAAAGTCGGGGAAGTTCATAATGCAGCAACACAACCAAGCAACCCCGGATAGGCAACCAAGATAATAGCCAATGGTGCATCTTCACAAACACGCTTAAACCGTCCCTTATCATTGAAGCGTGCCCTGAAGATATTTTCATCGAGTAAATCAAGCATCGCTGGCACTATTCCGCCCGATATATACACGCCACCAGTAGCCCCCATAGACAAGGCAAGATCACCGGCTACGGAACCCAAAATCGCGTAAAAATCATCTACTGCCCGCCGGCAGTACTCATCACCCTCCCGCGCCCCGGCAGTCACTCCCGGTGCATCAAGTTCACGCTCTAATCCCGCTAGCCGGCAATTTGCCCAGTAAAGATTAGCTAAGCCCATTCCCGACAAAATTCGCTCAACCGAAACTCGCTCGTAACGCGTCCACAACTGCTTTAGTAACTCTATTTCATGAGGTGACTGTGGAGCAAAACCAACATGACCACCTTCGGAGGGGACGATATCTCCCGAGGGCATGATTGCCGATACACCCAAACCCGTACCTGGACCAAGAACAGCCTTTACTGTCGCAGCCAACAGTGGTCGCGCACTGCCCAGCCACCTTAATTCCCCTTCGTCTAAAGCACTAATGCAAAGTGCTTGGGCGCTAAAATCATTAATAATACTAACTGGAACACCCAACTGAGCCCCGATATCACCGCAACTGAAAGCCCAATGGTTATTGGGCAAATCGATCCAATCCTCCCCAACGGGGCCCGCAACCGCAAAACAAGCGCAATTGATATTTTTAATATCGTTGCGTTTTATATAATGACGAATGGCATCAATAAAGTGCAGAAAACTTGCGCAGGGAAAATTTTCAATGCGATTTAAATCTTTACTTCCCTCTTCAACAAAAGCGAAACGCGCATTGGTTCCGCCAATATCTCCAACTAACCGAACCCCTAGCGGTATATTGTTTATCTGCACAGTTTTATTCACAACTTACCTACCAAAGACCACATCCAGTCCGATTAGAACAATCGCTAAATCGCGATACGGTTTAATAACAAGCCTACTCACCAAGACTTAGCAGGCCGCTACACGAGCCTACGGCTCAATCCCCTAGCAATTTTTATTGCGAATATCGGCCTCATCCAACTTCCACCGATGCACAACACGTTAGGCCATAGGAGAAAATTTCCGGCATTACTTATATTGCCCCCCCGTGGGACAAAACAAAACTGGTAACAACAGGCCAGCAATTAACTTCAATATTGCTACGCCACCGGCGTTATGGCAGCTAAGAATTTCATTTGGTTTATGCCACTTATCAGTAATAGTATGACTCCGCCGTGGCTGGATACACCAGGTAATAGCTGTATGTTTTCGGCAGCCGCCGTGCCAGTCAAACTGAGGGTATATACGAGACTCACTTAAAAATCGGCGCTGCAATCTGCAGTTAACATAGATTTATCATGCTGATCTAACGCCGCAAAAACGTACGCCAAATCCCCACAAGACAAACACTTACGTAATACGTCCGCGATGTGCGCTTTCTCCAATTTAACGAGGCAGATCGAGCGACTCTACTGGCTCCCGACGATCATTGTTGCAGCCACTTTTTATAGCTTAGGATACATCATACTCAGAGCTCATAAAATCTGGCTAATACTATAAATTCACAAATACGAACATCAGCTAAGTCACTAAAATACAGAATTTATGATACTGGTATTTTTGTATTGGATGCGCATCATTAAACCAGTAAAATGTAATCGTTTACAATTATATTGAAAAACGTTACATTTTGATTCCATTAAGCAGCGGCATTCCCCGGCTTTAAGCAAGATCGCGACAATAAATAATGGGCTCCACACAAATACCAAATACTTAAAAAAGTGTTTTTAACAATTAACTGGAAGTCAAAAGCGCGTTAAGTACGACCCTTCTCGCCGCCCCATGTCAGGAACCTTTAATATAGCGAGCCCGACTGTCTAGATTAGGATATTAAAGAAATCAATAGACTCGCCAATAACGAAAGAACACCGTGTTAATCATTACATTTACAACATAGTCACTACAAATTAAAGGAACAAGGTATTGTGAAAATAAGAATGGGGATGGTCGGCGGCGGCGAAGGTGCCTTCATCGGTGCTGTACACCGCATGGCCGCCGCCTTAGACGGCGAGATAGAACTGGTCTGCGGCGCCTTTAGCAGCAATGCTGAACGTGCACGCCGCACCGGCAGTGCGCTGCACCTCGCCGCTGACCGTGTCTATACCGACTATAAGGCAATGATGAAAGCAGAGGCTGCGCTGCCTGCTACGCAGCGCATGCAGTTTGTCGCCATTGTTACACCCAACCATTTGCACTTTCCGGTCGCCGAAGCTGCGCTGCGCGGGGGCTTTCATGTGATGTCAGACAAACCCGCAACCTTTAATTTAGACGAAGCACTAAAACTACGCGAGATCGTCAGCGAAACCGGTCTGCGTTACGGCCTCAGCCACGCCTACACCGGCTATCCGCTGGTTAAAGAAGCACGGCTGCGCGTGGCGGCGGGGGATCTCGGCGCAATCCGTAAAGTTGTGGTGGAATACCCCCAAGGCTGGCTAGCGGACCGCCAAGAAGATGCCGGCAATAAACAGGCCGCTTGGCGCCTAGATCCTGCGCAAGCAGGTATCAGCAGCTGCATGGGTGACATTGGTGTACACGCGGCAAACCTTGCCGAATACATAAGCGGCCACTATATCAGCGCAATTTGCGCCGACCTCAGCGCCCTTGTCGAAGGACGCAACCTCGACGATGACAGCTCCATCTTGCTCAAGTTTGAGAATGGCGCCAAAGGCGTCTTGATGGCAAGCCAAGTGAGTGTTGGTGAAGAAAATGCACTTAAAATCTGCGTCTACGGTGAAAAAGGCGGTTTGGAATGGAGCCAACAAGAGCCCAACACCCTGTGGCTAAAGTGGCCAGATCGGCCGACAGAAATGTTACGAACCGGCGCTGATTACCTGAGCTCACTGGCAACAGTAAATACCCGCACCCCGAGCGGTCATCCTGAAGGTTATTTGGAAGCCTTTGCCAATATCTATATGGCCTTTATCGGCCAGATCCGCGCCGCAGAAAATGGTACCCCGCTTGATGAGCGCAGTGCGGATTGCCCTAGCATCAGGGAGGCGGTGCGCGGTATGAGTTTTATTGAGAACGCCGTCGCCGCCAGTGCCAGCCATGTGAAATGGCACAAGCTACCCAACTATTAATTAGCAGCAACGATTGAGATGTCACTATGTCGAAAATGAAAGGTCCAGGGATTTTTCTCGCCCAGTTTGCCGGTCCTGAAGCGCCATTTAATACGCTCGCCAACATCACTAAATGGGCCAGTGATCTCGGCTACAAAGGTGTCCAGATCCCCACGTGGGAGATTGGTTTAATTGATCTTGCCAAAGCCGCTGAGAGCAAGGAATACTGTGACGGGCTGCGCGCGATTTGCGCGGAAAATGGTGTCCAGATCACTGAACTGTCTACCCATTTGCAAGGCCAGCTAGTGGCAACCCACCCGGCTTACGATGAGCAGTTTGACGGATTTGCCCCAGTGCATTTACGCGGCAATCCCAAAGCTCGCCAAGAATGGGCTGTCGAGCAATTAATGCTCGCCGCCAAGGCCAGTAAAAATTTAGGTTTAACAGCACACGCTACTTTTTCTGGCGCCCTACTCTGGCACACCATATACCCGTGGCCCCAGCGACCCGAGGGTTTGGTTGAAACAGGTTTCAAAGAACTTGCCAAGCGCTGGCTCCCTATTCTTAACGCATTTGACGCTGCCGGTGTAGATCTTTGTTATGAGCTTCACCCAGGTGAAGATTTGCACGATGGCGTAACCTTTGAGCGCTTTTTGGAAGCGACGGGCAACCATCCTCGCTGCCATATCCTTTACGATCCCAGCCACTTCGTATTACAACAACTGGACTACATTCGGTTCATTGATTACTACCACGACCGCATCAAGATGTTTCATGTAAAAGATGCCGAGTTCAACCCCAATGGCCGCAGCGGTATTTATGGTGGCTACCAAGGCTGGAAAGATCGCCCCGGTCGCTTCCGATCACTGGGGGATGGCCAAGTCGATTTCAACGGCATTTTTAGTCAGTTCGCCAAATATAATTTCGATGGCTGGGCGGTATTGGAATGGGAGTGCTGCCTCAAGCATCCTGAAGACGGTGCCTGCGAAGGTGTGGAATTCATTAATCACCACATTATCCGCACCACCGACAAAGCCTTTGACGACTTCGCTGGCGGCGCTCATAACGAAGCCGCCAATTTAAGAATATTAGGGCTGGACTAAGGCAATGCTCAATAACCCCTATTTAGGTTCAGTAGTAAGAGCCAGCAAGACGTGCAGCTTTTATCTGCAGCTACCGCTAACAAAACATACGCTATCATTAAGCCTTCTTCACTGGTCGAGCTATATATCAAGTAGGGCGACGTCAGTTGCTTGGGTTTTTAAAAAAATCATCTCCAATAATATTCATCATTCAATTTCCCTGCAGAGGTGGCGACATACCTGATGTCGCTGCGATTTAGCAACTACTGCGCCAAGATACCCTGAGCGCGATGGCGATCAGTTTTTAAATATTACCGAATAAGAAAAAATTGGATTAATAATAATGGAAGTGAACGTATGAACGACACACACATAGACCGCCGCCGCCTGTACCTCATAGGCAATCTATCCATTTTTATGATTGGTTTGGGTTTTGCCGTACGCGCCAATATTGCTGGCTATCTGCAGAGCGAAATTTTTAATTTTATTGACCTTGCCAATTCTGCAGCGATGGTTGGCGAGGCACTCGGGGCAACCTTTACCGGCTTTGCACTCACGCTACTGTTTGGCAGCGCACTCGTCGACCTTATCGGCATGAAGCGCATGTTATTGCTATCAGCGCTCGGCTACGTCGCGGGTGCCCTCGGTCTAATGGCGGCGGCCTACGACCCCCAAGGCGACAGTGTGCACGCCATTGTATTAATTAGTTTACTACTAACCGGCCTCGGTTGGGGCGCCGTAGAGGCGGCATCTAACCCAATGGTTGCTGCACTGTACCCAGAAGAGAAAACCCACCGACTAAATATTCTGCATTCTTGGTGGCCCGCCGGTATCGTAGTAGGTGGTTTACTGGGTGTAATGATTAGCGCCACAGGTCTACCATGGGAACTTAATATGGCGGTACTTATGCTGCCGTCGCTGGTGTTGGTATGGATGGTTTCCGGTGCCGAGTTCCCTGTTACCGAGCGAGTGGCAAATGGTGTCAGTTATCGTGAAATGTTTGGCGAGCTACTGCGTCGCCCCATGTTTTGGGTTTTTTGGGGCTGCATGTTCCTCACATCTGCAGCAGAACTCGCACCGGGCCAGTGGGTAAACATCGCACTGTCTAATATTGTCGGTATGCAGGGTATTCTATTACTTGTATACGTTAGTGCCTTAATGTTCGTGATGCGTCACTTTGCTGGACCAATCGCCAAACGTATTTCCGCGGTAGGCTTGATGTTTGTTTCCTGCCTGTTTGCGGGGCTTGGGCTTTACTTGCTGAGTTTAGCAACATCGCCAGTACTGGCATTTGCAGCAGCCACAGTATGGGGTGTTGGCGTGTGCTATTTGTGGCCGACCATGTTAGCCATTTCCTCAGAACGTTTTCCCCGCGGCGGCGCCATGGCAATGGGTTTAATGGGCTTTGCGGGTGGTATGTCGATTCAGTTTGTACTGCCCCATATGGGCGGAATTTTCGATGCGGCCAAAGCCAGTGCCGCCGGTGGTGCAGATAAATTAGCTGAGCTTTCACCAGAAGCTATGACTGAAGTGGTACGTTATGCCTCGGTAGAATCCTTCCAGTCAGTCGCCTTTATACCGCTGTTACTATTACCGATTTTTGGCGTAATCTGGCTGGTTGATCGTAAAAATGTGCACACGAAAATACGACAAGCTGTTTCAGATAATTCATGATTAAAGATATATCTGGTAACACGTTACCGTTGAGTTTTAGCACGCATGAACCATATTGGTTAATTGGTATCCAATACTGAGCCATTAAGTACCCGTATTTACATCGGATTTTGACCCACGTTTAGCACTTTCCCGCAGGACGACTGCAGGGGAATTCAGGAGTGATAGACGTGGCATTATTCAAGGTGATTCAACGCTGGCATTTCCGCGAGGGAAAGCCGATCAGGGCCATTGCCAGACGCACAGGCTTATCTCGTAACACTATTCATAAATACCTCGCTCGCCAGGTGACTGTAGCAGCCGACCCAGCTCATAAAAGCCGAAAATATTGATGATTACGGGGAAACGCTAACTAGCTAGCTACTTCGAGAATCTCGGCACCATGCAAACTACACTGCACAGGGAAGCTACTTTATCGAGCTCTGATTTTCGCTCATACAATCGAGTTGCCGACTTCGCCCGCTAGTGAAGGCAAGCTTGGGGAAAGTCTACGTGACTCTCCGCGAGGTCTGTCTATACACCACGGTAGCTCACCGTAGGAGAGGCCCTGCAGTTTGATTGGTGCGAAAACTACGTCAGGCATCGGTAGCGTCAATATCAAGCTGCAGGTGGAGCATCTTAAGCTTTTCTTCAGCTGTAGCGTCTTCCTGCTACCCTAACTCACTCTGTCAGACAAAATATTGTATAAAAACTGAGGATTTAGAATCGTCATAAATACGGTACTAGGCAACTTATCTCAGGTGCAACGCTACACCATATAAACCCGTCAGGGCTTTCCGCCACCAACCCAATAAATCGCATTTAAGATCAGCTGCTGATAACGCACATCCTGATAAACTGCTTTAGTATGTCCAGGCGCAGCATAAACGACACGCCCTTCTCCCACTGAATGAGACCATACCAGCGGATGGTCAGCACCCATTGCCCAAAAATTTGGATCGTAGGTGTTTTCATCAACGGTCAGCAGTACGAGACTGTCATTAGCTCTAACACTGCTTTCAAAGCTGTACCACTCATCAACCATAGACCATTGCGCCGGCAAGCCGTCGATAACAGGGTGCTTACTGTTTTCAGTATTAAGCGTGGCTCTCTGAATTTGGGGCCACAGCGGATGCATCGTAAATTGACTGCGAAGGACCTTATTCACATACCAAGGCCATGCTTTATGAGAACCGTCACCAGCCCCGTGAATACCCAAATAGCCACCGCCACTATTAATGTATTCCTCAAAATCTCGCTGCTGATCACTGGTTAAAGCCGGCCCCGTAACATTATTCCAAACCACCAGATCAAACTGAGCGAGCTGAATCGCGTTAAAGGCTGCACCATTCTCAGTAAAGGCTATTGCCCACTGCTGCTCAGCGGCCATGGTTGCCAACAGCTCATTGGCGGCAGGAATCCCGTCGTGGTGACGAAAGCCATTAGTCTTTGAAAAGACCAACACGGTAAAACGGCCCTCACCCAGTTTAAATACTGGCTGCGTTGAATCAAAAACCGGATCAGCAAACATCTGTGGCTGGTCACGCTTAAAGTCAGTAACGAAATTACCAACAAAGAGTCCTGCGCTAACAGTAAGTAGCACTATAAGCAGCAAGATTATTTTTTTATTTTTGCTCATTTCAACTCAACCAACGAGTCTTTCTTTAATGAAGACATTACTAGTCGCGAAATCAGTAACATCATCAATCCCATCCAGAACAACAAGGGCTCATAAGGATCGACCCCACGCAGCCAACCCATTGCCCGCAGGAAGTTACAATCAGTACCAATTGAATACAGACAATTCACAGAAGACCACATGCTTTCACCATTTTGCTTACTAACAAAATGATACACCAAGGCCCACCACAAAAAGCTAAGCACGGTTAACAGCGCGCCAATACCGGTGAAAACATTAAGCATTGATTTTGTTTTCATACTAAATATTTCCTGCCTGTAATTGCTTAACGGCGTAATCCACTGCCCGAGCAGTTAACGCCATATAGGTGATTGATGGATTCACACAAGAAGACGATGTCATGCAGGCGCCGTCGGTAATAAACAGATTATTCACGTCATGCGTCTGATTCCAGCGATTAAGAACTGACTCAGCGGGGTTATCACCCATACGCGCCGTTCCCATTTCGTGAATAGCGCTACCCGGCGCGGCGCCACTGTCAAAGGTGCTGACATTAATTGCTCCAGCAGCATTCAACATTTCCTGCGCCTGAGCCATCATATCTTTATTCATCTTTTTTTCGTTGGCGCCATAAACGCTGTCGAAACTAACTTGCGGAATACCAAAACGGTCTTTCTTGTGTTGGTCTAACATGACGCGGCTATCCATATTTGGCAGGTGCTCTCCAAAGCCACTAAGATAGGCTATCCATGGCCCCGGCGCGCGCATTGCCTGCTTAAAGCGCGGGCCAAACCCCTTAATTTGGGTCGACATAGATTTCCAGTCCATACGGCTTGCGCCACCTTGATAACCATAACCCCTAACGAAATCCACATCAGCACCATCCTCGTTCAAATTTCTAAAGCGAGGAATATAGGTACCATTAGGTCGATTGCCGATAGTATATTTATCAAGATAGCCCGGCATAATTCCATGAGCACCAAAGCCCGACGTATGATCCATTAGATAACGACCCAGTACACCACTACTATTGGCCAAACCCTGGGGGAAATCTTCTGAACGGGAATTAAGTAGTATCTGGGTACTGGCGATAGTAGAAGCACAAAGAAAGACCAGTTTGGCCTGATACGTTGTTTTTGACTGATTATTGGCGTCGATCACTCGGACCCCCGAAACCTTTTTCGTTTCAGGGTCATAATCCAAACCCTCGACAACACTATTTGTGCGAACAGTAAGATTGCCCGTTTTTTCAGCTGCGGGCAGGGTTGAGCTCTGACTGCTGAAATAAGCCCCTACCGAGCAACCTCGCTGACACGGGCCGCAGTAGTGACACGCACCGCGATTATTCTTAGCCTCGGTTTGAACTGCACAGCGTCCAATGGTCATTTTCCGCTCAGAGAATTTTTCTTCAATACATTGTTTTATCTTTTTTTCGACAATATTCATCGACATTGGCGGCTGAAATTCACCGTCAGGTAAGTGTGCTAAGCCTAACTTTTCACCACTGACGCCCACAAATTTTTCAACATAAGAATACCAGGGCGCTATATCTTTATAGCGAATTGGCCAGTCGATTCCATGACCATCTTTTTTATTGGCTTCAAAATCTAAATCACTCCAGCGATAAACCTGTCTACCCCATAGCAATGAACGCCCCCCTAATACATTGGCTCGCCCCCACTCGAAGGGTTTATCTTTGTCGTAAACGTAAGGATTTTCCTTGTCGTTATTAAAAAATTTACGGGTGGTCTCATCAAAAGCATAACTTTTACTTTGAATTGGGTATTCTTCCGTGTACAAAGTCCGCAATGGCTTTCCGGCAAATGGGATTTTCCAGGGCGGCAGGTGCTCAGACTTATAGTCGGCACCATGCCGCACCGGCGCGCCGCGCTCTAGTAGCAATACCGTCAGACCTTTCTCAGTAAGCTCCTTTGCAGCCCACCCACCCGAAATACCAGACCCCACCACAATGGCATCAAAATTATTTTTACCGCTCATGCCACACTCCCTCTATTCATTGACTGGAATTGAACACCGATCCTTAACTATGATGACCACTGCCTTCCCACATCAACGAGGTCAATATCACCGTAACGCATTGGCATTGGATTATATTTGAGTTCTTCGGTCGCACCCTCTTCCGATGAGTAATACCCCAATACTGTCAGCTCTTTTAATTTCACGAAGAATGGTTTGTCCTCATCCTCGTCTTTACTGAGTGGATTTTTAGATTTTACCGGTGTATACGCTTCACTATCGTGCTCAGCATACTCAAGCGCCTTGATCTTTTGCTGCGGTGTTGCGTTAAGAAAGTCCGCTTTATATTGCTTGTTACAAAAAACATTCAGTAGCGACAGTCCGTCAAAATAAATTTTGCGTTCACGATCGGTATACCAATCCGATACCATTAATTCAATAAAATGAGGCACGCCCGCGTCTATAGCCCCTGGTGTATCAGTGCGCGGTATAATCATCTCAGCAAGTGCTGCCGTCATTTTCTTTTGACTAACAGAAAATCGCTGTGTGGCAATATTAATCCGGCCATCAACTCCGTTTAGAAACGCATTAACCACAGATGCTGAGCTCATACCGCCCAATAAAATAGCAGCATTTTTTAATAATTCTCTTCGGTTCATAACATCTCCTCACACTGATATTTAATGTGTTTAACTGGTTTATGGCCTTTATTTATATGCTGATCTTATTAGCAGATCGGACTTTAGAAATGGCCCTCTCAATAGCGGGCCAAACACACTTCATTTCTTTTCTTTAACGACCTTTATAATAACCACCTTTAATCCTCGGTAGAAAAGGTAAATCACTGCCATAAGTGCCACTATTCCCAGCAACGCTAAAACACCCAACTTCACTAGAATTGGGCCGTATCCAGCCTTGTCTGAACTAGTCGATCGCATCAATAATGCACGGGAATTAGTTTCGATAATATTCTTTTTGAATTCGTCAATATCGTACTGCATTTCCACCACACGATCTGGGTAATCCGCCGCAATATTGTTTTTTTCAAACGGATCATCATTGAGGTTAAACAGGAGTAAATCGTGGGAAAATAGATTTAATTTTAGTACCGGCTCAAGAAATTTTGGATAGCCAGACTGCGGTAGTTTTAATTTCCAGTCACCATTTCTATAAGCGACAATATCCGCTGTTAATCCTGAATTATAAAAGAAGTGCCGTTTATTAGGGCCGCCACCGCCAATCAAAATGGGCAAAATATCGGCACCATCAATTTCTCTGTCAGCTGGCAGAGGAACACCCGCAATTGCCGAAAAAGTCGGCATTAAATCTAGTAAGCTGGTAATGGTATCGTCAATACGACCGCCAGCAATCTGCGCTGGCCAATGAATAACCGTCGGGACTCGCTGTCCACCCTCAAATGTAGAGCCCTTTCCATCACGCAGCCCGCCTGACGAGCCGCCATGATCGCCCATTGCTAACCATGGACCATTATCTGAGGAAAATACAATTATAGTATTGTCCAGTAAATTCAGTTGGCGTAATTTATCAACGACTTCACCGGCGCTCCAATCAAGCTCTTGCACCACATCGCCGTACAACCCGCCGTTGGAGCTTCCCTCAAATTCTGGCGACACATAAAGAGGTACGTGGGGCATGCTATGAGCGAGGTATAAAAAGAATGGCGCCCCAGCGTGACGCTCAATATAATCCACGGCTTTTTCAGTATAGCGCTTGGTTAAATAACGCTGATCAATAGGCTCAGGTATCATCTCCTGATTTTCGTAAAAGAAAAAATTAGCCATGTCATTGCTGAAGGGCACGCCATAAAACTCATCAAACCCTTGATTCCACGGCATATATCGATCCTGATGACCCAAATGCCATTTGCCGACCATACCCGTGTGATAACCTACTTTTTTAAGCTGCTCGGCAATGGTAATTTCAGATGATGGCATGCCTTCTGGTGCGTCATACATAAAAACATGCCCAATACCCATGCGCGCCGCGTAGCGACCCGTCATTAAGCCTGCTCTTGAAGGAGTACACACTGGCGCTGCGGCGTAGAACTGGGTCAGCTTTATTCCAGCCTCGGCGAGCTGGTCAATTCGCGGGGTACTAATGGATTTGGCGCCAAAACTGCTGATATCGCCATAACCAAGATCATCTGCCAAAATCACGATGATATTCGGTGGATTATGCGCCTCACCGTGCTGATGATCCGTATGTTTACCGTCGGATTCAGTAGCGGCGCTTGCCACTACCGGCAGCAGAGCGATCAGATAATACGTACTTAAGAACACCGCTTTTAAGGTTTTTTTAGTCAACAAATAAGTCATTATTATTCTCTATACAAACAGGATTTATTTAGAGATAAGGCTACATACCCAACTGACGTTAAGGTAGCTTATTAACTGCCGATGAGCGGCCCTATCTTGCGCTTACTAACCTTAGTTAGAGAGATAGTGAATATTCTTGTTTTCACTTAAAACCGCTATTGAACTCACTTAACGGGCTTACTTATTAGTGACCGCGTCACAGCGCTAATAGAATATAATAATTTTAAATATCAACTTATTACTGGCATAACGCCAACCAGATGATCAATAAGGCGATAGATGTGTGGATATATTAAGACCAGAGCAAGCTGCTTTTCATTTTCAAAACAAACTCTAGTCCGTTCTGTAACCTCCTATATTTAACAAGCTCGATAACGCTGAGTTTGCCACCAATACTTCAGTAATTTTCTGAAGTATTGGTGCACTGCAGACCTACGCGTCGTAGGCATCAGAAATAGGTTTAGCTTTTCTCTACTTCATCTGCAAAGGTCATTGGCGAGGTTTTTTACTTAACCCCCACTAACATCTCATTACCAATTATAACTAACGCTAGCGCCAAACGTCCGGTCCGCATCCATAGGGAGAAAATGGGCAATATCGCGGCGATCATTGACTAAACTGAGGGGGAAAAAACCAACAACATAACTTTGACGAAATAGGTTTTTAACATAGCCAGAAATTTCTAGTCGATCTTGCATGCCTTGCCATCCGAGTCGCAAATCCCATATCGAGTAGGACTCCTGAATAGCCAACGGATGTTGCTCGGCGCTAAATTGAATGTCATCAAACCAGCGCCCGCCTAATTGAATGTAACCATGACTAGCGAAATTGTTGAAGTTTTTCTCATAACGCGCGCTGAGCGACACACTTTTCTTAGGGGCATTGGGTAAGGCTCCACCTGATACATCCTGTAAATCGCAGCTACCGTCGTTATCAACATCTACGCCACCCTTTTCACCGGGTGCCTGGCCAACAAAACACTGAGTCACAAACTCGTTAAACTCTGCGTTGTTGTAGAGCAGCGAACCAAGCAAAAACAGTGATTCAAACGGCTGAGCCTTAAAGTCGATTTCTATACCACTCGTTTCCAGCTCACCGGCGTTATCAGTTCGGAACTTTGTCGACGGCACAAGTACGGTCGGATCATCGGAGTTACCAACATCGATTATCTGTGCCTGAAAGTCTTTAAAGATGGATTGAAAAACTGCAACATTGACTTCCAATCGGTTATCAAAAAAACGTGATTTACTACCCAACTCTAATGACTGAACCGTTTCAGGGTCGACAGGGTCGCTGAAAGCGGCTTCAAGGTCGCTGTCGGACAAATCAAAGGCACCGCCTCGATATCCTGTTGATACGGTTGTATAGAGCGTCCGGTTCTCTGACCAATCGTAACTCAAGGACATCGTACCGATAATGGTTTCGTCGGTAATAGTGGTTTCAGCAACACTGGTATCGCTTTCGGCGACGTTTATCTCGGTAGCATCGTTTTGTGTAAAGGCAACACTTCGCCCAGACGCTGATAGTTTTTCGTAGATATAGCGACCACCAGCCGTTAGATTTATATCATCACTAAGATGCAAGGTCGCCTGCGCAAAGACGCCAAGGTTCTTGGTATTTACACGGCCTTCGTTTAAAGCATATTGACTGTAGCTTTCGCCAGGCAACAATACCAACTGGGGTGGCAGCGTCGGTGAGTCTTGGAACACGGCAGTGGCAACAGCATTTGAGGGAATATCTTCCACCTCCCGCTCAAAGAAATTAGTTAGGCGGTTGTCAAACCAGAGTGCACCAACAGTGTATTCCAGCAAGCTGCTTTTTGTAGACGTTAACCGCAGCTCTTGTGTCAGCGTTTGCATTGTGCGGTCACCGCCATTACGGGTGACATCTACCCTTTCACCGTTAAGATCAGGAATCGTCAGGTCGCGTACTATTTCATAATCACGCCATCCGGTGACGGAGGTCACTATAAAACCGTCCAAATCCCAATTCATAATCAGTGACGCGGCCTGATTTATAGAATCGGCCTGATTAGTACCCAATGTTTTTGTTTTTCGATTTTTTTCCCCGTAGGTGATTTCTGGGCTGCGGGCAGCTTTTTCTGGATTGGCATAGCGAAAGGTTATTGGCGTTGATTGCGCATCTGAATGCTGATATTCCAGCCCTAGACGCGCGTCGAAAGTGTCACTTGGGTCCCAGCGCAATTTACCGCGAACACCGCTAACCGAACTATTAGGAAGATTAGCCCCACCTTGGGCCACATCTTCTAAGTGACCGTTGATCTGTTTTTTAAAGGCGGTAATCCTTGCGCCCAGTGACGACGTCAATGGCCCACTCACACCCACTTGTGATTTAAGCAGTTGGCCTGGAAAATTTTGTGGACGCTCGTAACTAATGCGCGCGAAAGCCTCAAATTCAGGTGCTGGGTCGCGAGTGATAACGTGGACTAGCCCTGCGGTAGAATTTTTACCGAAAAGGGTGCCCTGCGGGCCACGCAAAACTTCTACTCGCTCTAGGTCAGCGAACTCAAAATTCGCTAGCGATGTACGCGCCAACGGCACTTCGTCTACTACAACAGAGACATTAGGCTCTACGGCAACGCTGAACACATTTGTTCCCACACCACGAATACGAATTGATGAGTTTGTGGGGTCATCCCCGGGAGTAAATCGCATTGCCGGAACAAGCTTGGTTAAATCTTCAACGTTGTTGATCTCGTTGTCTTCTAACAACTTCCGCCCCAAGGCGGTAATTGCCATTGGTACATCCTGAAGATTTTGTTCTCGCTTTTGTGCCGTCACAATGACTTCTTCCAATTGTGCTGCGGCTAAAGCCACACTGGAATAGACACTAACAACAGCGAGGCCGATAATATATATGGAACGTGACACCATGACTTATTTCCCTCAGCGACGACGATACGTCGACCTGACTCCTTTGAATTATTGTTTTTATCGCCCACCGCCGAGCTTATAAAAATTAGCGTCTGCGGGTGCCCACAATATCTGTCTGATGGCCACACGAACCGACTCTCAATAATGTAATCGTTTACATTTATTGTCAAGCATCATTGAAAACATCACTAACCACTTTCTCGGTATGTGCTACGCCTGCTTTAGGCCTAACGTTTCCCAGCAAATAAGCCACTACAGTTACTACAGTTACTACAGTTATCTTCGTAATCAGGCGCCAGAAACAGCTCATAACCGCATATAGCCAAAATAACAATCACTGCGCGACAAATGCCGGTATGACATTGCGCCTACGAATCAGACAAACACTATCTTCGTATACGTATTCATCTTCATAGTGACCGACAAACAGCGGCTGTCCCGCCATTTCAGCAAAGCCACTTTCTTTTTTGCTGCCCATGTAAAGGGTGAGATAAACCGTTCCCCGCGCCTCACTCCCACTGTACCAATCAAGCACCACATTTGCCTGGCTGTGACGGCTCACGCGGGAGGCATCTTCATTTAGCGCCAAAAAATGTTTACGAATAGCATCCCGGCCCTGCAGCTTAGTTTCGCCCAGCTGCCAACGGGCATCCGCTGTAAAGAGCTCTACGACTCGCTCGGGCTCGCCTAAATCAACATGGCGTGCGTACAGATTAATTGTGCGCTCACAGGCGTCTTTACGGGCAACATCCTGACCAACGCAACCACTGAGGAGTACAAAAAAAGCTATTTTTATTATGTTACAGCGCATGGTCTTCCCTTAACGTAAAAGCAATTTGAACAATGGCTCAACCGTCTGGAGGTCAGGCGACTGGCCGGTAATAAATCGTTTGTAAATATAAGATTCGCCAAGCCTAACCACTGCGTAGGCCAGCTCGCTGGCAGGCAAGGTCAATACGTATTCACCTGATTGCACACGGCTTTCCACTAACTGCTGAACCCATGCGACGATTCGCTTCTGAAAACCGCCATCTGCTAGTGTCAGCAAGCGCATAGCAGCCTCCCCCTCACGATCCAGAAAGGCATTCATTGCAGTGTTATTTACAACCTGTGCAATAAAACTTGCTAAAACCTCGGCAACATACGCTCCCCCCTTAGCGCTTGAACTCGCTTCAGCCGTTTGGATGATAGGCTGCACCCCCGCCCAAACAACCTCCATCAGCAGAGCTTCGCGACTGCCAACCCAGCGATATAAGGTCGCTCTACTAACCCCAAGCTTTTCAGCAAGCTGCACCATATCTACACGGCGACCACGAGCAAATAGCCGGCTCGCCTCAGAGAATACGCTTAATGGCTTGGCTTTTTCGCAAGCCCCACCTTGAAGTTGTTTTTCCAAAGGCGTGCGCTTTACGATCAGTGGGGGCCTCATAAATCTCTCTGCTGGCTCTATGTTTTAGTGTAAGTACAACAAACAAATCGTATCCTATATTCTTTATATTTTCGACACACTTCTATTATATGTATCACCCTGCTATTGTCTGCGCTGGACTTTGGCCGCAGGGAGCCGCAAAACGCCATGACCAGCAAACGCCGTGATTTCCTAAAATCCAGTTTAGCAATCGGCGTGCTTGCGACATTAAATAGCGGCTGCTCCAGCCCGCCAAGAAAGGCAATGCAGTCGACTAATAGCCCTTATGGCTATTGGCGTACGCGCCGGCAACTGCCGGAATTTATTGCAAGCGGAATCGCGGATGGTTCTCGCCGAGTGCATATGATGGGCAACCGAGCACTACAACTTCAAGCGGGCAGCGACGGCACAGTGGGCGTCTATGAGGAATCAGAAGGCCAGCGCTGGTTATTCTACGGCGACGAAGTTTCTGGAACAGGCGAGTCGATTGTGCAGCTTCACAACCAAAGCTGGGGCTCAGCCAGAGGCCTGTGGCCGACATCAGACAAAACCCAACTGACCTATGCCAGCACCTGGTTTGACGTTCAATGTGCAGCACAAGGCTTAAGCCTAACGCGAAGAGTACTTTGCCCAGAGGGCGACGTCCCATGGCTATTTATTGAAATAACGCTCGAGCTCGCCACGAATAGCCCTACGCTGACATTTGTTCACACTGAGCACTGGCAACTCAAACCCCGCCTACTCCAGCTCTTTGAACCCAAGGCTCAACGCGATAAACGCGCAGCGTCAATTAACCATACGCTGCACTTCACCCAAAACCGCGCCAGTGCAACAGAAGATTTTAGCGCCGTTGAAAACGCCGTTGGCCGACCACGAAAGCTGACACTAGAATCACTTGGCAACGCTCAAACCCGCACGACGGTATTGACGGGAGAAAATCCAGGATTGCAGGCAGTATCCACCATTCAACTTAAACCCGGAAAAACAACTAAGCTCTACTTCCGTCTTGGCATACTACCTGAAACAGCAGACAGCCATGCTGCTACAGCTGACTTTTTCGAAGACAATCTCAAGGAGCTACAAAAGCGCATTCCCCGCGCTAACATCTCCTTCAAACCCGAAAGCAACCATGAGATCAGTTGGCACGCCGCCTGCCTTTCAGGTGGTGCAAATCGAGACGCGGTGCTGGGTGGGCACAGCCTGAACCAAGGCTCTGCCTATGCGTTTCTCGCGGGTGGCAATGCAGCAGCACGCGATCAATTACAGCATGCTATTCCCCTGATTTATACCGAGCCGAAGCTGGCGCTATCGATTTTGCGCAATACCTGCAGCTGGTGTTCTGCCGACGGCGACCTGCCTTACGCACTTGCCGGCAACAAGCTTCCCTTTACACAAATGTTCCGGCCATCTGACCAAAACCTTTGGGCGCTCTGGTTAGCCGCAGAATATGGCATAGCAACTGGCGACTTGGCCGCATTCAATGAGGACGTGCCATTCCATCCTGTCTACCAAGCCGCGCCAGCTTCCTTAAAAGAGAACCTTATAAGGCAATTCCGCTTTTTGAAAAACCAGGTTGGCCTCGGCGCAAGGGGACACATCCGCATACTTAATGCCGATTGGAATGATCTTGCATTGGAGGTCAGTGGTGGCGATAAAGCAGCCATGCAAGCGGAGGGCGGTTCGGTTTTGAACTCAGCCATGGCAGCCTGGGTACTACCAGTATTTGCCGTACTGCTCGAAAAACTTGGCGAGCACGCTGAAGCCAAACAAGCGCGATTATTGGCTGAAACGCTGCGTCTAAAAGTAGTAGCCGCATGGAACGGGCGTTGGTTTGATCGTGCCTACGCACCTGACGGTGGTGTTGTAGGTCGCGATGCATGCTGGCTTGAAGTTCAGCCATGGGCGATTCTATGCGGCGCTTGCGACAAAGCGCAGGCCGCGCAACTACTGGATACTATTGATAATATGCACCGCAAAAATAGTCCCCTCGGCGCTAGAGTAGTTTGGCCACTGCCCGACTCACCGCATGCCGGCATGGGCATCCGCGGCGGTATTTGGTACTCCGTCAATATGACATTGGTTTGGGCTGCATCCACAGTTTCTGCGTTATATGCGCAAGACGAGTGGGGTCGCATGACCCTAGCCTCTCACTCAAAACATGTACCCGAGAGTTGGGCTGGCACACTCAGTGGACCCGATGCATGGAACAGCCCCGAAACTGAGCGACCAGGTGAAACCTGGGCTTATCCCTGGCTATCGATGCAAGACTATCCAATAGGAAATATGCACAGCCATTCTCAACCCCTGCTCGCATACCTACGCTTACTAGGGATTTGTCCACTAGCTGACGGTACGCTGCAATGTGGGCGCGGCAGCTTCGACAGCGCAATTATAAAATTAAACAAGGATGGCCATGGATATTGGCGAGGCGCAGGCAACATTACGCTAACAACAAAACACGGCCAGACCAGCGGCACGTACGCAGTTAACTTTTAAACAATAAAAAATAAATGGGGTCATAACTTAATGACAATAAAAAAATTACACCGCTGCTATATAACGACGCTGATAGCAACCTCTGTACTGATCAATACCAGCACTGCGCTTGCAAAAGACACTGATAAAAGTACCACAATAAAGCAAGGTGGATTTATGGAGGAGGTGCTGGTGACTGCCCGGAAGCGCGAGGAATCACTGCAAGAAACGCCATTGGCGGTTTCTGCTTTCTCCGGACAAGCACTGGAAGAAGCCGGCATAAATAATTTCACAGACCTGCAAAACCACGTGCCCTCGCTAGACATAAGCTCCGCCTTCAAAGGCGGGCTAATTACGATTCGCTCGGTAGCCCCAACTGGCGGGGGCGGGCCCTGGGCCGAACAACCTGCGGGCATCTATATCGATGATGTATTTCAAGCTCACGCCACATCTAGGCTACTTGATTTGGTCGATATTGAAAGCATTCAAGTGTTGCGTGGCCCACAGGGTACCTTGTTTGGTAAAAACACCAGCGCCGGTGCGCTGGTTATCACCAGCCAAAAGCCGTCCAATGAAAGTCATGGCAGCATTAAGCTGGTCGCCGGCAGCTATGGCCGCCAAAAGACGACATTTGCTTATAACACCGCACTGATTGAAGACATACTATTCGGAAAAGTAGTCTTCAGCCGAGTCCGTCAAGATGGCTACTACGAAAATATTGTCGATGGTGAAGAGTTTTTTGGGGAACACCGCGACGCTTACGGCTTGCAACTACGCTGGCTCGCCAGCGACAAGACCATCGTCGATATTATGGCAACCCGCAGTCGCGAAATTGACGTTCCTCGTGCATCCAGCTGTGAAGTCGTTGACTATGGTCCTGAAGAAACGAAACCCATCATTGGCATATTGGTGACGCCCGATCACCCTAACAAAAACTACAGCGAACAGTGTGCTGACGTTGCAAGCCTACCCTACGATAAAGTCGCCAACACACCCTATAGACACAACGACAAAGGCAACGCTCAAGGTAGCTTCGATTTTAGATCGTCATATATCGCCGTCAACTTGCAATATGCCGGTGACAACTTCGATTTCAAAAGCATCACCGCTTACGGCCTTAACGAGCAGTTTGACCAAAATGCGTTTGGCTCTGATCTCGATGGCACACCACTCAATGTAGCTTACATACTGAACCGCAGCACCGTATATCAAGACCAGCTTAGTCAAGAGTTCCAATGGTCAGGACTAGCAGGGAATGATCGTCTTAATTGGACCGTTGGTTTGTTTGGTATGCATCAGTTTTCTGGCGACGGTGAAATAGAAACTATTGGCGGGGTTGGCGGCATTTTGGGTGTTCGCTTGTCGGACGCCACCATTGACCCGACAGCCACCGCTGCCGCTGCTGCGGCAGGTCTAAACCCCGATGAGACCATAGTCGTAGTCAACGTGCGTAGTGCAAATGTTCCTGAGGTGAGTTCCCGTACTTATGCAACGTACGGCCAACTAAGCTGGGATGCGACCGACCGTCTGGAGCTTACCGCAGGCCTGCGCTACAGCCATGAGTGGAAAGAGGCTGGCTCACTAAATCGCAAGCGACAACTTTCCCCCGGAGAAATCGACAACGGGCTAAACGCTGTGCTGTATATCCCAGCAAACCCTGGCAGTGAGGAGTTCTATTTTTCTACCACAAACCCCCTCGTTGCTGGCGCGAAGCCGACTTTTCAGAATCTTCCAGGTGCACTTGGCAACCCAGTACCTATGCGATTCACAAATGACGATCAACAATCTGACGTACAGTTTCAGCAACTTACGCCGATGATATCGGCGGCATATATTACCGGCGATGGCGAACTCTTCGATTTTCTCAATGCGTCAATGACCTACTTTACCGTTAGTGCTGGCTGGAAAGGCGGCGGCTTACGACCAACAACCGACGACATTATTGGATTTGACCCCGAAGAGCTGATCAATTACGAATTAGGCGTCAAGCTTGACCTTTTCGACAACACCTTTCGCATTAATGGCAATGTGTTCTATATGGATTACAGTGACAAACAGCAGCTTGTGGCCATTCCCAAGGCCGGACTGGTTCAGGTAGATCAAGTGCTCACCAATGTCGACAAAGTCATCTTATCGGGCACTGAGTGGGAAATTTTCTGGCGGCCCGATGCCCACTGGGAATTGAACGCGGGCTTTTCCTATGTTGACGACGACATTAAGGAGTTTTTTGACAGCCGCGTTGAAGACGGCGAAATAGTTATCATCGACAGATCAAATGAACGCTCTTTTAACACCCGCTCGACCTCGGCAAACCTCGGGATACAATTTACAACCGCTACTGATTTAGGGACATTCACAGCTCGTCTTGACATAAGTTACAAAAGCGACTTGTATTGGGGCTTAGACGCAAGAACTTGGGAGAAACAACAAGCTCGCGAACTGACGACCTCACCGGCACACACACTGCTAGGCGGAAGGGTAACGTGGGTGCCTGACTCGCAATGGCGAATAACGCTGTGGGGGAAAAATTTAAGCAACGAGCAATTTGTCGCTAATGGCCTGGGCACAACAGAAACGTTTGCCAATGTCATCACGATCAAAGCGGCCCCACGCACAATCGGAATGGATATCAGCTATGACTTTTAATCAACGCACAAAAAAAGGATATGGATTTTCATGAATTATGTAGCCTTTGCCGTTCCATTTTTCCTCCTGCTGATTATTTTAGAAATCACCTGGGGAATCCTGCGAAAAACCAATACCTACCGAGTCAACGACAGCATCAACAGCCTGAGTCTTGGCATGCTGAGCACATTGACAAAACTGGTCATTCTGAATATCGGCATGCTGATATTCCAGCGCATCGAACACAGCGGGCAGTGGCTCACCATGAGCACCGGCTCTGCGCTTCACTGGATTCTAGGTATTTTACTTTACGACTTTTGCTACTACTGGTTTCATCGAATCAGCCACGAACGCATTTTATTTTGGGGTTCCCATGTTGTGCATCACCAAAGCGAGGATTTCAATCTAAGTACCGCACTGAGGCAAACCTCAACGGGTATTTTTACCACTTGGATTTTTTATCTTCCTTTGTTTTTCCTTGGCATGCCCATTGAAATGTACATCAGCATTGCATCGCTACATCTTATTTATCAGTTCTGGATCCACACACAATTTGTGCCAAAGCTCGGGCCGATTGAGTGGCTATTTGTCACACCGTCCAACCACCGCGTGCATCACGCACAAAATACCCGTTATGTCGATCGCAACTACGGCGGGCTCTTATGCATCTGGGACCGTGCCTTTGGTACCTATAGTGAAGAAAGCGATGACGAACCCATAATTTATGGCATCACTACTCCCCTGAACACATGGAACCCATTATGGGCAAACATGCATATTTTCACCGGCATGCTTCGTGACGCTTGGTATACACGCAAAGTAAAAGATAAGCTAAACGTTTTCACCGCCCGAACAGGCTGGCGCCCCGAAGATGTTGAAAAGCGATTTCCCTCTAATAAATCACAACTCAACAATTTTCAAAAATACAACCCCGAGCTCAGCCGTACAAGCAAGTTCAGTTTGACAGCACTGTATATGCTGGCCACCGTCGTCTATTTCTGGTTGGTGCCGCAATCTGCAACCTTGTCATTAATGCAGCTTTACTTGTCGCTAGCCTTTACTCTGCTAATGCTTGTCAGCATCGGCATGCTTGCCGATCAATCAAAGCACAGCAGACGATGGGAATTAATACGTTTTGTATTTTCGATAGTGCTACTGGGAATTGCTGACTTTGGCGGTTTTTTTGACCGCACTATTATTCTGGCGGGTATAGCGCTACTAGTAACGAGTTGCTTTTTTTCATGGCTTGCCATTATCAGCGCAAGAGCAGATGCCGATCTCGGCCAAGTCGCTCACTAGTTTTCTAACGTTATTATAAATTTAAGGCTAACAACGGCTCAGCGTGCATCATACGGAATTTAGTAAGACCACTCTGGGCCGAACGCAGACACCATTAAGAAACATTGACTTACCCAAGTTAAGATTTAAATTAAACGTAGGTCACAGCAAATCATAATGACGCCGTCGACTCTCGTATCACGAGCTTATGGGGCAGGAATATACGACTATGTTTCGGTTTTTCTCCCGCCAATATTTCCAACATCAGGGTCATGACACGCTCGCCAATTTCATTGCGAGGTTGATGTATTGTTGTCAGTCGCGGACTGGTGTACTCCCCAAAAACCAGGTCATCAAAACCCACTATCGACATCTCACTTGGTAACACAAGACCTTCATCTCTACAGGCCTGCATAGCGCCAATAGCCATTTCGTCATTGGCGCAAAATACGGCCGTCGGGCGCTGCTTTCTAGCGAGCAACATCTTCATTGCTTCGTACCCCGAGGCCAGCGTGAATTCGCCTTGCGCCAGCCAGTGCTTGTTTACGCGGATATTACTACCGTGCAAGGCGTTGCTGTAGCCCTGAAATCTGTCTTGGCAAAGCACTGAGTCTTTGGGGCCATTAATATATGCAATTTTTCGGTGCCCGAGCGCCGATAAGTACGTCACTACCTCGGCGGCGGCGGCAACATTGTCAATACAAACCGATGGCACTGGAATTTCACCGTGATACTCGCAGGCCATCAAAAAGGGCGGCCACGCTGGGTCGATTGACTTCCTTCCCTTGCGATAGGCGAAGGGGATGTTGCGACCGAGGCAAATTATGCCGTCAGCTTGCTTTTGAGTGACTATCTCGCCGCAAGCGCGCTCATTTTCTTCATTACCTTGAGTATCACTTAACAGCACCCGGTATTTGTGACTACTCGCCACCCTCTCAATACCTTGAATAATATTGGCAAAAAAAGGATTCGCAATATCTGGCACCATGACAACAACGGTATTACTGCGCCGACGGCGAAAATTTTGGGCTAATGTATTAACAACATAACCGCTGGACGCCACTGCGCGCATAACTTTTTCACGCGTTTTATCTGAGACTTTCTCCGGTTGCGCTAACGCGCGGGAAACTGTCGCGATAGATACATTAGCCAGCTTAGCGACGTCTTTTATATTGACCATTGTGTTTTCCAAGAAAGAGGCCCTATTCTACTGAGATTGACGTATTGATAACAGCACTGGCCCCTCCCCGTCGCGCCAGCAAACCAAACACCGGGAGTAGCAATAACGGCAATACGGCAACTCCCTGAAAGAATTCCAATCGAGCATAACGCAATGCTTTGCGTAACTCGTCTCCACCAATCGCTTGCCAGCGGGTGCAATTTGACTACCTGATTAGAGCTCTTGTGATCATCTCTATAACGATACCGGTAATCAATAAGCAATCGTCCAAGACCGTCTTCTGGTTCAGAATTCCGCTTGTGCGCACCTCGGCTGGTTGTTAATCAAGGGCGCTTCATTCGCGATGCAGCGGGGGCGATAGGTGCGGATAAATCCAGGGTGGACAAAGGGCGCGTCAGCTTCGACTTAAACGTCTTGCTGGATGGCCTGAAGATTTGACGCAATAAATATTACGAAATCCAGTGTTTTTAATAAGTTAGCTAAGTTCCTTTTAATATAGCGATTACCGCCTGTGCGTCTCAGGTAGATGTCAGAGAAGTGTGAACTGCCTATATTATCTAAATCAGAAATAACCTTACTTGGCAAAATGTAACAACAGTTGGGCTGGGAGAAGTGGTCTGAAGCTGAGGGACCAAACAAAGTGAACCGCAAAAGCAGCTCACCTTGCCCTAAGCCAACAACTAACTAACCTGCAGTGCCTGCCCCTCCCAAAAAGGCTTGCGCAACTCGGTTTTCAATACCTTGCCTGCACCTGACAAGGGCAGCGGTTCAGACCGAAATTGCACACTTTTCGGCAGCTTGTATCCGGCAATAATACCGCGGCAGTGAGCTTTAATCTCATCTTCGGTGACCTGCATATGCGGCACTAAAATAACAATGGCATGAACCATCTCGCCCCACTCTTCCGAGGGAATACCAATTACCGCAACATCTTGCACAGCGCTATGGCTCATCACCGCATTTTCAACCTCGGTGGTAAAGACATTCTCACCGCCGGTGATCACCATGTCTTTAACGCGGTCGACAATATAGAGATGACCGGTATCGGTAAAGTAGCCTGCATCACCAGTGTAAACCCAGCCATCTTTGAGTGCCTTATCGGTCTGCTCGGGCTGTTTCCAGTAACCCATCATGGTTTGCGGGCCGCGAACGAGTATTTCACCTGGCTCACCTAATGCGCAATCAATGCCATCCTCGTTTATACAACGAATATCACTGATGCTGCTTGGGCGACCTGCCGAGCGCAGAAATTCGCTTCCCGGAACATGATCTTCAGCAGGTAGAATCGTGGCAATAGGCGCCAATTCAGTTTGGCCATAGGCCTGCGCTAGACTGACATTCGGCCAGACTCGCATAACCTGCTCCAATGTCGCGGGAGGCATCGGCGACGCACCGTACATGATCAATTCCAGCGACGACACGTCAGTCGTCGCCATATTGGGATGATTCAGAACCATCTTGACCATCGCCGGCACAATTAGAGAGTGGGTAACGCTCTCCTTCTCAACAAGCTCGAGAAACTTGGCCGGATCAAAGGCTTGTAAAATAACATTGACACTACAAGTTAAGATCGCTCCCATGCTGCCAGCCAAGTCGGCCATATGGAACATCGGCGCGGCATGTAAATAGCGCGAATGGCGCCCCAAACCAAAAGCGGGTAAAGCCGAGACTGCGCTGGCCCAAATTGCCAGATGCGATTGCATCACCCCTTTCGGAAACCCAGTAGTTCCCCCGGTGTAGAAAATACCCGCCATCGCTTCGCCACCGCGAGCACTCGCATCGACTGGCGCAGAAGTCTCTATTAGCTGCTCGACATCCAGCGCCCAATCAGGACACTCACCGCCACCGATGTATATTGCGTAAGTTAAACTAGCCACTGATTCAAGTAACTCTTTTGTCTGGTCGGCAAATGCATCGTCAAATAAAATAACTTTTGCACCAGAGTCATCAAGTGCGTATTCGTTCTCTGTCAGCGCCCAACGGGTATTTAGCGGCACCACACAGTAGCCCGCCCAGGGAACCGTAAAGAGTCCCTCGTAATAGTTAGCGCAATTCAAACTGAGAATCGCCACCCTGTCACCTTCATCAAGTTTTAAGGCCTGCAACGCACTAGCGAGTCGTGCAACACGCTCTTGCACCTGTTTCCAGCTGCGGCTCTCCCCCTGAAACACGACACAGTCACCGTTGGGATTAGCCCGCGCCGCGCGCTCCATCATTCTCTGCAAAGAAATCGACATAGTTTACTTTCCTAAATATATTATTTTTATCGGGCCTTCTACAGCATAAATTCATTTACTGTTTTTATAGCATAGTACTAACAGTGGGACTCGCTAAAATAGATTTTATTAGTATGCTAAAGCAAACAAAAAATTTTCATTTTATAATAATTAATACTGGCAGATTAATTTTATTAATAAGGTCAGCCTGCTCTTTTACCAACCATAAATAACGGCGCGCGAATAATATTACTGATGATCAGCGCCTCAGTGAATAATGATCAATATCCGCGACTATCATTATTGCGCCACCACGCTAGTCCGCATGAGATTAGGCGTGCTCGCGCAAAGGTCCCGTGTTCCTTACCATGAACCCCAAAAGACCCGACTGACGGCGTCAAATCCACGCTGCAATCGAGGCCGGGGTTCATAAAACCACTATTAAATCAGTTAGTGAAGTTTAGGCTGCGTTGTCTCCCAAAACCGCCTTCACTTCAAGAAATTCTTCAAAGCCGTGCACGCCCCACTCACGACCCATACCAGATTGCTTATAGCCACCAAACGGTGCTTCTAAATCAACGGGGGCACCGTTCAAATGGACAGCGCCGGTACGCAAGCGACGCGCCACGCGACTCGCTCTGTCATGATCGCCGGAGAATACATAACCCGATAAACCGTAGGGCGTATCGTTAGCGATGGAGATGGCTTCTTCCTCTGTCTCGTAGGGAATAATGCACAGCACCGGTCCAAAGATTTCCTCTCTAGCTATGGTCATCTGATTGTTAACATCACTGAATACGGTTGCTCGGGTGAAATACCCTTTACCGATACCATCCGGCAAGCCTGGGCCACCACAAACCAGCTTTGCGCCCTCACTCATTCCCGTGCCAATAAGTCCCTGCACCTTTTCAAACTGCATTTTGCTCGCTAATGGTCCCATTGTGGTATTTGCCGCACGGGAGTCACCTACCACAATACCTTCACAGGCCTTGCGAGCTACATCTTCGGCTTTCGCCAAGCTTGATTTTGGCACTAACATCCGGGAGGGCGCATTACAGCTCTGACCGGTGTTCATCATCATCGTGGCGACACTACTAGTGATAGCCTCTTGCATATCTGCATCATCAAGAATGATATTGGCGGATTTACCACCAAGTTCCAAGGACACATTTTTGAGGGTGTCCGCAGCCGCTTTGACGATCATCTTGCCCGCGCGGCTTGAACCGGTAAAAGAGACAAGGTCAATATCCGGGTGCGCGGTCAAATAGGAACCAACGCCAGGTCCATCTCCATTTACCAAATTAAACACCCCTGGCGGCACACCCGCCTCGTGGAGAATTTCGGCAAGTAAGTAAGCAGAAAATGGCGCAACTTCACTGGGTTTTAACACCATAGTGCAACCCGCTGCCAATGCTGGCGCCACCTTGCAGGCCATTTGGTTCATGGGCCAGTTCCACGGTGTAATCATTGCCACCACACCGGCCGGCTCGCGCAAGATGGTTGTGCTACCTTTTTTCTCTTCAAACGCGTAGTTCTTCAGAATCTCCGTGGTCGTTATGAAATGACCCAAGCCCATGGGAGCCTGCGCCTCTATCGCAAGGCTAGTCAGCGGCGCACCCATCTCCTCATTAATCGCCTCAGCAATATCCTGCATACGAGCACCGTATACCTCGCAGACACGCTCTAGTATCGCGACCCTTTGCGCCGGCGTAGTAAACGACCATTCCGCAAAGGCATGTTTTGCCGCTGCGACTGCCTGATCGACATGAGTATGATTGCCAAGTGAAATGACACCGGCAACTTCTTCAGTGTTAGGGTCAATGACGTCCAATAAGGGCGCGCCACTGGGGGCTATCCATTCGCCATTAATGTAAAAATTCTGGTAATTACGCATTTGATACAATTCCTCTATGATCACTTGGGTTTCTTTATTGTTAGTCTTTTACTACAGAACAGCGGTCTGTCGAAACCTCAATAACTTAGGGGCAAAGACAGGCTCACGCGAAACCCATACACCATAACCTAAATACCTAGCCTATTTACAGAAATACAGCTGAAACTAACTTAGTTTACAGGGAAGTAAAACAAGCCTTCAAGAGAGTGAAAATCTACCTTGAGGGCGCGCGCAATTAACAGCAATACATCCATAACAAGGAATGCCTAGAAAATATTAATTTACCACTAAGGCACTGAGAATTTGAATCGAGCGAGGGGGTGCGACGAAGATCGTCAATGAGCATCCAGTACCAGTAAACCAATAACGACCGTCAAGGTCAGAAGGGCGTATTTTTCGCTGTTTTAGGGTTCTGTGACCCAGGTTATTTAGAGAGTCGAGCTAGTGTGTGAATAGACAGTAGTGACCCAATGGTCACTGCTGTCTTGTGGCGTTTTATCAAGGCATAAGGCCGTGGGTCAGATCAACAAGCCCTAGTGAGATTATTCGCAAGCGATGCCGTATTGCTTCAGGCATCGGACTTGCCAACAATAAAGCTTGCGCAAGTAGTCGCGCTCCCACCTAGATTAAACGTCATTACATTTTGGGCATTGTCTATCTGGTAATCGCCAGCGCCACCAACAATTTGCTTATAACTGTCTAGCAACATTCTCACTCCAGTGGCCCCTACCGGATGCCCCAAACCAATGAGCCCACCGCTCATGTTCACCGGGAGTTTCCCGCTGCGGCTAATGTCGCCATTTTCTATCGCTTGCCAAGCCTTGCCGGGCGGATATAACCCGCTGTGGTCCAAAATCATATACTCAGTGATATTAAAGCAATCATGCACTTCTAAGCCATTGATGGCGCTTAAATCATTCATGCCAGCGCGCTTTAAAGTCTGCTGAAACAGCGAGTGAATATGGGGGAAGATATAACCATCGGGCTCACTCAGACGTAATTTTTCCTTAAAGGAAATGGGCGCATTAATATGCCCCCAACCTTTAATCGTGGGTATCGAACTTAAGGCAATACCTCGACGAGCAGCGTATTCGGCGGCCTTGGCTTCCGTTGCCAAAAAAACGACCGCCGCGCCGTCAGTAGTTTGGCCGCAATCCTGCTTGCGAATATTGCCGCTGATGATTGGGTTGGCAATATCATCATCACTGAAACTGTTTTCAGTAAATTGCCATTGCCGAGTTTGAGCGTTGCTATTGCGACGCGCACTGGCAAAATTCTGCTGTGAAATATTGTAAAGATACTCTTTTTTAAGCGCGTAACGCTCTTCATAAAGCCCGAGCATATCGTTGAATGCGCAGGGCCAAACGTAGTCAGTTTCGGTCCACTCTTGGCTCGCCCACGCCGCAGGCCGCAAATTAGCAGCGGCCTGATCACCACTGACATTGCGCATGACTTCAATGCCGAGCACACACGCAG